>NZ_JBHTUV010000020.1:0-65939 GCF_042793475.1 Microbacterium sp. NPDC056569 | reverse complement strand
GGGTCGAGGCATCCGTCATCCGCGCCTCAGCCGGCGAGCGCCTCCGCGAGCTTCACGCGGCCGCCCATACGCAGCAGCGAGTTCTCGTAGATGCGGGCCGCGATGAGGATCGCCGCGACGCAGGTCGCGATGAGGATCGCGATCGACAGCAGCGGCTCCCACCACTGCGCCTGACCGAGGAAGATCCGCATCGGCATGCCGACCGGCGCCGAGAACGGCACGTACGACATGATCGCGAGCACCAGCGGGTTGTCGTTGAAGAAGATGACGAGGAAGTACGGCGCCATCACGAGCATCGTCAAAGGCATCGTGGTCGAGCCGATGTCCTCCTGACGCGACACCATCGAGGCGGCGGCCGCGAACAGCGACGCCAGCAGGATGAAGCCGAACAGGAAGAAGATCGCGAACCAGGCGATGGGGGCGCCGAGCCCCTGCAGCAGCGCGGTCTGATCGGTCACGGTGAGGCCGATGATCGCGATGGCGGCCAGGATCAGGATCTGGCCCATCGCGAGGACCGTGTTGCCGATGACCTTGCCCGCCAGCAGGGACCGCACCGGGATCGCCGAGATGAGCAGCTCGACCACGCGGGTCTGCTTCTCCTCCACGACGCTCTGCGCGATCGTCCCGCCGAACAGCGACGCGGCGAGCAGGAACACGATGCCGAACCCGATCGCAGCGATGTAGCCGAGTGCGGCGTTGCCCTCCTCGGGGGCGAGCAGCTCCACCGGCGGCACCTGCGCGAGCTGCAGGAGCAGCGACGTCGGCGCGGAGGACTCGGCGATGACCGCGAACCCGGTCGGCGACGACGTGTCGCCGACGACCGCGGCATCGACCTCGCCGTCCGTCACGAGCGCCTCGGCGGCGGCGCGGTCGGCGACGTCGGTGACGTCCAGCCCCTGCGCGTCGGCGACGTACTGCTGCGCGTCGGCGGTCACCGCGACCGGTGTGCCGGTGTTGCTGGCGGCCTGGAAGCCGCCCCAGATGACGATCGCCAGTGCGCCGATGAACAGGATCGCCGTCGAGATGACGAACGCCTTGCTGCGCAGCTTCGAGCCGATCTCGCGCTCGGCGACGAGCCAGATGGCCTGCCCTGCGCCCAAAGCGCTTCCGCCGCGGCGGGTGTCGGTGGTGCTCACTGGATGACCTCCTTGAAGATCTGGGCGAGGGACGGATGCTGCGGCGCGAAGCTCGCGACATCCCCTTGTGCGACGGCCCGGCGCAGCACCCGCTGCGCGGTCTCGTCGCTGTCGGCGTCGAACACGGCGTAGCCGCCGTCGAAGTCGAGCACCTCGACGCCGGGCTCGGTGCGCAGCCACCCGGCGTCGCCGGCCGACACGAGCTCGAAGCGGCGGGTCGAGTGCTGGGCGCGGAGGGCGTCACGGGCACCGGCCGCGCGGATCGTGCCGCCGGCGATGATCACGAGGTCGTCGCACAGGCGCTCGACGACGTCGAGCTGGTGCGACGAGAAGAGCACCGCGGCGCCGGCCGCGGCGCGCTGCTGCAGCACGCCCGCGACGACGTCGACCGCGAGCGGGTCGAGGCCCGAGAACGGCTCGTCGAGGATGAGCACCTGCGGGTCGTGGACGAGCGCCGCGGCGATCTGCGCGCGCTGCTGGTTGCCGAGTGACAGCGTCTCGACGTTGTCGTTCAAGCGCTCGCCGAGTCCGAGCTGCTCGAGCAGCGCGCGGGCGCGCGTGGCAGCATCCGTCTTCGAGAAGCCGTGCAGTCGCGCGAGGTAGGTGATGTGCTCGTGCACCTTCATCTTCGGGTAGAGCCCGCGCTCCTCGGGCATGTAGCCGAAGCGCCGGCGGTCGGCGGCCGTCACCTCAGCGCCGTCGAGCGTGACGGTGCCGGCGTCGCCCGCGAGCACCCCCAGCACGATCCGCATGGTCGTCGTCTTGCCGGCGCCGTTCCCGCCGACGAAGCCGGTCAGCCGGCCGGGCCGCACGTCGAACGACACGTCGTCGAGCACGCGCCGCCCCCCGTAGCTCTTGCCGATACCGCGAAGCTGCAGCATCCGTGTCTCCTCTCGATTCCCCTGTCATCGACGCTACGGATGCGAGCCCTGCGGGGCCTCCCCCGCGGGGAGGATTCGACCGGGTCCGCCGTGCGGGGGATGAGAGATCTTTCATGCGCCGGAATAGATGCGGCGTGCATGTGCTTGCATGGATGTGGAACGTCCACGGTGGTCCCCACCGGGGACGCCTCTGCTTTTTTCTAGGAGAACCCACATGTCCGAGCGGACCATCGGCTACATCGTCGGCAGCATCTCGTCGACCTCCATCAACCGTCGTCTCGCGAAGGCCCTCGAGCGTCTCGCCCCCGAGGGCACCACCCTCGTCGAGATCCCGATCAAGGACCTCCCCTTCTACTCGCCCGACTTCGACGCCGACTTCCCCCAGGTCGCCCGCGACTTCAAGCAGGCCATCGCCGACGTCGACGGCGTCATCATCATCACGCCCGAGTACAGCCGCTCGATCCCCGGCGTGCTGAAGAACGCCCTCGACTGGTCGGCCCGCCCGTGGGGTCAGGGCTCGTTCGACGGCAAGCCCACCGCCGTCATCGGCACCTCGGGCGGCGGCATCGCCACCGCCGCGGCGCAGCAGCACCTCAAGGCGATCCTCAGCCACTACAACGCTCCGACGCTCGGCCAGCCCGAGGGCTACGTCCAGACCACGCCCGGCCTGTTCACCGAGACCGGCGAGGTCACCAGCGAGCAGACCGCCGACTTCCTCATCGGCTACCTCCAGGCCTTCGGCGCCCTGGTCGACCGCTACGCCGCGGTCCCCGTCGCCGCCTGATCCTTCCCCCGGTCGGCCCCACCCAGGCCGATGTTCCCGTTCCAGCACCCCGGTTGCCCCGGACCTGGCGCCCCTCGCGGCGCCGGGTCCGGGGCATCCGTCGTCTCACCCTCCCGCCCCGGTGCGCCCACGTGATGCCGGTGGTCGCCTGGAGCAGGCGGGGTCAGGCGAGGCCGTGGCGGTGCGCGTAGACGACGGCGGCGACCCGGTCGCGGGCGCCGAGCTTCTGCAGCACGTTCGACACGTGCGTCTTCACGGTGGCCTCGCCGATGTAGAGCCGCTGCGCGATCTCGGCGTTGCTCATCGCCTGGGCGACGAGCCGCAGCACCTCTCCTTCGCGCTCGGTGAGCTCGACCGCCGGAGGCGCCGCGACCCTCACCGCCGAGACTCCATCGGCGCGCCGAGACTGCGAGCGCGAACTGAAGTCTCGGCCGTCGGATGACGTCTCGGGGTCGAGGGAGGGGGTCGAGCGGGCCTCGGCATCGGGCGCGGCAGCGAAGCGGGCGATCACGCGGCGCGTCACCTCGGGCGCCAGCAGCGCGTCGCCGGCCGCAGCCACCCGCACGGCCGAGATGAGCTCCTCGGGGCCGGCGTTCTTCAGCAGGAACCCGCTCGCGCCGGCCGCGAGCGCGTCGAACAGGTAGTCGTCGCGGTCGAACGTCGTCACCACGACGACCGCCGCATCGCCCGACGGGTCCGACACGATGCGCCGCGTCGCCTCGAGGCCGTCCATGTCGGGCATCTGCACGTCCATGCAGATCACGTCAGGACGCAGATCGGATGCTGCCGCCACCGCCTCCACGCCGGTCGACGCCTCGCCGACCACGGTGATGTCGCCCGCGGACTCCAGGATCATGCGGAAGCCCGCCCGCATCACGGCGTGGTCGTCGACCAGCAGCACCCGGATCACGCCCCGACCGCCTCGGCGGGAACGGCCAAGGGCACATGCAGCCGCACCAGGAACCCGCCGCGGGCGCGTGGCGCGGCCTCGAGCTCGCCGCCCGAGGCGACGGCGCGCTCGCGCATGCCGACGAGGCCGAGTCCCGGCCGCATCGGAGCGGTGACGGCGCGGCCGGTGTTGACGACCTCGAGTTCGACGGCATCACGCGCGTAGCGCAGGCGGACGTCGGCGGTGGCATCCGGGCCGCCGTGGCGGCGGGCATTGGTGAGCGCCTCCTGTGCGACGCGGTACACGTTCACCTGGACGAGCTCGGGCAGGTCCACCGGGTCGCCGACGATCGTGAGCGTCGTGGTCAGGCCGTTCTCGTTCGCATGGGCGACGAGCTCGGCGAGCGCCGAGAGGTGCACGGTCGAACCGCCCTCGGCGTCGGCGCCCGCAGTGCGGAGCGTCTCGAGGAGCTGGCGCAGCTCCACGAGCGCCGAGCGGGCGGACGTCTCGACTCCGAGCAGCGCGGTGCGCGCAGCATCCGGATCCCGATCCAGCACCGCACGCGCGGCACCGGCCTGCACACCCATCGCCGAGACGTGGTGCGCCACGACGTCGTGAAGCTCGCGCGCGATGCGCACGCGGTCGAGCGCGACAGCCTGGGCCGCGGTCACCTCGCGCTCCCGTTCGAGCTCGTGCGTGCGCTCCTCGAGGACGGCGCGCGCGATCGCGGCGGCGTACGCGCGGTCTCCCATGTAGTAGGCGCCGCCGAAGAACCCGGCGTTGATGAGCAGCTGGATGAGCATCATCGCAGCGAACGGCGAGAACAGGCCCGCGCGCGACAGGCTCTCGTCGGACGGATCGATCGCCGCCTGGAACATCGTGATGAGCAGCCACACGAACATCGCCACGATCACGCCGATGCGCACCCACATCGCACGGCGGCGGTCGTCGACCCAGGCGCCGACGGTGTACATCGCGATGAACATGGCGATGTTCGAGACGTAGAGGTCGGGGATCCGGAAGGTCACGCCCATGAAGAACACGACGGCGATCGCGATCACGACGATCTCGGGGAACCGCCGCCGCACGGCGAGCGGGGCGGTGAGCCCGAAGCTGTAGAGCAGCGCCCACTGCATGCCGGCGGTGGCGTCGGCGCCGTAGATGCCCGCGACCGAGCCGAGGGCTGTGCTGATCACCGCGGCGACGAAGAGCGCACCGGCGAGCCAGACGTCGTTGCGCAACTCGCCCGCCGTCGGCGCGGGGCGCCGCGCCGGGGGCGCGGAAGGCAGGTCGGACATCCCTCCACGCTACGGGGGAGCAGGCGCGGCGGCATCCCCCGCGCGACGGAGAACCCGGGTGCTGCGCCCCGGTGCCTTCGCCGGGTAAGTTAGCGAGCATTCACCTCGTGTCGACAGGGGATCCCGTGCACGACCGCAATGCGGGGCTCGACCCCGAGACCCAGTTCGTCGAGATCTACCGCAATCTCGGCACCTACGACTTCGCGTGGGACCTCAATCAGTCGCTGAGCTTCGCGCTGTTCCGCACCTATGCGGTGCCGTCGATCGGCCTCCTGCTCGACGAGACGGGGGAGTTCGAGCGGGCGACGCAGAAGCGGTATGACGACACGTCGCTGCTGCTCGAGGTGCCGTTGCTCGGCGGCTTCGACAGCCCGCGCGGCCGGGCGGCGATCCGGCGGATCAACCAGATGCACCGCATGTACGACATCTCGAACGACGACATGCGGTACGTGCTGTCGACGTTCGTCGTCGTGCCGGTGCGCTGGCTGCACGCGTTCGGATGGCGGCCGCTCACGGCCGATGAGCGGCTCGCGTCGGTGCGGTACTACCAGAGCCTCGGCCGGCACATGGGCATCAAGGACATTCCCGAGACGTACGCCGAGTTCGCCGCGCTCATGGACGACTACGAGCGGGAGCATTTCGCGTACGATTCCGCGTCGGCGCGGGTGGCGGATCGGACGCTGGCGCTGCTCGTCTCGTTCTACCCACGTCTCTTCGCGCCGGTCGTCGAGGTGTTCAGCCGGGCGCTCATGGACCCGCCGCTGCTGCGGGCGTTCGGCTACCGCGATCCCGGGCGGGTCGCGCGACGCCTGTCGGCCGGCGCGCTCCGCCTGCGGGCTCGGGCGGTCGCGGTGCTGCCGAAGCGCCGCACGCCGCTCCACGTGATCGATCTGCCCCGGATCCGCAGCTATCCGAACGGCTTCGACATCGAGCGGATGGGGACGTTCGCGCCCGGATGCCCCGTGCCTCACGCGAAGCCGTGAGGCGCAGCATCCGTTCGCCATTTACTTGCTATTGACAAGCAAACTTGCTTTTTGCAACCATGGTCGCGCAGGCACGCACACACGAAGCCCGACACGGAGGAGCAAGGCAATGACGCACATCTTCGTCAACATCCCGACGAACGACCTCGAGCGCTCGAAGGCGTACTACACCGCCCTCGGCTGCGCGCTGAACCCGCTCTTCACCGACGAGAATGCCGCGTGCATCGTGTGGAGCGACCAGATCTTCTTCATGGTCCTCACGAAGGAGTACTTCGCGACGTTCACCGACAAGGAGTTCGCCGACCCCCGGACGCACGCGCAGGTGCTGCTGTCGATCAGTCGCGAGACCCGCGAGGACGTCGACCGGATCGTCGAGGCGGGCGTCGCGGCCGGCGGCACCGCACCCGGCGAGCCGCAGGACTTCGGCTTCATGTACGCGCGCGACCTCATCGACCCGGACGGCAACGGCGTCCAGTTCATGTGGATGGACCCCGAGGCGGCGGCCAAGGGCCCCGAGGCCTACATGGCGGAGCAGGCGCAGGCGTAAGTGGCGTCCCGCAGCTACGGGCAGTACTGCGGGGTCACGACGGCCGTCGAGCTGATCGGGGAACGGTGGGCACTGCTCATCGTGCGCGATCTGCTCGTCGGTCCCCGCCGCTACACCGACCTCAAGCAGGGCCTGCCCCGGATCCCGACCAACATCCTCTCCACGCGGCTCAAGGAGCTGCAGGAGGGCGGTGTCGTGCGCCGCGTCCCGCTGCTGCACTGCGGGCTCGTGTACGAGCTCACGCCGTACGGGCGCGAGCTCGAGCCGATCGTGCTGGCCCTCGGCCGGTGGGGGTTCCAGAAGATGGGCGAACCGCAGCCCGACGACGTCGTGACGGCGGACTCTCTCACGATGGCGCTCCGGACGGCATTCCGGACGGATGCTGCCGCCACCCTCCCGCCCGCCGACTACGAGCTGCACGTGGGCGACGTCGTGCTGCGCGTGCAGGTCGACGCCTCCGGGCTGCGCATCGCGCAGCTCCAGCCGGCAGGGCGTCCGGTCGACCCGCGGCTCGGGACGCAGGCCTCGACCGCCGGAGAGCCCGACCTGATCTTCGCGGCGGGTCCCGGCATCCGTCGCCTCATCTCCGGCGAGCTGACCCCGGCCGACGCGATCGACCAGGACGTGCTCGCTGTCGTCGCGGGCGACGGGACGCTGCTCGAGCGGTTCGCCCAGACGTTCCACATCCCCATCGACCCCGGGGTCGTGCTCGTCGCCTGAGTGCGCGCCCCGGCATGGAAGGAGGCGGCCATGACCGGTCGCATCTACATCGACCTGTTCACCACGCTCGACGGCGTCGCGCAGGCCCCCGGCGGCCCGGAGGAGGATCCGTCGAACGGGTTCCCGTACGGCGGGTGGCAGGCGCCGTTCCCCGACGAGGCCATCGGCGCCTCGATCTGGAAGGGGATCTCGGAGCTCGACGCGCTGCTGCTCGGACGGCGGACGTACGACATCTTCGCCGGCTACTGGCCGCACCAGTCCGGGAAGATCGCCGACGCCCTGAACAGCGCACCGAAGTACGTCGCCTCGCGCGGCCTGCCCACCCTCGAGTGGGAGGGGTCGTCGCAGCTCGGCATGGACCTCGCCCGCGAGGTGGAGGCGCTGCGCGAGAAGCACGAGAGCATCCACGTCATCGGCAGCGTCGACTTCGTGCAGACGCTGCTGAAGGAGCAGCTGTTCGACGTGCTGACGCTGTGGGTCTACCCGGTCGTGCTCGGTCAGGGCAAGAAGGTGTTCCCCGACGGCGCGCACCCCGCGAACGTCACGCTGCTCGAGCCCGCGGTGACCGGCCCGCTGGGCGTGCTGCAGCTGCGATACGGGCCCGCGCCGGGCGCGCCGCAGACCGGCGAGGTCGGCCCGGAGGACTGATCCCCGAAGCTCGGGGCTGACGGGTGCTGCGGCCCGCAGCATCCGCCACGTCAGAAGATCATCGGGCGATCGTCGTCGTCGGGTCCCTCGAGGTCGAGGTCGACGACGACCGGCACGTGGTCGCTCGGGGCTTCGCCCTTGCGCTCGTCGCGGTGGATCGTCGCACCCGTGACCGCGTCGGCGATCGCGTGCGA
Organism: Microbacterium sp. NPDC056569; assembly: GCF_042793475.1. NCBI lineage: Bacteria > Bacillati > Actinomycetota > Actinomycetes > Micrococcales > Microbacteriaceae > Microbacterium > Microbacterium sp. NPDC056569. Next base: position 57,859 of record NZ_JBHTUV010000020.1, on the reverse strand, counting down.
GCCGAGGATGAAGTCGATGCGCATGCCCTCGTTGCGGGGGAACTTCAGGCGCTTGTAGTCCCAGTACGTGTAGCCGGTGGGGATCAGCGGACGCACGACGTCGAGGGCGCCGGCCGCCTGGAGCGCGGCGAACGCCTCGCGCTCGGGCGGCGATACGTGGGTCGAGAATCCCGGCACGACGGCGGGGTCGCCGTTGTCGGCATCGGTCGGCGCGATGTTGAAGTCGCCGACCAGGGCGAGGGCGAGGTCGGGGTTCGCGGCCAGCGACTCGGCCGTGTACTGCGTGAGAGCCGACAGCCAGTCGAGCTTGTAGTAGTAGTGCGGGTCGCCCAGCGAGCGGCCGTTGGGCACGTAGAGACTCCAGACCTCGACACCGCTGACGGTCGCACCGATCGCCCGCGCCTCCTGCGGGGCGTCGGGGCCGTTGTGACCCTTCTCGAATCCGGGCATGGCCGGGAAGGCGGTGCGCACGTTCGTGAGGGGCTCGCGGCTGGCGATCGCGACGCCGTTCCACTGCGAGAAGCCGTACGCCTCGACGTGATACCCGGCCTCTGCGAACCTGTCGAACGGGAACTGCTCGGTCTTGCACTTGATCTCCTGCATCGCGAGCACGTCGATGTGCTCGCGCACCGCGAAGTCGACGATGCGGTCGACCCGCGCGCGGATCGAGTTGACGTTCCAGGTGGCCAGGCGCATGAGGTCAAGCCTAGGCCGGGCCGCGGACGTCCAGCGGACCGGGCGGTGCCCGCGAAGCCTTGAGAGAAGGCGCGCCGGGACCCCTGGCGTATCAGTGCCCGACGGAGGATTCTCCTTTCTGTCAGCGGCCGCGTCCGCGGCCGGGAGAGAGAGTGACCACCATGGACCACGACTGCGGCTGCGGCCACGCGGCCTCCGCCGCGACTGACGACGCGCCCCTCGAATTCGACGCCGACGGCGAGATCGTCGTCGGGCCGGTCATCCGACCGGAGCTGCTGACCCGCCCGTGCCCCATCGGCACCCTGGACGGCTCGTGGCTGATCGAGCTCGAGCGACGCACGGTGTTCGGCCCCGAGGTGCGCGGTGCGATGCGCATCGAGGTCGGCGCGTCCTCGCTGCGCATCTCGGGCGACATCTACTCGAGGCGGATCTTCCCGCCCGTGCTCGGCGAGATCGAGGTGCAGCGCCCGTTCCCGATCCCGATCCCGGATCCGGGACCGCTCGCGGGGGGCCCGCTCGCGGGTGGCGGCGGCGTCGACGCCGACGCACGCGACGCCGGCGAAGCCGAGGACGATCCGCCGATCCTGTCGGAGTTCCTCCCGTTCCCGCTGCGCTCGTATCCGGCGTTCCCGAAGTCGGAGTACTCCTGGTACTTCCGCTCCAACGGCGCCACGTACGACAGCGGCACTCTCACGGTGCAGATCGTGCGGCACCTGTGGAACCGCACGACGCAGGAGTTCGTCTCGACCGACACCGGAACGCTCACGCTCCGCTGCCGGCGGCCGCTCGTCGTGACGACGACCTCCACCGTCCTGGGCCCGTCGCAGACCATGACGGGCACGCTCTCGATCGGCGGCACGGTCACCAACGTCACCGCGAAGAAGACGTCGCCGATGTACAGAGGATGCCGCATCGAGGTCGATGCCATGGTGAACCGCGTCTTCCCGGCATCCGCCACGATCGGCTCCGGGGCGGCCGCCACGGTGCGCTCCGTCTACGCCACGGCCGGATGGGACGTCACCGTCGTCACCGACCAGATCAACGTGCCCGAGGACGCGGACCTCACCAACGCCGAGCTGGCGACGCTCATGTCGGGCCACCGCCAGGCGGTCAGCGGCGAGCAGTGGCGGCTGTGGCTGTTCGTGGGATCGTCGCAGGGCGGTCTGTTCGGGATCATGTTCGACGACGACACCGTGCCGCGCGAGGGGGCCGCCGGATTCGCCGACGCCACTTTGGGCGGTGGCTCGACGATCGCCGCCGCGGCGCGCAACCGGCCGCTGGACGAGGTTCCTGCGGCGTTCCTGCGCACGCTGGTGCACGAGGCCGGGCACGCGTTCAACCTGTGGCACCCGAAGCACGACGTCCACAACCCGGGCATCGGCACCGAGATCATGAACCAGACAGGCGATGTCATCGGCTTCGCCACGGCAGCGAACCCGTACCCCGGGAACGCGTCGTTCGTGTTCTCGCAGCACGACCGCACGTCGCTCATCCACTCGCCGGACCCGCAGGTGCGTCCCGGCTGGAAGAACTTCGGGTGGGGTCACGGCAACCTCTCGGCGGGCCTGCCGGCACCGGTCGACGTGGCGGGCCTCGGGGGCGACACGGGAGATGAGGCGCTGTCGCTGACGGTCACGATGCCCGCGCAGGCGTTCGTCGGCGAGTACGTCACCGCCGAGGTGGTGCTCACCAACGTGTCGGACCAGCCGCGCACGGTCACCACGCTGATCAACCTGTCGGAGGGGGACCTCGTCTTCCTGCACACGTCGCCCGATCGCTCCCTCGAGCATCTGGTGGACGTCGCGATCGGCTGCGGCCCGCGTCCGACGACCGTGCTGCAGCCGGGGGAGTCGATCCGCAACCACGTCCAGGTGTTCTTCACGAACCAGGGTGTGACCTTCACCGAGCCCGGACGCCACACGGTCGTCGCACAGCTCGAGGTCGACCCGGTGACGACCGTGCAGTCCGCGCCGGTGACGATCGACGTGCGGGGGCCCGCCTCCGACGCCGAGGTCGACATCAGCGCGAAGACGCTCACACCGGGTGTCGGGCGCGCGATCGCCCTGGGCGACTTCGCGACGGATGCTGCCGCCCGGGCGGTCCTGACGGACCTGGCCGAGCAGCACAGCGACACCGACACCGGTGCGGCGGGGGCGCTCGTGCTCGCGAACGCGCTCGCGCGGTCGTTCACGGACGTCCGCGCCCGCGGCCTGCGGGACGCGGCGCCGGACGAGGCCGCGCACTTCCTCGAGCTGGCGCTGGCCGGCCGGTCGGCCGAACGGGCGGCGGCTCTCGCGGTCACCGTCGCGAGCCCGACCGAGAAGAACGCGCCGGTCGTCGCCGACACCGTCGCCGCGATCAAGGCGCGCGCGAAGGGCGGAGCACGGTCGGCCGCGGGGAAGGACGTCGCTGCCGCCGAGCAGATCGCGGCGGACTTCGTCGCACCGCAGGGTCGCTGACCGGGTGGTGCGCGACCGCCGAGGCCGGTCAGCTGCGCACCGCTGAGAAACCCGCAAGCGGTCGAGACACCATCAGACGCGTGGTGTCTCGACCGCTGTGAGGCTTCTCGACAATGCAGCCCCGCAGGGGAAGGATTGTGCCGTGACATCCGATGCGCACGATGACGCCGGGCTGGAGCTGCGGCTGCGTCTGCCGGCGGGATCGGTGCCGCTCGATCGCATCGCGTTCGCCGAGGTGGAACTCGTGGCGACGGGCTCCGCGGCGACCGTCAGCGCGCGGCTCAACCTCATCGAGGGCGATCTCGAGCTGCAGGTGACGGGACCCGATCGGCGCGTCGCCCGTGCCCTGTGGCCCTGGCCGGCCGACTCGGCGCCTCGGTCCGTCGACCTCGCCGCGGGACAGCGGCTGGTCGCCGCGGTGCCCCTCATCTCCGAGGGCAGCACCCCGCTGTTCCCCGCGCCGGGCCGCTACGAGGTGGTCGCCGGGTTCAGCGTGAGACCGGGCGAGACGCTCACCTCGAACACTGAGGTCCTCGTGCGCACCGCCGGCGACGACGCGGCGCTCGCCGCCGACCTGCGCGATCGCGACGTGGTGCAGAGCCTGCTCGGGGCGGGCGTCATCGGCGCCGCCGAGCCGGCGCTCGAGCGCCTCGCGGACTCGTCCGACGCCGGCACAGCCGCTGCCGCCCGCCTGGCGCTCTCCCGCACCGACGCCCTCGCCGACGGCGACGCCGACCCCGACGTGTCGCGGGCCGTCGCGGCGCTGCTGCCGCCGGGTGCCACCGGGCAGGACGAGCGCCGCGAGGCCGTCGCCTCCCGCGCGACACCGCGCGACGTCGCGATGCTGAGCGGGCGCCCGATCGACGAGTGACCCCTCCCTCGCGCCGGGAACGGCATGGCAGCGGAGCCACGGACGGAGAGCCGGCGCGGCTGTGCAAGACTGGGCGCCACCAGCTGGAGAAGGGGCACCATGACCGTCAAGAACCGCTTGCTCGCCGGCATCCTCGCTGTCTGCGTCGCCTCGGGCGCGGGCATCGCCGCCGCCGCGCCTGCCCAGGCCGCGACGATGGCGTACAAGTCGTTCACCGTGGTGAAGTGGGGCTACACGACCAGCACGGCGTGCCTGGCGGCGCAGCGTTCGACCGCGTGGTCGATCACGAACTCCGGCGGGATCATCTACGCGGGCGAATCCTGCGGCTACCGGGGCTCGGCGCAGAAGTGGGGCTTCTCGACGACATACAAGAAGCTGGTCCCCATCGGCTCCTGAGCGGGCGCCGGGGCGCAGCATCCGTAAAATCGAGGGCATGACCGCCGCCTCCACGCCGCAGCTCGAAGCCGACCGCCAGTACCTGATCGCGCTGATCCAGGACGAGGCGGTGTTCCACGGGGACTTCACGCTCTCGAGCGGCAAGAAGGCGACGTACTACGTCGACATGCGCAAGCTGACGCTCGATCACCGCGCGGCCCCCTCGATCGGGCGCATCATGCTCGATCTCATCCGCGATGTGGACGGCATCGTGGCCGTCGGCGGACTCACCCTCGGCGCCGACCCGATCGCCAACGCCGTGATGCACGAGTCCGCGCGCACCCACAAGCCGCTCGACGCGTTCGTCGTGCGCAAGGAGCCGAAGGACCACGGCCGCGGGCGCCAGGTGGAGGGGGCGGATGTCGCGGGCAAGCGCGTCGTCGTCGTCGAAGACACCTCGACCACGGGCCAGTCGGCTCTCAAGGCCGTCGAGGCGCTGCGCCGCGAGGGCGCCGAGCCCGTTGCGGTGGCGGTCATCGTCGACCGCAAGACCGGCGCGCAGGCGGCCGTCGAGGCCGAGGGTCTGCAGTGGCTCGCCGCCATCGACCTCGATGATCTGGGGCTCGACCCGCAGTAATTCTCTGCGGGCTGTCACACACCGCCGGCGGCCGGTGTCTCCATGTCGAAGGACCCATTCGACACGGAGGTAGACATGACCAGCGACACCCGCATCCCCGCGGCCGAGATCACCGGCGCGCAGGGCGCGCTCATCAGGTTCGCCGCGCGCAGGATGGTCGGCCGCGTACCCGACTCCCTGGGAGTGCTGTGGCACCACCGCGGCGTCATGAAGGACTCGATGGGCATCGGGCGGAAGATCGAGGGCTGGCACGAGCTCGACGCGAGCCTCGCGACCTTCGCCGCGATGGCGGCGGCGGCGACCATCGGCTGCAGCTTCTGCCTCGACTTCAACTACTTCATGTCGCGGGACCGCGATGTGGAGGCAGCGAAGGTGCGCGACGTGCCGCGGTGGCGCGAGTCGACGCTGTTCACACCGCTCGAGCGCCGGGTGATGGAGTACGCCGAGGCGGCGAGCCAGACCCCGCCCGCCGTGACGGACCAGCTCTCCGCTGCGCTGCTCGAGGATCTCGGGCCGGCGGGGCTCGTGGAGCTGGCCGCCCGGGTGGCGTTCATGAACATGTCGGCGCGGATGAACATCGCACTCGGCATCCGTTCCGAGCACTTCGCCGATGCCTGCGGGCTGCCGCCGCTCGCCGCGCGACCTGCCGTCGGCGCCTCCGCGTAGGCTCCCGCTCATGAGCACAGCCGCCGTCGACGACCCGTTCGTCACGCATCGGGGCCTGCTGTTCACGGTCGCGTACGAGATGCTCGGCTCTGCCGCCGACGCCGAGGACGTGCTGCAGGAGTCGTGGCTGCGGTGGGCGGCGATCGACCGTGACGCCGTGCAGGAGCCGCGCGCCTACCTCGTGCGCGTCGTGACGCGGCAGGCGCTCAACCACCTGCGCACGGTGTCGCGGCGGCGCGAGGAGTACGTCGGCGAGTGGCTCCCCGAGCCGCTGCTCACGAGTCCGGACGTGGCCGACGACGTCGAGCTCGCCGAGAACCTCTCGATCGCGATGCTCACGGTGCTCGAGACGCTCGGCCCTGCCGAGCGGGCGGTGTTCGTGCTGCGCGAGGTCTTCGACGTGCCGTACGACGAGATCGCGGATGCCGTGGGCAAGACCCCTGCGGCCGTCCGGCAGATCGCGCACCGCGCGAAGGACCACGTCGCCGCGCGCCGGCCCCGCGTCACGGTCGGGGCCACCGAGCACGAGGCGGTCGTGGAGCGCCTCGTCGCGGCGCTCAACAGCGGCGACCTGCAGGGACTCATGGACGTGCTCGCGCCCGACGTCGTGTCGGTCGCCGACGGCGGCGGCAAGGTCCGCGGCGCGTCCCGCCGGCCGATCGTCGGCGCGGAGAAGCTGGCGCGGTACCTGGTGGGCGGCCTCGCGAAGGTCCAGGGCACGTTCGTGGCCTCGTCGACGTGGGTCAACGGGCAGCCGGGCGTGCGCATGGAGCTCGACGGCGTGCTCGTGGGCGTCGTGAGTCTGACCGTCGTCGACGGGCGCATCACGCAGGTGTACTCGATCGCCAACCCCGAGAAGCTCGGGCACGTCGACGCGGAGGCGGTCGTCGCCCGCTGATCCCGGTCAGTCGCCCTTGCCGCGGCGGCGCCACCACTGCCAGATGATGACGGTGAGTGTGCCCAGGGTGATGAGCGCAGCCGTCAGGAGGAGGAGCGTCTGCTCGGTCTCGGAGATCACGGCCGCTTCCCTTCGGCGGCATCCGCCACGATCTTCGCGACGCGTGCGGCCCTGGTGTCGGGACGCCGCGCCATGTCGACGTTCGCGATGCCGAGCTTGCGGCTCGACGGCGGGAACCCGTCCCACGCGGCGCGCGCGTCGGGCACGGCGTCGAGTGCCGCGGCGAGGTCGTCGGGCTCGCGCATGGCCTCGGCGTTGTCGAGCACGGTCCACGCGCCGTTCGCCTTGGCGACCTCGACCGCGCGATAGCCGGCCTCGGTGATCAGCCCGGCCTCTTCGAGCTGGATGAGGCGTGCCTTGTTCGTCGCCGCCCAGCCGCTCGTTGCGCGCCGCGGCGCGAACCAGAGGCCGCCCCGCTCGTCGTCGAACGAGCGCACGGGACCGTCGATCCATCCGAAGCAGAGGGCCTGCAGGATCGCGTCCTCGTAGCCGATGACCTCGAGCCCCGAGCCCGGTCGCGCCCGCACGAGCCACGCCCCCTTGGAGGTGCGGTGGTTCGCGTCGAGCCACGCGCGCCAGGCCGCGGCATCCGTCACTTCCACCATCTCGCCGTCGTCGAGCGCACCCATGCCGCGACCCTACCGGGAGCCGCCGACCTCGCGCGCGGCGACCCCGCGCACGATGTCGGCGAGCAGCCGCACCGCCTCGTCGACGAGCGGATCGGCGAGGTCTCCGTAGCCGAGCACGAGGCGCTCGGCTGCCGGCGCGTCGGGTGAGACGCGGTACCGGCGGATGTCGGTGAGGCCGAGGTCGCGGGGCTGGGCGGCGCGCACCACGTCGGCGGCGTGCACGCCGGTGGGCAGGTCGAGCACGACGTGCAGCCCCGCCGCGATGCCCGACACGCGGCACTCGGGCAGCGTACGAGCGAGTGCGGCGAGCAGCGCCTCGCGCCGGCGGCGGTAGCGGGTGCGGGCGCCGCGCAGGTGCCGGTCGAGTCCACCGGAGGTGAGGAAGCGGGCGAGCGCGAGCTGGTCGAGCGTCGACGGCGCCGCCGATCCCGCGGCACGCACCGCGTCGCGCAGCCACGGCGGCAGCACGAGCCAACCGAGGCCGAGCGCCGGCGTCGCCGTCTTGCTGAGGCTTCCCGCGAGCACGACGCGATCGGGCGCCAGCGCCTGCAGCGCGCCGATCGGGCGCCGGTCGTAGCGGAACTCGGCGTCGTAGTCGTCCTCGATCACCACGCCGTCGCACCCGCGGGCCCAGGCGACGAGCCGGTCACGCCGCTCGGCCGACAGCGGCACGCCCGTGGGGAACTGATGCGCGGGGGTGACGAGGGCGGCGCGCGCGCCGGTGCGGACGGATGCCTCGACCAGCGCCGCGACGTCGATCCCGTCGTCGTCGACCGGAACCGGCACCGAGGTCAGGCCCTCCGCCGCGGCGACCTGGCGCATGCGCTGCCAGGAGGGGTCCTCGACGAGGAGCGCGGTGTGCCCCAGGGTGCGCAGCGCCCGGGCGACGCGGCGCATGCCGTCCGCCGCGCCGTGCGTGACGAGGACGGAGCCCGCGTCGGCCCGCGCGAAGCGCGACCGCGACAGGTAGGCCGACAGGGCGACGCGGGCGGCCGGCACGTCTCCGTCGAGGCGGAAGAGCTCGGCGTCGGGGGTCTCGGCCAGCGCCTCGGTCATCGCGCGCAGCCACAGCGCGCGCGGCGCGTGGCGGAGGTCCGGCACACCGGGCGCGAGGTCGTAGCTGGGCCGCCGGAGCGGTTCGACGGGCTCCGGATCGGCCGGCGGCGCGCTGGCGCGGACGGATGCTGCGACCCGCGTCGCCGATCCGGTCCGGGCCTCGAGGATGCCCTCGGCCGTGAGGCGCGCGTACACCTCGGTGACCACCCACCGCGAGACGCCCAGCGACGTCGCGAGCAGCCTGCTCGGGGGGAGTGCGGCGCCGGACGGCAGGCGGCCGGTGGCGACAGCATCCCTCACCGCCTGCTCCAGCCGCACGTGGCGCGCGCCGTCGTACGCGGCGAGGTCGAGCAGGGTCTCCCACGCGACCGGATTGGTCTGGGTTTCTGCCATGGAATCGGATCGTACTCCCGGACCGCTCTCGATCAACGATGGGATCACGAACCACGGAAAGGGCACATCATGCAGTACCGCACCATCTCCAGCGGCACGACATCGTTCGAGGTCTCGACGCTCTGCCTCGGCACGATGTTCTTCGGCACGCGCACCGACACCAGGACGTCGCTCGAGATCCTCGACCGCTTCGCCGAGGCCGGCGGCACCTTCGTCGACACCGCCAACAACTACAACGCGTGGGTCGGCGGGCACGGGCGCGACAGCGAGGACGTGCTGGGCGCCTGGATCCGCCGCCGCGGCGGCCTCGGCGACGTGCGCCTGGCCACCAAGCTCGGCGCCGCGAAGAAGGACCCCGCGCTGCCCCTGCAGAACGTCGAGCCGACGAACTTCCAGGGGCTCTCGGCCGACGTCGTCGCCCGCGAGGCGCGACTGAGCCTCCAGCACCTCGGCGTCGACCGCATCGACGTGCTCTACGGGCATGTCGACGACCGCGAGACGCCGATCGCCGAGACCGTCGCCGCCTTCGGGCAGCTTCAGCGCGAGGGGCTCGTCGGCATCTCGGGCATCTCGAACGTCGCGCTGTGGCGCCTCATCGAGGCGCGCGACGAGGCGCTGCGCCAGGGCGTCGACCCCTATGGCGTCGTGCAGCAGGGGTACAGCTACGTCTACCCGAGCCCGGGGTCCGGGCGCACGAACGACGTGTCGGTCGAGCTCCTCGATTACGTCGCGGCGGCGGGGGTCGACGGCCGCCCGCCGCTCACCGTCACGGCGTACTCTCCGCTGCACCAGGGGGCGTTCGCCCGCGACGACAAGCCGATGTGGGCGCCGATGCGTCACGCCTCCAACCGCGAGCGCATGCGCGCGCTGCACGATGTCGCCGCCGAGATCGGCGCGACGCCCAACCAGGTCGCGCTGTCGTGGCTGCTCGGCGCGGCGGTGCCGGTGATCCCGGTGGTCGGCATCTCGAGCGTCGCGCAGCTCGAAGAGGCGCTCGCCGCGTCCGAGCTCGTGCTCGACGCGGACGTGCGGGCCCGCCTCGACGCCGCCGACCTCGACGTCCGCGCGACGGTCGGCGCCTGACCCCGGCGTCCACGCGGCCGGTCGGGGCCGTGACCCTCGGCGTTGGCGTCGCCGACCGACCTGACTCTGGGCGTCCGCCGCCGTCGCGGTGTGACCGGGCGTGCGGCGGGCGCTGCGGAAGCCCGCCGCACCTCACCTCTCGCTGGCCCCAGGCCCGCAGCATCCGTCCCTCGCCGCATGTTCGACAGGTCAACCGGGGCTCCACAGGACGTTGATGCCCTGAACTCTCCTGCGGAAGCGTGGTTGACCTGTCGCAGCGCGACGGATGCTGCGGCTATGAGCGCACGGAGGTCGTGTGTGGGATCGGTGCCGGGCCCGAGGCATCCGTGTCCGCTTCCTTCGACAGGTCAACCGGGGCTCCACAGGAGGTTCATGCCCTGAACTCTCCTGCGGAAGCGTGGTTGACCTGTCGCAGCGCGACGGATGCTGCGGCTATGAGCGCACGGAGGTCGTGTGTGGGATCGGTGCCGGGCCCGAGGCATCCGTGTCCGCTTCCTTCGACAGGTCAACCGGGGCTCCACAGGAGGACTGCGCCGCGTTTCTCCGGTGGAACGCCGGTTGACCTGTCGAAGTGGGAGGCGAGGGTGCGGCAAGGGGACGGATGCTGCGGGCGTGGCGCCTCCGGGAGCGCGCGCCTACAGCAGCTCGGGGTCTTCGGACTCGACGGGCTCGTGGTCGAGGAGGTCGGCGACCGAGTCCAGCACCTCGTCGGGGCGGAACGGGTAGCGCTGGATCTCGACGGCGTCGCTGATGCCGGTGAGCACGAGCACGGTGTGCAGGCCCGCCTCGATGCCGGCGACGACGTCGGTGTCCATGCGGTCGCCGATCATGCCCGTGTTCTCGGAGTGCGCGCCGATGCGGTTGAGGGCCGAGCGGAACATCATCGGGTTCGGCTTGCCGACGACGTAGGGCTCCATGCCCGTCGCCTTCGTGATGAGCGCCGAGATCGCGCCGGTGGCCGGCAGCACGCCCTCGGTCGACGGGCCGGTGGCGTCGGGGTTGGTCGCGATGAAGCGGGCGCCGCCGTTGATGAACCGGATCGCCTTCGTGATCGCCTCGAACGAGTAGTTGCGGGTCTCGCCGACGACGACGTAGTCGGGATCGGTCTCGGTCATGATGAAGCCGGCCTCGTGCAGCGCCGTCGTGAGGCCGGCCTCGCCGATGACGAAGGCGGAGCCGCCGGGCATCTGCGACTTGAGGAAGTCGGCCGTCGCGAGGGCCGAGGTCCAGATGGACTCCTCCGGCACGATGAGGCCGGAGGCCCGCAGGCGGGCCGACAGATCGCGCGGCGTGAAGATCGAGTTGTTGGTGAGCACCAGGAACGGCACGCCCTGGTCGCGCCACTGCTGCAGCAGCGCGGATGCCCCGGGAACGGGGGTGTTCTCGTGGACCACCACGCCGTCCATGTCGGTGAGCCAGCATTCGATGTCCGCGCGGGTCCGCATGCGTCCAGACTAGGTGCCGGTCGGGCGTAGGGTCGTTCCCGTGACGTGGGACCCCCGGACCCTTCCCGAACTCTCCGGACGCGTGTACCTCGTGACCGGATCCAACGCCGGCCTCGGCTACTTCGCCTCCGAGCAGCTCGTGCGCGCCGGCGCGCGCGTGCTCATGTCGGCGCGCCATCCGAACCGGCTCTCGGCGGCCCGCGCCGCGATCCGGCGGCGGGTGCCCGACGCCGCGCCGGACGCGACCGAGCCGCTCATCCTCGACACCTCGAACCTCGCGTCGGTGCGCTCCGCCGCCGCGAGCGTCCGCGGCAAGGGCCCCCTCGACGGCGTGCTCCTCAACGCCGGGATCGTCCACCCGCCCAAGTCGCGCGAGACGACGATCGACGGGCACGAGGTCGTGTTCGCCACCAACGCGCTCGGCCATTACGCGCTCGCCGGCGAGCTCCTGCCCGCGCTCGCCGAGGCGTCGGGTCGCATGGTGTGGGTGGGGAGCATGTCGACGTCGCTCACGCCCTACGACCCGGTCGACCCGCAGCTCGTCGACGGATACTCGGCCTGGCGCGCCTACGTGCAGTCGAAGGTCGCGACGACGGCGCTCGGCTTCGAGGCCGACCGGCGCCTGCGCGCGGCGGGCATCCCGGTCGCGAGCGTCGTCGCCCACCCCGGCTACTCGACCGGCGGTCGCACGCCCGGCATCGCCGGGGTCAACGAGCCCTCGCGGGCCAAGCGGTTCGCCGACAACCTGCAGGCCGCGATCGCGCAGTCGAAGGAGCAGGGCGCGTGGCCGCTCGTGCGGGCACTGACCGATCCCGACGTCGAGGGCGGCGAGTTCTGGGGCCCGCGCACCGGCTCGCGCGGCGAGCCCCGCCGGCAGACCGCCTCGAAGATCACCCGTGACCCGGTCGTGGCCGCGCGCCTGTGGGACGTCGCCGAGGCCGCCACGGGGCTGCGGTGGCCGTTCGAAGCGGCCGCGCGAGTGTCCGCCCGCTGAACCGAAGCGCACAGGATCGGAGGTTCTGCGGGACATGCCGGCGCGCAGCATCCGTTCCCCGGAGTGTCGCCGCGAATCGCCGATTCCGTGTCGGCCGGTGGCGGTGAACGCGGCGCACAGGATCGGAGGTTCTGCGCGACACGCGGGCGCGCAGCATCCGTTCCCCCGCGTGCCGTCGCGAGTCTCCGATTCTGTGTCGGGACACGGATGCCGCCACCCCGGCTGTCAGACTGACCGCGGGAGGTCGCATGACCGAGGTCGCCCCGTCGATGTGGGCCCGCTTCGTCGCGCGGGTGCGCGAGACCTCGTGGGCGATCGACGCGAACGACGGGATCATCGCGACCGCCGGTCTGCTGCAGGGCTTCGCGGGCGCCGGCGCCGGAGACCGCCTGCTGCTGTTCACGGCGATCGCGGCGATGATCGCGGGTGGTCTGAGCGCCGGAGGCGCGAAGTGGGCCGAGGTCGCGGCGGAGCGCGAGTCCGAGCTCGAGATCGCGGCCAGGGAGCAGGATGAGCTCGAACGCGACCCGGCGGGGGAGCTCGCGACGCTCGCGGCGCACTGGGAGTCGCGCGGGCTGTCGCCCGAGCTCGCGCTGGAGGTCGCCCAGCAGCTCAAGGCGCGCGATGCGCTCGGAGCCCAGCTCGACGCCGAGCACGGCCTCGAGGAGATCACCCACCGGTCGGCGCCGTGGTGGGCCGGGCTCGAGACCGCGATCGCGTTCATGATCGGCGCGGCGATCCCGGTCCTCATCACGTACTACGCCCCCGTCGCGATCGAGACGTGGGCGATCATCGTGGCGGTGGTGGTCTCACTCGCGCTCACCTCGCTCGTGGCGGCGGGCGTCGGCCGGCTGTCGGCCCTGCGCATGCTCATCCGCAGCCTCGCGGTCGGCCTCGGCACGATGGGCGTCAGCTACCTCGCCGGCACGATCTTCTTCTGACCCGCCGCACCCGCCAGCCCGCTCCAGCACGCCCACGCCCGCGCCTGCGCCTGCCCTCGAGTCGCCACGACTCGCCGTGTGACGCGTCGCCTGGCCGGCGTGCTGTGGCGACTCGGCCGAAGAGAGAGAGGGGGAAGGCGGTCAGGGGGTCAGGCGCTCAGCCAGACGGCGTCGGCGGCGGCGTCGGGCAGCGACACCGCGGATCCGTCGATGCGCAGGGCCGCAGCATCCGTCACCGTCACCGTCGTGCCGACCGCCACACCGGCCGACTCGACCGCCCGGAGCAGCTCGGGATCGCGGTCGCTCACGCGCAGCACGCGGCCGGTGTGCCCCGCGGGCGCCTCGCCGAGCAGCACGAAGGGCTCGCGGCGGACGCGGCCCTCGGCATCCGGGATCGCGTCGCCGTGGGGGTCGAAGCGGGGCCGGCCGAGCCGCTCGTCGATGCCCTCGAGCAGGCGGTCGCTGATCGCGTGCTCGAGCACCTCGGCCTCGTCGTGCACCTCGTCCCATGCGTACCCGAACTCGCGCACGAGCCACGTCTCGATGAGGCGGTGCCTGCGGATGATCGCCGCCGCGCGGCGCTCACCCTCGTCCGACAGGGCGATCGGCCCGTACGGGCGATGGGTGACGAGGCCCTGGGCGGCGAGCTTCTGCACCATCTCCGTGACGCTTGACGGCGCGAGGCCGAGCTCGGCGGCCAGCTGCGACGGCGTGATGCGGGCGTCCTGCCACTCGGTGTGGTGGTAGATCGTCTTCAGGTAGTCGTCGACGGCAGGGGAGGCCACGGATTCAGGGTACCGGGCGGGCTTCACGCCCCCGTCAGCACCAGATACAGGAGCACCCCGTTGAGGGCGATGAGGAACACGGATGCTGCGATCCCGGCGATCGTCGTCCACACGCGGTTGCGGTAGCCGCCGAGCACGGCGCGGTTCGCCGTGAGCGCGACCAGCGGGATGAGCGCGAACGGGATGCCGAACGACAGCACCACCTGGCTCAGCACGAGTGCGACCGTCGGGTCGAAGCCGACCGCGAGGATCGCGAGTGCGGGGATGAGCGTCACCAGGCGGCGGGTCAGCAGCGGCACGCGGATGTGGAGCAGGCCGTGCATGATCTCGGCGCCGGCGTACGCGCCGACCGAGGTGCTGGCGAGGCCGCTCGCCAGCAGGCCGACCGCGAAGAGCGTCGCGACGAGCGGGCCGAGTCCCGCGTAGAGGGCGGCGTAGGCGCCCTCGAGCGAATCCGTGCCCGGGACGCCCGCCAGGTTCGCCGCCGCGAGCAGCAGGATGCACAGGTTCACGGTGCCGGCGATGAGCATCGCGATCGTGACGTCCCATTTCGTCGCGCGCAGCAGACGGCGGGTGGGGATGCCGCGCAGCTCGGCCAGCGTCGGGTCCGCCGGTGCCGCGATCGGGGCGTCGGCAGCGCGGGAGCCGCGCGGCATCAGTCGGTCGCCGCCGAGCGCGACGCGTGTCGTCGTCGGCGCCGGGGCGAAGCGGTCGCGCGCCAGGGCGCTGTGCGCGTAGATGGCGTGCGGCATGATCGTGGCGCCCAGGATCGAGGCCGCCAGCAGCACGGAGTCGGTGCCATCGAAGCGCGGCACCAGGCCGGCCACCACGCTCGCACCGTCGGGCGGGGCCACGAACACGCCGAACGAGAACCCGATCGCGATGATCGCGAGCAGGCCGATGACGACGAACTCGAACGTGCGCGGACCGCGCCGCGACTGGATGAGCAGGAGCGCGATCGACACGGTGCCGGTGATCACGCCGCCCCACAGCAGCGGGATGCCGAACAGCAGGTTGAGCGCGACCGCCCCGCCGATCACCTCGGCGATGTCGGTCGCCATCGCGACGAGCTCGGCCTGCAGCCAGTACGCGCGGCGCCCCCAGCGGTTGCCGATCCGGTCTCCGAGCGTCTCGGGCAGGCTCCGGCCGGTGACGATGCCGAGCTTGGCCGACAGGTACTGGATGAGCCAGGCCATGACGTTGCCGATCACCACGACCCACACGAGCAGGTAGCCGTAGCGCGCGCCGGCCGTCATGTTGCTCGCGACGTTGCCCGGATCGAGATAGGCGACGCCCGCCACGAGCGCCGGACCGATCAGCCACGCGAGGCGCGGCATCGACAGCCGCCGGCTCTGGAGCGGTGTCGGCGTCCTGACATCCTCGGCAGTTTTCGGCATACCGAAAATCTATCCTGTTTTCGGCGCACCGAAAAGAGCGCGAAGGCATGCGGATGCTGCCCCGCCGCGTGGCGGACGCCGATCAGTGGTCGTGGCGCAGTCGGCGCAGCCGCCAGACGTTGCCGCGCTCGGTCTCGTGGACGAGCTCGTCGAGCGTGGCGAGGGCGATGGCCAGCCCGCGACCGGACTCGGCATCGGAGCCCGGCATCGACACCGAGCCGAGGTCGATCAGGGCGGGCTCGGCCGTGTCGGTGAACACCGCCGAGAGCGCGTCCGCGTCGGCGTCGAGCTCGACGGTCACGCGGACCGGCTCGCGGGCGAGGGCGTGCTCCACGACGTTCGTGGCGACCTCGCTGACCGCGAGGCGGAACAGCATCGCGTCCTCCTCGCCGATGCCGGGCACCCGGCCCAGGAGGTCGTCGAGCGCATCGTGCACGCGGTCGACGAGTGCGTCGTCGGCCACGCCTTCGAGGTGGATGCCCGATTCAGTCGCCATCGAACGCCGACTCCGGCGTCGGGTGATCGCGCAGCACGCGGTCGAGGTTGGTGAGCTTCAGCACGCGGCGCACCGGCTCGGTCGCCGCCGCGATGCGCAGGTCCCCGCCGGCGAGGCGTGCCGACTTGAGGCCCCCGATCAGAGCACCGAGTCCGGACGAGTCGACGAAGTCGGTGCCCGACAGATCCACCACGATGCGCGTGGTGCCGTGGCCGACGAGCTCGTCGACCGCCTTCTTGAGCCGGGGGACGGACGTCGCGGTCAGCCGCCCCTCGGGTCGCACGACGGCGAACGCCTCGCCGGGTGTCACGATCAGATTCATGCTGCCTCCTCGGGCTCGCGGACGGGCCGGGCGGGCCCGCGGTACAGGGCGGCCTGGACGATGACGCTCAGCACCGCCAGGTCGTAGATCACCCACACGGTGTTCACGAGCGTGCCGGTGCCGTCGGCGGTGCCCACCGCCAGGCGCGAGAGGCCCAGCACGAGCGCGGTCGCGAGCACGACGATGGCGGTCAGCTGCGGCCAGATCTCGCGCCATGGTGGGCCGGACTCGTCGCGGCCGTCCTTCTTCGTGACCGCGAAGCCGAGCGGGCGCTTGAGGACCACGTTGGAGAACGCCGAGGTGCAGGCCTTGATCCACACCGGGAAGAGGGCGAGCGCGTACTGCTGGCCGCGCCACGTCTTGATCCCCTTCGCGACGACGAGGAACAGGATCTGGTTGATGACGAAGTACGGCAGGAACCGCGCGAAGAAGTCGACGCTCCAGGCGGTCACCGGCATCACGCCGAAGACGAGGTAGATGACCGGGGCGGCGAGATAGACGATCGCGGTGAAGCCCGACAGGTAGCTCCACATCGTCGCGAAGTACATGAGCCGCTGGCCTGCAGACAGGCCCTTCTTGACGAGCGGGTTGTCGCGCAGCATCACCTGGAGGGTGCCCTGTGCCCAGCGCAGCCGCTGCGTGAGCATCGTGCGCAGATCCTCGGGGGCGAGCCCGTGCGCCAGGATCTCGTGGTGATAGACGCTCTTCCAGCCGAGCGAATGCAGCTGCATGGCGGTCGCCATGTCCTCGGTGACCGAGATCGTCGCCATCGGCTGCATGGGCTGCGCCTCGTCGGGGCGGTCGACCCGCAGGGCCTCGAGCAGACCCGACACCGAGTCGATCGCCCCGAGCGGCGACAGCTCGCGCGCGGCCAGGGCGTCGAGCCCGGCGTCGTCGATGACGATCGCGTCGAGCTCGGTGTCGCGCTGCACCGGCAGTTCGCCGATCGAGGCGAGGTCGGCGCGCACGCGCGACAGGTCGCCGCGGACCAGCTCGCGCGAGGCCGTGTCGACCGCGGACTGGACGCGGTACGTCACATCGGCGATCGGCTCGCCTTCGTCGAGCCGCGCGCGGGCCTGTGCGACCTCGCTGCGGAGCACCCGCAGCTGCTGACGCACCGCCGGATCGGCGTCGCGGTCGCGCGCCGCATGCGCGAGCAGCGACTCGGAGGCCTTCAGGGTGCGCACCGTGGACTGCTCCAGGCTGCGGACGTACCCCACGATGCCGAGCTGCATGAGCGCGTCACGACGGAGCACCGCGTTCGAGCCGCAGAAGAACGCCGCGTTCCAGCCGTCCTTGCCCTGCTGGATGGGGCCGTAGAACAGCGGCGCCTGGCTGCCGAGCGGATCGGCGTCGTCCACGTTGACGAACCACTGCGGCGTCTGGACGAGGGCGACCTCGGGGTCGTCTGCGAAGTATCCGAGGGTGCGGTGGAGGATGAGCGGATCGGGCACCTGGTCGGCGTCGAGGATGAGGAGGAACTCGCCCTCGGTCTGGAAGAGCGCGTTGTTGAGGTTGCCGGCCTTCGCGTGCCTCGGCTTGCCCGCCCAGTCCGCCGAGCGCGTGATGTACCCGACGCCGAGCTGCCGGGCCGCTGCGGCCATGTCGGGTCGCGCGCCGTCGTCGAGGATCCACGTCTCGTGCGGGTACGCGATGCCCTTGGCCGCGCGCGCGGTCGCGATGACCATGTCGACGGGCTCGTTGTAGGTCGTGATGAGCACGTCGGCGGTGCCCTGGGGCGGTGAGGTCGGCGCCGGGCGCTCGCGGGCGCGCCACATCGTCGCCGAGAAGAGGAACGTGTCGATGAGGCTGTAGGTCTCGGCGATGACCAGCGGCACCGCGATCCACCACGCCGACCAGTTCACGGAGTCGAGCCAGCGCCACGCGATGTAGTTGACGCCCAGCAGCACCGACAGCAGTGCGAGGATGCGGATCCAGACGAACCGCGCGGTCACGCGTCCCTCCTCACGACGACCACCGTGACGTCGTCGGGAGCGCCGCGCCGCGCGGCGAGGCGCGTCGCCTCCTCCACCGCGCCCGCGGGCCCGAGGTTGCGCAGCGCATCGTGCACATGGCCGAACGGATCGTCGGCGTCGAGCACGTCGAGCAGGCCGTCGCTGCAGATCATGAAGACGTCACCCGGATCGAGCTGTGCACTCGACGCCGCGCGGGTCTCGTCGAATCCCATGCCCAGCGGCAGGCCCGTCGAGCGGAGCGCCTCCCACGTCCCTCCCGCACGCAGCACGAAGGCGAGGCTGTGGCCGGCGTCGACGAAGGCCATGGCGCCGGTCGCGACGTCGATGTCGGCCGCCACCGCGGTCACGAAGATGTTCGAGCCGCCGATGTCGTCCTCGAGCATGCGGTCGATCTCGCTCACGGCCTGCGCGAGGGGGCGTTCCGGCGCCGTGCGCAGCGAGGCGCGCACAGCGGAGGCGATGATGGCAGGCCCGGCTCCCTTGCCCATCACGTCCGCGAGGATGACCCGCAGCCGCCCGTCGACCACGTGCCAGTCGTACACGTCGCCGAGCAGGTGCCCGGCCGGAGCGGCCGCCGCCGCCAGCGTGTACCCCGGGACGTGCGGCGTGCGTGCGGGGAGCATCGCGCGCTGCACGACCGAGGCGTAGTCCAGCTCGTCCGCGTCCATGAGCTCGGCCTGCACCCACAGCGCGAGCTCGCGCAGCAGCGACCGGCCGCGTTCGTCCAGCGTGCGGGGCTCGGTGTCGACGATGCACAGGGTGCCGACCTGCTCGCCTCCGGGGGCCCGCAGCGGGTGGCCCGCGTAGAACCGCAGGTGCGGATCGCCCACCACGAACGGGTTCTCGGCGAAGACGTCGTCGGTGGCGGCATCCTCGACGACCAGCGTCCCCTCCTGGCGGATCGTGAGATCGCAGAAGGAGTCGGCGCGCGGTGCCTCATGCCCGCCGAGGCCGATCTGCGCCTTCCGGAACTGCCGGTCGCCGTCCATGAGCGTGACGCTCACCATCGGGACGCCGAACATCTCCTGAGCGAGCCGTGCGACGCGGTCCACGCGTTCATCCGGTGGGGTGTCCAGCACCCCGAGTGCTTCGATGGCGCGCTGACGCCTCTGATCGTCGAACAACTGGCCCCCCGGTCGTACGGTCCTCTCCAGTATTGCGGGCGGGCGCTTTCCCCGTCGACCCGAACCACGCAATCGGACGACATCGGCCGCGGCGCGCCCGATGGATGCCGTCGGACACGTCGGGGGAGGGCGTGTCAACCCCCAGTCATCTCGCCGCCCATCGGCGATATGCGTGACTCGACATCTCGAGAGCAGGCGGTGCACATGACGACGAAGCTGGTCGCGGCGGTCCATCACGTCATCGGAGGCCTGCGGGAGCGCAGGCACGCGCGGCCCGCCCGCCGGGCGTGGCGTGCGTCGCTCGCCGAGACGCGGCGCGGCCAGTGGCATCAGCTGCACAACCCCTGATCGCCCGATCGCGGGAGCACTCCGCGACGGATAGCCTGGGCCGGTGACCGCGCCCGACCCGACCGCCGCCGCGCACGGCGAGCCCGCGGAGCCGACACTGCCGGTCGGCGTGGGGCCGTGGCCCGGTGGTCCCGAGGCCTGGCCCGACGAACCGCGCTATGACCGCGAGCTGCTCGCGCACGGCGACGCGCGCAACGTGGTCGACGCCTACCGGTACTGGACGATGGACGCCATCGTCGCCGACCTCGACACGCGGCGCCACGCGTTCCACGTCGCGATCGAGAACTGGCAGCACGACATGAACATCGGCTCGATCGTGCGCAGCGCCAACGCGTTCCTCGCCGCCGAGGTGCACATCATCGGCAAGCGCCGCTGGAACCGCCGGGGCGCCATGGTGACCGACCGCTACCAGCATGTGCGCCACCACGAGACCGTCGAGGCGTTCACACGATGGGCGGATGCTGCGTCCCTCCCCGTCATCGCGATCGACAACGTGGAGGGCTCGCTGCCGCTGCCCGCCGCCGACCTGCCCGAGGCGTGCGTGCTGCTGTTCGGCCAGGAAGGGCCCGGCCTGTCGCCCGAGGCGCTGGCGGCAGCATCCGGAACCGTCCAGATCGAGCAGTACGGCTCGACCCGCTCGATCAACGCGAGCGCCGCCGCGGCTGTCGTGATGTACGAATGGTGCCGCCGCTGGGCGTGAGTCCGGTCACGCCCCGGCAGTGAGCCAGGCCGAGCCGCGGACGCGCCACCCGAGGGTGACGAGCCGGGCGAGCATGTACACGCCGAAGAACGCGACGGCGAGCCACGCGAGCCCGGCCGCACCGACCGGGTGCAGCCACGCGACGAGCACGAGTGCGGGGATGAACGGCACGAGGTTCAGCACGCCGACGATCGCCAGGTACTTCGCGTCGCCGGCCCCGATCAGCACGCCGTCGAGCACGAACACGACGCCGCACACGGGCTGCGCGATCGCGAGCACGATGAGCGCGGGCTGCACGAGCGTCGCGATGCCCGCGTCGCCGGTGAAAGCCAGCCCGATGACGCCCGACAGTGCGCCGATGATCGCACCCGTGATCACTCCGAACCACGCGCCCCACGCGACGGTGCGGCCGAGCACGCGGCGGACCAGCGGCGTGTCTTCGGCGCCGAGCCCCTTGCCGATCAGCGCCTGCGCGGCGATCGCGAGGGCGTCGAGCGCGAAGGCGGCCGTGGAGAAGATCGTGAAGGCGACCTGCCAGCCGGCGAGCTCGACGGTGCCGAGGCCGGTCGCGACCGCGACCGTCG
Source organism: Microbacterium sp. NPDC056569 (assembly GCF_042793475.1). Taxonomy (NCBI): domain Bacteria; kingdom Bacillati; phylum Actinomycetota; class Actinomycetes; order Micrococcales; family Microbacteriaceae; genus Microbacterium; species Microbacterium sp. NPDC056569. Next base: position 36,924 of record NZ_JBHTUV010000020.1, on the reverse strand, counting down.
CGAGCAGGGCGAACCGCAGCGACACCGTGCGCAGGAACAGCCAGCCGCCGGACCGCGCCGAGCCCCGCAAGCCCTCACGCTGGGGACGGACGGATGCCTCGTGCCGCCGCGCGAGCCGCCCGACGACGACCGCGTACGCGGCGACCATGCCCCACTGCGCGACGACGGTGCCGATGGCGGAGCCCGCGATGCCCCACCCGAACCCGTAGATGAAGAGCCAGTTGAGGAGGGCGTTGGCGGCGAAGCCGAGTCCCGCGATCCACAGCGGCGTCACGGTGTCCTGCATGCCGCGCAGGAGCCCGGTCGCCGCGAACACGACGAGCATCGCCGGCAGGCCCCACATCGAGATGCCGAGGTAGATCTCGGCCTGCTGCGCGACCTCCGGCGTCGCGCCGAACAGGCCCACGAGGAAAGGGGTCGCGACGTAGCCGACGAGCGCGAGCACCGCGCCGATGCCGAGCGCGAGCCACATGCCGTCGATGCCGACCGACACCGCGCGCGACGGGTCGCCCGCCCCGAACCGGCGCGCGACCGCGGGTGTCGTCGAGTACGCCAGGAACACCATGAGCCCGACGATCGTCTGCAGCACGGCCGAGGCGATGCCGAGCCCCGCGAGCGGCTCGACGCCGAGGTGTCCGACGAGGGCCGAGTCGACGATGAGGAAGAGCGGCTCCGCGATCAGGGCGCCGAGCGCCGGCACCGCGAGCCGCAGGATGTCGCGGTTCAGGGTGTCGGTGCTCACCCGACGAGCCTAGAAGGCGCCGCCGACGCGGGGGCGCAGCATCCGTGTTCATCACAATGTCGTCACGGCGGGCGATCCGTCCCCTCCCGAGAGTTGTCCAGGCTTCGGGCGACTACCCTGGAACGCATGACCGATGCCCCCCGCTCCGGTCTCGCGCTCGAAGAGCTCAGCGCCGAGATCCGCCCCCAGGACGACCTGTTCCGCCACGTCAACGGCAGCTGGCTCGAACGGACCGACATCCCGGAGGACAAGGCGCGGTGGGGCTCGTTCCACCTCATCGCGGAGCAGGCCGAGAAGGACGTGCACGCGATCGTCGAGGAGTCCCAGCAGGCGGCCGCCGGCACCGAGGCCCGCAAGATCGGCGACCTCTACACGAGCTTCATGGACACCGAGCGCATCGAGCAGCAGGGTGCCGCGCCGCTCGCCGACACGCTGGCGCGGGTCGAGGCGGTCGCCGACATCCCCGGGTTCCTCCGCACGATCGGCGAGTTCGAGCGCGAGGGCGTCGCGGCGCTCATCCACCTCTACTTCGAGCCCGACCCGGGCAACCCCGAGCGCTACGTGCCCTTCTTCATCCAGGGCGGCCTGTCGCTGCCCGACGAGAGCTACTACCGCCTCGACAACTTCCAGGAGACGCGCATCGCGTTCCGCGGCCACGTGCAGCGCATCCTCGAGCTCGCGGGCGTGGCTGAGGCCGAGGCATCCGCCGACCGCATCGTCGCGATCGAGACGGAGCTCGCCACGCACCACTGGGACAACGTCTCGAGCCGCGACGCGGTGAAGACGTACAACCTCAAGACGTGGGACGAGGTGCAGGAGCTCGTCGGCGTCGACCTGACGCCGTGGCGCGAGGGCGCCGCGCCCGACCACGCCGCCGCGTTCGCCGAGATCAACGTGTACCAGCCGAGCTTCTTCGAGGGCCTGGGCTCGCTGCTCGTCGAAGACCGCCTCGAGGACTGGAAGGCCTGGCTGCGGTTCGCCGTCGTGCACTCCGCGGCGCCGTTCCTGTCGGAGGAGTTCGTCGCCGAGAACTTCGGCTTCTACGGCACGCAGCTCACCGGCGTCCCCGTCAACCGCGAGCGGTGGAAGCGCGGCGTCAGCCTCGCCGAGGCGGCGATGGGCGAGGCCATCGGCCGCGTCTACGTCGAGCGCCACTTCCCGCCCGCGGCCAAGGAGGCGATGGACGAGCTGGTCGGCAACCTCGTCGAGGCCTACCGCCAGTCGATCGCCGAGCTCGAGTGGATGAGCCCCGAGACCCGCGAACGCGCCCTCGCGAAGCTCGACGCATTCACCCCGAAGATCGGGTACCCGGTGAAGTGGAAGGACTACTCGACCCTCGAGATCGACGCCGACGACCTCGTCGGCAACGTCCGCCGCGCGCACGTCTGGGAGCACGACCGCCAGCTCGCCAAGGTGGGCCAGCCGATCGACCGCGACGAGTGGTTCATGACGCCGCAGACGGTCAACGCGTACTACAACCCGCTCATGAACGAGATCGTGTTCCCGGCGGCGATCCTGCAGTATCCGTTCTTCGACGCCGAGCGCGACGCGGCCGCCAACTACGGCGGCATCGGCGCCGTCATCGGCCACGAGATCGGCCACGGCTTCGACGACCAGGGCAGCCGCTTCGACGGCGACGGGTCGCTGCGCGACTGGTGGACCGACGAGGACCGCGCGGCCTTCGAGGAGCGCACCAAGAGCCTCATCGCGCAGTACGACGCCCTCGTGCCGCAGGGGCTCGCCGACGACAACCACGTCAACGGCGCGCTGACCATCGGCGAGAACATCGGCGACCTCGGTGGTCTCGGCATCGCGATCAAGGCCTACGCCCTGTCGCTCGACGGCACCGGCGCGCCCGAGCTCGACGGCTTCACGGGCATCCAGCGGCTGCTGCTCAGCTGGGGACAGATCTGGCAGCAGAAGGGACGGGATGCTGAGACCATCCGCCTGCTCACGATCGACCCGCACTCGCCCAACGAGTTCCGGTGCAACCAGATCGTGCGCAACATCGACGCGTTCTACGAAGCCTTCGGTGTGACCGAGTCGGACGCGCTCTGGCTCGACGAGGACCAGCGCGTCACCATCTGGTGACGGCCGGGCCGCATGCGGCCCGATCACCCCGCAACAACGTCAAGGGGAGGGAAACTCCGTGGGCATGGAGCCCAGAAAGGATGCCGAGTCGCTGCGGGGGGCGCGACGGAGCACCGGTAGGCGGCTGCCGAAGAGGGCGGCCGCAGGTCGTCGTTCGTTCACGTCGACGCTGAAGGCGCTCGACGATCTCGCCGCATCGGGAGCCAAGATCTCGGTGCGCATCACCGATCTCGACCGCGGCACCTCGGTGCTCTCGGGTGACGACTTCGTGACGCTGCCGGTCGCCGGCCTCGGCGTCGTGCCGCTCCTCATCGAGGTGGCGGCCGCGTTCGAGTCGGGTCGCCTGGAGCCGCTCGAGATCATCGACCGCGCGCACATCGAGCCGGTCGGCGTCGGCGGAGTGTGGCAGCACCTCAAGGCGCCTGCGCTGCCCCTCGTCGACCTCGCGGTGCTCACCGCGTCGACCGGCGACGCGCTCGCCGCCAATGCGCTGCTGCGCCGCGTGGGCCTGCCCGCGGTGCGCGCCCGCATCGAGGACCTCGGCCTGGCGCGCTCGGCGCTGCTCGACCGCTTCCGCGACGAGCGCGGGCCCGATGACGCCCCGCACTTCGCCCTCGGCTCCGCCCGCGAGCTGGCCGAGGTGTTCGCGGCGCTCGTGAACTCGCAGGTCGTCTCGCCGAGCGTGAGCGCCCAGGTGGCGGAGTGGCTGAGCCTCAACCACGACCTGTCGCTCGTCGCCTCCGCGACGGGCCTCGACCCGTTCTCGCACGAGAACGACGAGCACGGCCTGCTCTTCATCAACAAGACCGGCCGGGATGCCGGCATCCGTGTCGAGGCGGGTGTTCTGGCAGGCCCGCGCGCGGGGGTGTCCTACGCCCTCATCGTGTGCTTCGACGACCTGTCGATCTCGCACCGCCTGCGCGCGCACGAGGCCTTCCGCATCCTCGGCACGGACCTCATGGAGTACGTGTTCTGACCGGCAGCCAGCCGCAAGAACCGCGAGACTTCAACGGGTCGCCGAGACTGCATGCGCAGCGTGCTGTCTCGGAGCTCCACTGAAGTCTCGCGGTGGCATGGTGACGGCGGGCGACGGGACGTTTCCCTATGGCCGGAGGCATCGGGTACGGTTGCGAGGGTGTCAACACCGCCGTTCCGCGCCGACATCGTCGGCAGCTTCCTCCGTCCTGCTGAACTCGCCGAGGCCCGCCGCCGGTTCGCCGCGGGAGACATCGACGCCGATGCGCTGCGCGTCGCGGAAGAGACGGCGATCGCCGAGCTCGTCGTGCGCGAGGCCGACGCCGGCCTGAAGCTCGCGACCGACGGCGAGTTCCGCCGGTCCTGGTGGCACTTCGACTTCTTCGGCCTGCTCGACGGCGTCGAGATCGTCGAGCTCGATCACGGCATCCAGTTCCAGGGGGTCCAGACGAAGCCCCGCGGCATCGACGTGACGGGGCGGATCGGCTTCAGCGACACCCACCCCTTCCTCGACCACTTCCGGTCGCTCAAGAGCCTCCTCGAGCGCACGACCGGTGCGGTGCCCAAGTTCAGCATTCCGGCGCCCACCGTCCTCGACTTCCGGATCGAACCCGGCCACCTCGCCGCCTCGGGCTACGCCGGGCACGACGACATGGTCGACGACCTCGTGCAGACCTACCGCGATGCCGTGGCCGCGTTCTACGACGCGGGCTGCCGGTACCTGCAGTTCGACGACACCGCGTGGGCCTATCTCTGCTCGGAGGTGGAGCTCGAGAAGGCGCGGGAGCGCGGCATCCGCACCGAGGGCATCGCCGAGCGGTACGCGACCATGCTCAACCGCATCCTCGACGGCAAGCCGGATGACCTCACCATCACGACGCACGTGTGCCGCGGCAACTTCCGCTCGACGTGGATCTCGTCGGGCGGCTACGAGCCGGTCGCCGAGCAGCTGCTCGGCAATACGGCCTACGACGGCTACTTCCTCGAGTACGACAGCGAGCGCGCCGGCGGCTTCGAGCCCCTGCGGTTCCTCCCGAAGGGCGACAAGACGGTCGTGCTGGGGCTCATCACGTCGAAGAGCGGTGAACTCGAGAACGTGGATGCTGTGAAGCACCGCATCGACGAGGCGGCGGCGTTCGCCCCGCTCGAGCAGCTGGCCCTGAGCCCCCAGTGCGGCTTCGCCTCGACCGAGGAGGGAAACGTCCTCACCGAGGACGAGCAGTGGGCCAAGGTGCGCGAGGTCGTCGACATCGCCGCCGACGTCTGGCGCTGACCCTTTCCCGGCCTGCGGGTCCGGGTTCTGGGGCGCCGTGCGCCTCAGAACCCGGGGTGACAGGTCAGTCCGGGTGAACGTGAGCCGGCCACTCGGGTTCGGGGCGTCCGGCGGACATTCGGGGCGGGCGCGGTGCGCCCCGAATGGGCGCGGTGCGCCCCGAACCCGGGAGGTCCGCTGCGCGCTGCGTCCGGCGCCGGGGTCAGTGGGCCGCAGGGGGGTCGACCACGGGGGTGCCGTGGGTGTGGAAGGTCTCGATCGTCTTCATGCCCCAGGCCTGCCCCTTCTTGCGCTCGGTCTCGGTCCACTCGACGACGGGCTGGTCGGGGTCGAGCAGCAGGCGGGCGCCGGCTTGCGCGAACTCGATGCGGTTGCCGCCGGGCTCCCAGACGTAGAGGAAGAACGTCTGGTTGATGGCGTGCTTGTGGGGGCCCGACTCGATGTGGATGCCGTTCTCGAGGAAGATGTCGGCGGCCTTGAGGATGTCCTCCCGCGTGTCGGGAGCGAAGGCGATGTGGTGCAGCCGGTTGCCGTGCTTGGTCCAGTCGTCGGAGTAGACGACGTCGTACGACTTCAGCGAGAAGTGGAACCACCACGCCGCGAACTTCCCGCTGTCGAGGCGGATCCGCTCGGACTCGCGCATCCCCAGCGCGTCGCGCAGGAACGCGCCGTTCGCCTCGACGTCCTTCGCGAGGTAGTTGATGTGGTCCAGGCGGCGCGCGTTCACGCCCCGGCCCGGGAACCGCGACGCCTGGTTCTTCAGCGCCGGCCGGTCGTCGTCGCCGGCCTCATACCGCTCCGCCTCGTAGAAGATCGACATCGCGTGGCCGTCCGGGTCGGTGAACTCGTACGTCGGCCCGCAGCCGAGGTCGCCGTCCACCCATCCGATGCCCGATCCGGTCGCCTCGATGGCGGCGACGCGACGCTCCAGCGCCTGCGGCGACGACGCCCGGAACGACGTGCGACCGACGCCGGCGGCATCCGATGCCGTCAGCTTGATCGTGTAGAGCTGGTACTCGTCCCACGTGCGCAGGTAGACCGAGTCGCCGTCTTCGCCGACGACGCGCATCGCGAGCAGCTCCTCGAAGAACCAGCGGCTCTCGGCGGGGGTCGGCGTGAGCAGCTCGACGTGGGCGAGGTGGGCGACGTCGAACGACGTGTCGGCGGTCATCGGGGTGTCCTCTCTGACGGGATTCTTCGGCGCAGCGGACGCTTGGACGGGCTCAGCGACCGGTCTCGGGCTCAGCGAGCGGTTGTCGGCGGTCGACGGGGCGGCCCGGGGAAGACCGTGCCGTCGAAGAGCTTGCGCGCGGTGCGCAGCGAGAAGGAGGTCGCGCGCCACGTGCCGTCCGGGTCACGCGTGACGCGCACGCGCGACGGGAAGGCGCCGCTCGGGTGCTCGATGGCGGTGTCCTCGTCGTCCAGCGCGCCGGCCATGTCGTGGCCCACGGCGCCGGGGATCCGGAGGGCGGCGGCGACGGATGCCGCCATCAGCACGCCGATCGCCGTGTGCACGCGCGCCGGGATGAAGGCGCGGGTCGAGATCGCGCCGCCCGCGCGCGGTGGCGAGAGAAGGATCATCTTCGGCACCGTCTGCGCCGACACATCGCCGAGACCCATGAGCGCGCCGGCCTCGAGCCGGAGCTGCTCGATGCGCGCGGCGACATCGGCGTCTGCCTCGAGCGCTTCGGGCGACTCCGAGCCGTCGACACCGAGGTCGGCCGCGCGCAGGAGCACGACCGGCATGCCGTTGTCGATCAGCGTCGCGGCGACGCCGTCGAGCTCGTCGGCGACGTTGCCGGTCGGGAGCAGCGCCTTGTCCGGGCCGCCGCCTACCTCGAGTTCGATGGCGGAAGCCGAACCGGGGACGCCGTCGATGGCGGTGTCGCCCTCGTAGTCGGGACGGCCGTCGGCCGTGGCGAAGACGGCGGTCGCGGTGTCCCCGGTGTTGAGGAGCCGGATGCGCACGGTCGTGCGCCCACCCGTCGCCGGCACGAGGCCCCGCTCCACCGCGAAGGGTCCGATGCCGGCGAGCAGGTTGCCGCAGGTCTGCGCGTCGGCCACCGTCGCCGTGTCGACGCCGACCTGAAGGAACAGGTAGTCGACGTCGATGTCCGCGGCGGCCGACGGTGAGACGATCGCGACCTTGCTCGTGAGCGGGTGCGCGCCGCCGATGCCGTCGATCTGGCGGGGATCGGGCGAGCCCATGATCCGCAGCAGCAGGTCGTCGCGCTCCGCCGGGTCCGCCGGCACGTCGGCCGCCAGGAAGTACGCGCCCTTCGATGTGCCGCCCCGCACGAGCATGCAGCGGATGCCGTCGCGCACGGGATCAGGCGCGGTCATGGTCGCGCGCCTCGTAGTCGGCCTGCGTGACGTACTCGATGCCCAGCTCCGCGAGAAGCGGCCGCAGTCCCTTGCGGTCAAGGCTCAGCTCGCCCCCGCGGTACGCGGAGCGGTCGGCTTCCTCCTTCGCGATGCGCGCGTCGGCGGCGGCGAGCGCATCGCGCGCCTCCCGCCGGGGGACGCACAGCACCCCGTCGTCGTCCGCGACGATCACGTCACCCGGGCGCACGGTCACACCCGCGACCACGACCGGCACGTTCACCGAGCCGGGCGTCGCCTTGACGGTGCCCTGCGCGAACACGGCCGCGGACCACACCGGGAACCCCATCTCCCGCAGCTCCGCGACATCCCTCACCCCGGTGGTGGTGACGAGCCCCCGCACGCCGCGCGCCTGCAGGGCCGTGGCGAACAGCTCGCCGAACGCGCCGTCGAGCGACGGCGATGTCGTCGTGACCACGAGCACGTCGCCCTCGCGGCACTGCTCGACGGCCGCGTGGATCATGAGGTTGTCGCCGGGATGGCTCAGCACCGTGACGGCGGTTCCGGCGGTGCGCACGTCGTCCTGGATGGGACGGATGCCGGGACCCACCAGTCCCGTTCGGCCCATCGCCTCGTGCACCGTCGCGACGCCGTGGACTCCGAGCGCGCGGGCGGTCGCAGCATCCGTCCGCGCGATGTCGGTGACGATGACGGGCTTGTTCACGCATGCACCCCGCTCACGAGAGCACCGCGGTGACCTGCGGGAAGTGCCGCATGTAGGCCTCGCCCATGGTCTCGTGGTGCAGGCCGAGGTTCGGGCCCGCGTTGCGCTTGAGCTGCACGCCGCGGCGGACCGCGAGGTCGGTGTAGTACGACCACATGTGCTTCTGGGCGGGGAGGCACTCCATCGCGGCGCGCTTGCGCCCGAACGCCTCGGTGACGTCGAGGAGCACGTCGGGGGTGAAGTCGCACTGCTCGGGCTGGTGCGGCTCGAAGAAGAACACCGGCGGGGCGCCGATGATGTCGTCCTTGCCGGGGTAGCTGCCGTCGGAGTTCGCGACGCCGATCGCCTGAGCGAGCACGCGGGCCTCGAGCGCCATGCGCGCGGCAGCGGGGTGGTCTCCGTTGTAGGGGTCGCGCAGGGTGTGGGTGAGCACGACGGTGGGCTGCACCCGCCGGTACAGGTCGACGAGGCGTGACACCGCTTCGCGCGACTCGACGAGCGGGTAGTCCCCGAGGTCGAGGAACTCGATCTCGGCACCGAGAGCGGATGCTGCAGCCTCTGCCTCATCGCGCCGGATGCGCTTGATCTCCTCCAGCGACCTGCCGTCGAGCCACTGGCTGGCAGACTCGCCGCGCTCGCCGTACGACAGGCACGCGACCACCGCGCGTTCGCCCCGGAGCGCGGCGGCGGCGATGGCGCCACCAGCCCGCCACACGAAGTCGCCGGCGTGGGCGCTGACGACGAGGAGCGTGTCGACGGCGGTGTCTGTCATGGGGCCAGCGAACCATACCCGTGGCGAAATGGTCAACAAATTGTCTACAATCGTGGCGACCAAATACCTCTGGACGTAGGTATAGCCGCCACGTAGCATCGCGGTCAGGTCACCCGGCAGCACCCACTGGACGAGGAAGTCGAGACAGGCATGGCGAGCAATCTGCAGGAACTCATGGACGAGCGGGGGAGCGTCGTCGAGATGCTCCGCAACTCGCAGCTGGGCACGTACATCTACCCGGTGGTGCCTGCGGAGTTCACGAACTGGCGGCGCGAGCAGAAGGCCTGGCGCGAGACGGCGGTGCTCTACGACCAGACGCACCACATGGTCAACTTCTTCATCACCGGGCCGGACGCACTGAAGCTGCTCTCGGACACCGGCATCAACTCGTTCGCGAACTTCCCGGTGAACACGGCGAAGCAGTTCGTGCCGATCTCGTCGACGGGCGGGGTCATCGGCGACGGCATCCTGTTCCATCTCTCGGCGGACGAGTACGTCTACGTCGGCCGCGCGCCCGGCGCGAACTGGCTGCAGTTCCACGCCGAGACGGGCGGCTACGACGTCGAGACCCGGTACGACGACCGCTCGCCCTCGCGCCCGTACGGCGAGGCGGTGACGCGCGAGTTCTACCGCTTCCAGATCCAGGGCCCGAACGCGTGGCCGATCATCGAGAAGCTCGCCGGCCACGAGGTCGAGCAGGTGCGGTTCTTCCACATGGGCGAGCTCGAGATCGCGGGGCAGCAGGTGCGCACGCTCCGCCACGGCATGGCCGGTGCGCCGGGCCTCGAGATCTGGGGCCCGTACTCCGAGCACGGCCGCATCCGCGATGCCGTGCTCGAGGCCGGCCGCGAGTTCGGGCTGGAGCCGTGCGGCTCGCGCGCGTACTCGTCGAACACCCTCGAGTCGGGCTGGATCCCCTCGCCGCTGCCGGCGGTCTACACCGGCGGCGACCTCGAGCGCCGCTACCGCGAGTGGCTGCCGGCGAACAGCTACGAGGCGATCAACGCGCTCGCGGGGTCGTTCGTGTCGGACGACATCGAGGACTACTACCTCAACCCGTGGGATCTCGGCTACGGCTCGTTCGTGAAGTTCGACCACGACTTCATCGGCCGCGAGGCCCTGGAGCAGGTCGACCCCGAGACGCAGCGCAAGAAGGTCACCCTCGCGTGGAACGACGAGGACCTCGCCAAGCTCCTGACGAGCGTGATCGACCGCGAGGGCCCCGGGTACCAGTTCTTCGACCTGCCGAACGCGAACTACGGCTCGTCGAACTACGACGCCGTGCTCGACGCCGACGGCGACACCGTGGGCCTCTCGCTGTTCACCGGCGTCACCGCGAACGAGAAGCGCGGCCTGTCGCTCGCGACCGTCGACCGCGACGTGCCGATCGGCGCAGAGGTGCGCGTGGTGTGGGGCGAGCCCGACGGCGGCTCGCGCAAGACCACCGTCGAGCCGCACGAGCAGCTGGCGGTGCGCGCGGTGGTGAGCCCTGTGCCGTACGCGGTCACGGCTCGCCAGGAGTATCACGGCGGCTGGCGCACCGCCGCGGCGGCGGTGTAGCCCGGGTCGCATTCGCCACGGAGGTGGCGCTCGTGGTCGTCTCGTCACGGCGATGACGGCGTGTCGCGCCACCTCCGCGAGGGGCCGTCAGGCGAAGGTGGCGATTCTCGTCGCGTCGGCGCTGCGGTGACGGCGTCGCATGCCACCTTCGCGAGCGGAGTCAGTCGTGGTCGCGCTCCGCGACGAGCCGCTCGAACCAGGCGAGCGTCGCGCGGGTCATGTCGGCGGGCTGGCCCGAGGCCTCGAGCGCGGCGAGCGCGGCGCGCACCTCGTGCTCGCGGCGCACCGCGTGCGTCGTCGAGCCGTCGACGAGGCGGGCGATCAGCGCGGCGCCCTCGGGGCCGAGCTCCTGCGCCATCTGCGCGCGGAGCCAGTCTTCGGCGCCCACGGCGCGCGACGCGCCGAGCCCCTCCAGCACGAGCGCGGCGAGGCCCTTCATGAACACGCTCCGCAGCAGCCGCAGGCGCGCAGCCTCGCCGGCGTCGCCGTCGACCACGTCGACCGGCACCTCGAACGGACCGACCCGTGCGGCGAACTCGCGGGCTCCTGGTCCGCTCGCGAGCAGCGGTGTGCGGTGCCCCGCGCGCACCACCGGCGCCAGCACCGCGACGTCGGCCATCGCGAGCCCGCGGTCGGCGGCGAGCCGCGCGATGCGCTGCTTGAGCTCGGGCGCGGCGGTGTTGAGGTCGGCGTACACGGCACCCTCGGCGACGTGCGGCAGGGCATCGCGGGCGACGGATGCTGCGGCATGGCCGGTCACGAGACTCAGCGCCACATCCGCCCCGGCGAGGGCGTCGGCGAGGGTCGCGAACTGCGGCACGTCGGGGTCGCCGAGATCGTGCGCGGGGTCGAACCCGCGCACGTCCGCGCCGGCCTGCGCGAGCCCGAGCGCGTAGCGGCGGCCGGCTTCGCCGAGCCCCAGGACCGCGATCGTCGTCATGGCGCCAATTTAGGGCACCGGCGCGGGGCCGAGGGCGGGAAGGGCACCCATGTCATGCGGGTCGGCGTCGAGGCTCTCGAGGTACTCGAGCGAGCGTCGTGACCCGCTCACGAGCGAGCGGATGCCGTGGGTGCGCTCGTCGACGTCGGGCCGGTACGCGACCGCGAGGTCGCGTGCGATGCCGGCGGCGGCCCGGCGCAGCAGCTCGGCGTAAGCATGTGTGGAGCCGCCGTCGTTGGGCACCACGACACCGATCGCGGCGTACACCGTTCCACCGGGCCCGGTCACGGGCACCGCGATCCCGCGCGACTCGGGGTGGATGTGGCCCTCCGTGACGGCGTAGCCCTCCTCCCGTACCCGGCGCAGCTCCGCGCGCAGCTCGGCTCCGGTGCGGATGGTCCGCTCCGTGTAGGTCCGAAGGCCCCCGGCGATCACGTCGGCGACCAGTGCCGCGTCGGCGTACGCCAGCAGCACCAGCCCGCTCGACGACGCATGCAGCGGGATGCGGCCCCCGATCAGCGTGGCGTTGACGACGGCGTCGCGCGTCGACATCCGATCGATGAAGAGCACGTCCCGCCCGCTCAGCACGCCCAACTGCGCGTGCTGCCGCACCCGCTCGTGCACCGCGCCCAGCCACGGCCGGGCGATCTCGCGCAGCCCGACCGCGCCGGGCGTGCGGCTCGCGAACTCCCACAGGCGCACTCCGAGACGGTACGTGCGGTCCGGCAGGCGCTCGAGCAGGCCCTCGTGCTCGAGTTCGGCGATGAGGCGGTGCGCGCTCGACGGCGGGATGCCCGACGCGTCGGCGATCTCCGTGAGGGTGAGGAACGGATGCCACGCATCGAAGCTCTCGAGCACGCGCAGGTGCCGGTGCAGCACCGACTCTCCAGCCGATCCTCGTGCCACGGCATCCTCCTCGACGACGCCGCCATGCTAACCCCGCTCCGGTACCCGGGTGCCGGAGGCTGAGAGCGGCTCACGCGTTCTGGCGATACACCGTCCGCGCGTAGTCGTGGTACGGAGCGGGGGCGACCGTCGCGCGGATGCGCACCTGGCGGTGGTCCGCGTCGACGCCGTCCTTGCGCGAGATCGGGTCCTCACCCCACACCACCTCGACCACTTCGCCGTCGCGGATGCCGGCGTCCAGGGTCGCGAGCGACATGTAGAGCTGGTCGTACGCCACGTAGCCGGCGTCCGTCGAGATCCCCACGCGCTCGCCGTCCTTCAGGATCTCGTCCATCTGGTACAGCCCGTACCGCGCTTTGGGGAAGTCGAGGTACTTCGCAGGAGTGCCCGGCTCGAGCTGCGAGCGCACGACCGCGGCGACGTCGTCGGCGTTCCAGATCAGCGTGACCTTGCGGCGGCGCTGGTTCTCGGCGTGCTTCTCGAGGGCCTCGCGCCCGTGGAAGTCGTGGTCGAAGCGCACCGAGCGGCCCAGTCCGATATCGAAGGGCGTCATGTAGAAGTCGTGGATGTCGGTCGAGTACAGCGATCCTCCGACCGAGCCGATGCGCGCCGCTGGGAGCCACTCGCGGTACTCGGCGAAGTCGTCGTCGAACACGGCGGGGAACGGCGTCGGCACCCAGCCCGACTCGAGCGGCGACGACGAGTACGCCTTCGCTCCGACGCGACGGATGCCGTGCTCCTCGCCCGCGTCCATGAGAGCCTGCAGCACGACCTCGCTGTCCTCCCACGGGCCGTAGAACTCGAAGCCGGGCTGCCCGGCCATGCCGTGGCGCAGCGCCTTCACGGGGCGGCCGGCGATGGTGACGTCGCCGATGTGGAAGAACTTGATCTCGGGCACCGGCCCGCCGAAGACCTTCTCCATCACGAGGTCGGCGTGCGGTCCCTGCAGCTCGTAGCGGTAGAACGTCGGCGGGCCCTGCCGCATGTGCGAGTTCGCCTCGAGGCGGTAGCGCACGTTCTTGCCGTCGGCCTCCGCCTTCTCGACGTTGTACCGCACCCAGTCGATGAGGATGTGGTGGCCGATGAGCACGACGCCCTCAGGCCCCTCGGAGTTGTAGAAGAGGATGCCGTCGCCGATGAGGTAGCCGTCCCTGTTCACCGAGATGAGCTGCTTCGCGACGCCGGGCCGGAAGGTCGCGAACGTGTTCGGCGAGATCGAGCTCAGCAGGGGGATGAGGTCGTCCCCGTCGAGGAACAGCTGCGTCATGTGGTGCGACTGGTCCATGAGCGCCACCGAGGTGTTCCAGGCGCGTTGCTCGTCGCGCCAGTTCGTGAACTCCGGCGCCACCGGGAACGTGAACGCCGGCCAGTTCTGGTTGCGCAGCAGCTCGACGGGGCTGCCGGCGCGTTCGATCGCCTCGGCGAGCGACTCGGGCTTGGTGTCCGTGATCGTGGTCATCGTCGACCCTCCTTCTTCGGATGCGGAAGCTGCGGTCAGCGTAAGAGCGCTCCAGCCGGTCCCGGCACGGGCATTCCGTTGAACGGAAACGGATGCTGCGCCCCCACGCGCCGCGCGCCAGCATCGTGTCGAAGGTCACGGTCGCGGAACTTCGCACCAAAATCGTTGACAATCTCGCCGCACATCCGTAGTTTCCCAAGCACGGGAGGACTCGACTCCCGGACCGACCACGACGACGCGACGACGCGAAAGGTGGGGCCATGGGCGCTCGGCTCGCAGTCCGCGACGTGAGCCTGCACTTCGGCGGTGTGAAGGTGCTCGAGGATGTGACCTTCACGGTCGAGCCCGGTCAGATCTTCGGTCTCGTCGGCCCCAACGGCGCCGGCAAGACGTCGCTCTTCAACTGCGTGAGCGGCCACTACCGCCCGAGCGCCGGCTCGATCACGATCGACGACGACGAGGTGCTCGGCTCGCCGCCGGCGACCCTCGCGCGGCATGGACTCGCGCGCACGTTCCAGCACCCTGCGCTGCAGCTGCGCGAGACCGTGCTCGAGAACGTGCTCCTCGGCGCGCACAGCCGCCTGCCCGGCGGACCGGCGGAGTGGTCGCTGCGGCTGCCCCGCACGACCCGCTCCGAGAAGGCGCTCCGGCAGGAGGCGCTCGACCTCCTCGAGGGCCACGGCCTCGGCTGGGCCGCCCGCACGAGGGCCGACGAGCTGTCGCACGGACTGCACAAGGGTGTCGAGCTCTGCCGCGCTCTGCTCATGAAGCCGCGGCTGCTGCTGCTCGACGAGCCGGCGGCGGGACTCCCGCACTCCGAGGTCGAGCAGCTGATCGAGACGGTGCGGCGCGTCCGCGACGACGACATCACCGTCGTCATCGTCGAGCACAACATGGGACTCATCTCCGCCCTCACCGATCGCGTCGTCGTGCTCGACCACGGCCGCAAGCTCATGGAGGGCTCGGCGGCCGAGGCACAGGCCGATTCTCGGGTCATCGAGGCGTACCTCGGAAAGGACGCGGTCGATGACGCTGCTTGAGCTCGCCGACGTCCGCGCCTTCTACGGGCGCGTGCAGGTGCTCGAGGGCGTCTCGCTCACGGTTCCGGATGGCGGCGCCGTCGGCATCCTCGGTGCGAACGGCGCGGGCAAGACGACCACGCTCCGCGCCGTCTCGGGCACGGTGCGCTCGACCGGCACGATCCGCTTCGACGGCAAGGACCTCAGGGGGCTGCGCCCCGACCAGGTCGCGGCGCTCGGCATCGCCCACGTTCCCGAGGGGCGAGGCACCCTCTCCGACCTGACGGTCCGCGAGAACCTGCGGGTCGGCGCGTATCGCCGCAAGGACGCCAAGGCCATCCGCGCCGACGTCGACTACTGCCTCGACCTCTTCCCGCAGCTGCAGGACCGCATCCGCTCCAACGGGTCGGCCCTCTCCGGCGGTGAGCAGCAGATGCTGGCCATCGCCCGCGCGATCATGGCCCGCCCGCGGCTGCTGCTCCTCGACGAGGCATCCCTCGGCCTCGCTCCCGGCACGGCGAAGACCGTGTACCAGGCGATCGGGCGGCTGCGCAGCGAGTCGGGGATCGCGATGGTAGTGGTCGAGCAGAACGCGAACCTCGCCTTCACCCTCGTCGACAGCGCGACCGTGCTCGAGACGGGGCGCAACGTCCTCACCGGCTCGACCGCGGAGCTCAAGGGCATGGACGAGATCCGCCGCGCATACCTGGGAGGCTGACGTGAACCCCGGCACCTTCATCCAGCTCGTGATCGACGGCCTCTCGACCGGATCGATCTACGCGGCCCTCGCGCTCGCGATCGTGCTCGTCAACCAGGCGACCGGCCTGATCAACTTCGCGCAGGGCGGCATGGCAGTGCTGTCGGCGTACATCGCGTGGGCCCTCAACGGGTTCGGCGTCCCCCTGGTGCTGGCGATCCTGGCCGCGATCGTGATCTCGTTCTTCATGGGCGCGCTCATCGAGCGCTACCTCATCCGCCGGTTCGAGCGCGGCGATCCCGATACCGCCGTGGTCGTGACCATCGGCCTGCTGACCTTCATCACCGGCCTCTGCGCCTGGATCTGGACGTACAACAACCGTCTGTTCCCGTCGCTGTTCCCGCTGGAGACGATCAGGATCGGGGGCGCGGTGATCAGCGTCCGCTCGCTCGGCACCATCATCGTGATCGTCGTCATCATGCTGCTCCTGCAGGCGCTGTTCCTCGGCACGAAGCTGGGCCTCGCCCTGCGGGCGGTCGCGATCAACCCGGGCTCGGCCGCGTTCTCGGGCATCAACGTCGGCCGCAACCTCATGGTGGGCTGGGGGCTCGCGGCGGTGCTGGGCGCCGTCGCCGGCGTCCTGGTCGCGCCGCAACTGACCCTCACCCCAGGGATGATGGACGGCGCACTCGTCTATGCGCTCGCCGCCTGCATCCTCGGCGGCCTCTCGAGCCCGATCGGCGTGGTCGTCGCGGCGTGGCTCATCGGGGTGCTCGAGAACCTCGCTGCCGTCTACGTCCCCTTCATCGGGCACGACCTCAAGATCGCCGTGCCGTTCATCCTCATCTTCGTCGTGCTCATCGTGCGGCCACAGGGCCTGTTCGGCCGGAAAGCGGTGGTGCGCGTCTGATGCCTTCGACCGCGGAGTTCTGGACGCGCCCCTGGGTGAAGTGGGCAGGGGTCGGCCTCGTCGTCGTGCTGCTCATCGTGGGGCCGCTCATCCTGCCGGAGTTCGCCAACCAGACGATCGCCCGCATCGGCGTCTTCGCGGTCGCCGTGCTCGGTCTCAACGTCGTGATGGGCTACACCGGCCAGGTCTCGCTGGGGCAGATCTTCTTCGTCGGCGTCGGCGCGTACGTCACGGCGTACGGCGTCAACCAGGACTGGAACATCGTCCTCGTGTTCGTGCTCGCGTGCATCGTGCCGGCCGTGTTCGGGCTTCTCGTCGCGCTCGCCGCGGCGCGCCTGGGCGGCCTCGCGATCGCGATGGTGACGATCGCCCTCCCGCTCGTGGGCCTGCCGCTCGCCAAGCGGCTGTCGGACTTCACCGGCGGGTCGCAGGGCACGTCGGCGCGCTTCTCGAGCGCCCCGGAGTGGACGGGCCTCTACGACGACCAGTGGCAGCTGTACATCGTGATCCTCATCGGCGGCATCACGTTCCTCCTCACCCGCAACCTCGTCCGCGGCAAGTACGGCCGGGCGTTCGCGATCGTGAAGAGCAACGAGGCGGTCGCCGCGTCGATGGGCGTCTCGCCTTACCGCTACAAAGTGCTGGCGTTCACGATCGCCTCCCTGATCGGCGGCGTGAGCGGCTTCCTCTACATGGTCGTGATCCAGTACACGTCGCCCGAGACCCTGCACTTCGGCCACTCCATCGAGCTGCTCGCCTCGATGGTCATCGGCGGAGCCGGCAGCATCATCGGCTCGCTCCTCGGCGGCGCCTGGTACGTGCTGCTGCCGCAGATCACCAACCTCATCGACCCCAACATCACGGCGATGCTCCAGGGCGCGATCCTCCTCGTCGTGCTGTTCATCCTCCCCGGGGGCCTGGTGTCGCTGCCGCGGCTGTGGCGCCGCCGCCGCCGCGATGCCGGCACGGGGCGCGGACCGGCCGGCGGAGCGATGCAGTCGGATGCCGCTGCGACCGTCACCGGATCCTCGACCGTCGGCGACGCGCTGGGATCCCCTTCGACGCCATCTCCCCCACCCCCTACGACGCAGTCGTAAACCACACAGAGAGGCAGGACCCATGAGCACGAATCGCAGAAGGATGCGCGTCGCCTCGGTCGTCGCGGGAATCGGCATCGTCGCCGTGCTCGCTGCCGGCTGCGCGCGCGGCGGCGGCTCGCCGGACAGCACGGAGGACGGCGGCGCCGCGGCGAGTCCCGGCATCACCGACGACTCCATCACCCTCGGCATCACCACTCCGCTGTCGGGACCCACGGCCGGCCCCGGCACCTGCACGGTCGCCGGCATCACGGCCTACTTCGGTGCCAAGAATGCCGACGGCGGCGTCGAGTTCGGCGACGGGCAGACCCGCACCGTCGAGATCGAGGCGCTCGACGACGAGTACGACCCGCAGAAGGCCAAGGCCAACTACGACCAGCTCAAGAGCAGCGTGTTCGCGATGACCGCCGGCCTCGGCACGCCCACCAACCGGGCGTGGCTCGACGCGGCGATCGCCGACGAGGTGCCGCAGGTGCTGATCATGACGGGAGACCCCATCTTCAGCAACCAGGAGGAGAGCCCGTGGCAGCTCGGCTTCGTGCCGATCTACCAGAACGAGGGCGAGGCCTTCGGCGAGCTGCTGGCGGGATCGAGCGAGAACCACAAGGTCGCGATCCTGTCGCAGAACGACGACTACGGCGAGGGCTACGTCGAAGGCTTCAAGACGGCCATCGAGGGTGCCGACAACATCGAGGTCGTCAAGGAGCTCACCTACGAGGCCACCGACACGTCGGTCGACGCGCAGCTCACCGAGCTCGCCGGCTCGGGCGCGGACGTGTTCTTCAACGCCATGTCGATCACGCCGCTCGTGATCTCGTCGCTGCAGAAGACGCAGGAGCTGGGCTGGCTGCCCTCGTGGTTCCTGCCGTCGAACACGTCGAGCCCGAGTGCGATCCTCGAGCCCGGTGGCGCAGCCGCGTTCCCCGGCGTGTACACGGTCGCGTTCGCCCAGTCGGCGGCCGCGCCGACGTTCGCCGAGAGCGAGGAGGGTGCCGCCTTCCTCGAGCAGCTCAAGGAGTACGCGAACTACCCCGACGTGCCCGCGTTCCCGCACTGCGTCTGGTCGTACCAGATCGGCGCGACGCTGGAAGAGGTGTTCGGCAACATGACCGAGCCCACGCGCGAGAACTTCATGGAGGCGCTGCGCGACGTGTCGGGCTTCACTGCTCCGCTGATGCTCGAGGGCTCCACCGTCGACACCACCGTCGATGGCCAGCCCGCGGTCTCGACCGTGCAGGTGCAGAAGTACAACGGCAAGGGCTACGCCCCGGCCACCAGCTGGGGCGAATGACCTGAGCGCTGCGAGGGGGTGGGCGGAAGCATCCGTCCGCCCCTTGCGGTCTGCCGGATCTCCTGATCCGGGAGACGGATGCCTCGTCCCGGGTCTCCTACTCCATGCCGTGGAGCACCTCGACGATGCCCGAGAGGTGGGCGCGCGTCGTGGCTTCGGCGGCGTCGGGGTCCTTGGCGAGGATCGCGTCGATGATCGCGATGTGCTCGGGCGCCGACGTCGCGGCGCGACCGGGGTGGAAGGCGAGCCGGAACTGGTGGCGGGCGGACTGTGCGCGCAGGCGCTCCAGCAGCTGCGTCGCGGTGCCGTGGCGGCTCAGGTCGCGGATGCGGCGGTCGAGCTCCTGGTTGAGGCGCGAGTACGCCATGAGGTCGCCCGAGCCGATCGCGCTCTCGATGTCGGCGCGGAGCGCCCGGAGCTCGTCGGCGTCGGCCGGCGTGAGGTTCTCGGCGGCCTTGCGGGCACACAGCGTCTCGAGGCCGATGCGCACCTCGACGATCTCGATCGCCTCGTCGACGGTGATCGCCCGCACACGCGCGCCGCGGTTGGGGAGGCGCTCGACGAGCCCTTCGCCGGCGAGGTTCAGCAGCGCCGTGCGCACGGAGGCCCGCGAAGCGCCGTAGCGCTCGCTGAGATCGGCCTCGATGAGGCGCTGGTGCGGCGCGAACTGCGCGTCGAGGATCGCCTCGCGGATCACCTGCGTCAGGTCGGGACGCTCTGCGGTCTCGTCGTCGCTCAGCACTGCAGCATCCGTCATATCGGCCAACCCCCTTCGGCGCCTTCGTCCGTGCACTGACACTATCTCGCGAGCGGCCGATCGTCGCAAGAATCTCATACGAAATCCGCGCGAAAATCGTCGACAATCTTGATTCACCCGCATGGGAGAGGCACGCTGGGAGAGGTGTCGATCCGCGCCGACCCGAGGCGGATCACGTTGGACAACACGGAGAGGTGGGCGTTCCATGGGCGAGACGGCGATGGGGACTTCGGTCCGGACGGGCCTGTTCATCGGAGGTGAGGAGCGGTTCACCGATGATGTGCTGACGATCGTCGATCCCGGCAAGCCGGGCGCGATCGTGGGCGAGGCGGCGGCCGCGACGGAATCGGATGTGAAGGATGCCGTCGCCGCGGCGAAGAAGGCCTTCCCGGCGTGGGCGGCGCTCACGCCGCAGGAACGCGCGGCTGCGATGGCCGACGCGATCGCCGGGATCGCCGACGACCGCGACGAGGACGCCGCCGTCCTGTCGCAGGAGAACGGCAAGATCCGGATGGAGGCCTGGATCGACGCGCTCGTGTTCGAGATCCGCTGGAACCTCGCGCTCATGCTGGCGGACGAGGTGGACGCGTCCAAGACGCTGCCGCCCATCCCCGGCGCGATCCCGGTGTCGACCGACGTGACGTACCAGCCGCTGGGCGTCGTGACCGTGATCGTTCCCTTCAACTGGCCGATCGCGATCCTCGGAGCGGCGCTGCCCCACGCCCTGCTGGCCGGCAACACCGCGATCGTGAAGCCGCCGCCCTCGGCGCCGCTCGCGACGACACGCGTGGTGCAGCGTGTGGCTGAGAAGCTGCCGCCCGGCGTGCTCAACGTCGTGACCGGTCGCGACCAGGACATGGCCGGACTCATCCAGAGCCCTGACATCGCGAAGGTCTGCTTCACCGGCAGCGTCAACGGCGGCAAGCGGATCATGGAGATGGCGTCGAAGACCCTCACCCGTGTCACCTTGGAGCTGGGCGGGAACGACGCGGCGGTGTTCCTCGAGGACGCGATCCTCGACGACGCGCACCTCGACCGCCTCTACGCCGCGATCTACGACACGACCGGCCAGATCTGCATGAACGCCAAGCGCGTCTTCGTGCACCGCTCGCGCCTGGACGAGCTGGTCGCCGGGCTCACGTCACGCCTCGAGGCGGCGCGGCTCGGCTACGGCCTCGACGAGGGCACCACGATGGGACCGCTGCACCAGCCGGCGCAGAAGGCGTTCGTCGACGAGATCATCCAGGAGGCGAAGGATGCCGGCGCCGACGTCCGCGAGTTCGGTTCGCTGCCCGAGGGCGATCTGGCGGGCGGAAACTTCGTGCGCCCGGCCATCGTCGTCGACCCCGCGCTCGAGCTGCGCGTCGTGACGCAGGAGCAGTTCGGCCCGGTGATCCCGGTGATCCCGTTCGACGACGAGGCCGAAGCCGTGCGCCTCGCCAACGACACCTGGGGCGGCCTGTGCGGCTCCGTGTGGACGGGCTCGCCCGAGGCAGCGCAGCGGGTCGGCTCGCAGCTCGAGTGCGGCTATGTGTGGGTCAACGACCACGGCGCGACCCGACTCGACCTGCGCGCCCCATTCGGCGGCATGAAGCAGTCGGGCTTCGGCCGGGAGCAGGGGATCGAGGGCGTGCGTGCCTTCCAGGACACCCGCTCCATCGCGACGCTCGACCCGGAGGTGCTCGCCTCGATGGCCCACTGACGACAGCACCAGCGAAGGGGCAGCTCTGCGCACGGCGCGCGGAGATCTGCCCTTTCGCCATTCCTGGATGCTTCCGACGGAATCGTTGACGTCGCCGCGCTGATCCCAGTAGCTTCTCAGAATATCAACCAAATTGATATTCCGCTCGTAATAGTGCGAGCGCCCCCGTGCGAAGACGCAACCGAAGGGAAGAAGCTCATGATCAGAGGCGCTGCCTCCTCACGCAGGCTGACGGCGGTGATCGCTGCCACCGCGGTCGTCGCATCCGGAGTGCTGCTCAGTGCTCCGTCGGCGACCGCGGACGACACGCGGGTGATCGCGGGTCAGCTGGACGACTCCACGGCGTACCGGTTCCTCGTGCCCAACGACTGGAACGGCACCGTCTTCGTCGATCTCGACTTCGCGTCGCGGGCGACGGTCGGTGCGCATGTGCAGCGCCTGCTCGAGGACGGCGCTGCCTACGGCGGCACGACCAGGACCGTGACCGGCTGGGACATCGCCTCGGCGATCGACAACCAGGTGGAGGCGCTCGACCGGTTCGCTGACGAAGCCGGCGAACCGGGCCGGGCCATCGCGATGGGAAGCTCGATGGGAGGCTTCGTCGCCGCAGGCGTGGCGCAACGGCACCCGTCCGCCGTCGACGGAGTGGTGTCGATGTGCGGCGGGCTGTCTGGATCGGTGTCGCAGTGGAACCAGAAGCTCGACACCGTGTTCGTCCTGTCGCACCTGCTCGATCCGACGAAGACCCTGCCCGTGGTGGGCATCCCGGCCGACGTGAGCGGCGCGGTCGCGGGATGGCAGGCTCTCCTGGCGCGAGCCCAGGAGACACCCGAAGGCCGGGCGCGGATCGCGCTCGCCGCGGCGATCGGTCAGCTGCCCGCATATGCGCAGTCGGCGCCGCGGCCCGCGGCCCATCAGACCGCGGCCTACCAGGCCGGGTGGTACGGCGCGCTCTCCGGTGACGCGCTCCCCTACATCGGTCAGGCCATGAGCAGCCGCCGCAGCATCGAGGCGGTCGTCGCCGGGAACCCCTCGTGGAACACCGGGGTCGACTACGCGGAGCAGCTGCGCACGGCGAGCCCGGAGGCGCGCCGCGTCGTCGAGCGGCTCTATCGCGAGGCCGGGCTCTCGCTCGCAGCCGATCTGTCGACGGTGAACACCGCCGACCGGATCGCGGCCGACCCGGGCGCGGTGGAGCGGTTCGCCGCGGGCACCGAGTTCGACGGCAGTCTGAGCGTGCCGGTCGTCGCGATGAGCAACATCGGCGATCAGATCTCCACGGTCGCCCAGCAGAACGAGTACGACACAGAGGTTCGCAGGGCCGGAACTCAGGATCTGCTGCGTCAGGTGTACGTCGAGTCGGCCGGCCACTGCGCCTTCACCGCCGCCGAGCAGTTGGCGGCGGTCGAGCTCCTCTTCCAGAGGCTGGACACGGCCGACTGGTCGAACGGTGAGAAGCCGAAGCGGATGAACGCATCGGCCGAGGCTCTGGGGCTGGGCGACAGCCGGTTCATCGCCTTCGAGCCCGATCGGTTCAATCGTCCGTATACGCTCGTCGAGCCCGCCCAGCCCGAGAAGGAGGATGCGATGTGGACCGGCGCGCTCGCCAATGGCACGCCCTACAACATCCACCTGCCCGGCGACTGGAACGGCGTGCTGGTTCTCGACCCCGACCTCCGGCGGCCCACGGATGCCCGCGTCCGATGGCTGGTAGAGCAGGGATACGCTGCCGCGACCCGCGCGCGTGACATCACGGACTGGGACGTCGCGGCGGGCTCCGCCGACCTGATGGAGCTGAAGGGCATCTTCGTCGAGAAGGCCGGCGCCGATCCGGAGATCACGATCGTCGCGGGAGGCTCGCTCGGCGGGCTGGTCACGCGCGACACGGTCGACGAGTACGGAACCCTCATCGACGGGGCCGTTCCGATGTGCGGCGGCGGTGCCGGCCTCGTCGGCATGTGGAACCACCGGCTCGACGCGACCTTCGTCCTCGACGTGCTCGTCGGTGCGACGCCGATCGAGCTCACCCGCATCACCGATCAGGCCGCCGCCGACGCAGCCCTCGCAGCGCTCGTCGAAGAGGCGTCGTCGACGCCTGAGGGGCGGGCGCGGCTGGCGCTGGCCGGTGCGATCGGCGGGGTCTCGGGGTGGCCGGCCGGGGAGCCGGAACCGGCGCCGGGGGACGCGGAGACCCGGGTGGCGACCATGGGCAGCAGCATCGCGCTGATGCTGCTGCGCCGCTCCGTACTGGAGGCCATCGCGGGAGGCAGCATCTCGTGGAACGTCGGCGTCGACTACCGCGCCCAGTTCGAGGACTCGGGCCAGCACGACCTGGTGCGCAGGCTCTACGCCCAGGCCGGCGTCGACCTCGACGCCGACCTGGCGGCGCTGGCCGAGGCGCCCCGCGTCACGGCCGATGCTGCGGCCGTCGAGTGGGCGCGGTCCGGCGGCGTCTATGACGGCGTGCTGGACGTGCCCGTCCTCGATCTCTACACCGCCACCGATCCTCGGGCGGCGCTGAGCGAGATGCGCGCATACGAGTCGGCCGTCGCGGCGGCCGGCAGTGCCGGCATGCTGCGGCAGGCCGTCGTCGATCGGTCCGGTCACTGCTCCTTCATCACTGCCGAGTACGCCGCGGCGATCGATGTCGTGGTGGAGCGGGTCCGGACCGGGGAGTGGAGCAAGACCACGCCCGCGGCGCTGAACTCTCGCGCACAGCGGTTGCAGGAGGCGTCGGAGGTCGACCTCGGCCGGGCGGAGTTCACCGCGGTGCATCGCGTCCCCGCGTTCCCGCGCGAGTTCACGGCGGGCACGACGGCCCCGGCGGGCGCCGTGGGGTAGTCGTCGGCGATGAGGAGGGGCGGCGCAGCGATCCTGCGCCGCCCCTTCGGCGTGTTGCGTCCCGGTGCGGCCTTGACCCCAGCGGGCGGCGTCCGGTGCCCGCTCAGGATTGTGGTGGAAATTGATAGTTGAGAAATTCAACCATCAACTTTTATGATGTTATTGCGGCCTCACGAGACGCCGCTCTCCTGCACAACGATGTGGAGTCCCCATGCGTACCAGCACTGCCGTAGCCATTCCCCTCGTCGCGATCGCACTCCTCGCCGGCTGCTCGGCGTCCCCGGCGCCCGCGTCCGATCAGGAGGAGGCGGCCGCGGCCGAAGCTCCCCTGTACGACCAGCTTCCCGAAGCGATCAAGGACGCCGGCGTCATCAAGATCGCCGGCGACACCCACCCGCCCTACCGGACGATCGAAGAGGGCGGCGAGATCACCGGCATCGACCCCGAGCTCCAGGCCGCCCTGTCGGAGCAGCTCGGCGTGCCGTTCGAGATCCTCACGTCGTCGGGCCTGGACGCGATGCTCACCGGCATGCTCTCGGGTCGTTACGACGCCTTCAACGGCCCGGTGCGCACCACGCCTGAGCGCGAGGCCGACTTCGACGCCGTTGTCTGGATGACCACGCGCACCTCCTACGTCTACCTCGACGAGCGCGCCGACGAGCTGGATGACCCCGAGGCCGTGTGCGGCGCCCGGGTCGCCGGGGTGACCGGCTCGGTGACCGAGAGTCAGCTCGTGCGGTACAACGAGTGGTGCGAGGCGGAAGGCCTCGACCCGGCCGAGTTCATCGGCCTCGAGGACAGCAACGCCACGTTCCTCGCGGTGAACTCCGACCGCGCGGACTATGCCGGCACGACGCAGTCGGCGGCCATCGACCTGCAGGCGTCGGACCCCGACCGCTACGGCTACCTCATCCAGTCCGACGAGCAGGGCGCAGGCGTCGATCAGCTCGCCCTGTTCATGCCGAAGGGCAACGGCCTCGCCGAGCCGATGCTCGCGGCCTTCGAGGGGATCTTCGAGAACGGCGAATACGCGCGGATCATGTCCGAGTGGGGCATCGAGGATGCCGCCGTCGAGGCTCCCGTGCTCAACCCGATGACGAGCGAGTGAGGCGGCGGCCATGACCGATCTCCGGACACAGCCCGTGCGCAACCCGTTCGCGGACCGCACGGTCGACGTCGCGAACGCGCGACGCCGGATCCATCCCTGGCGCGTGGTGGTCGGCGCTCTGCTGGTCCTGGTGAGCGCGCAGATCGTGATGTTCTTGGTCACGAACGAGCGCTTCGAGTGGCCGGTCGTGGCGGAGTACCTGTTCAACCCCACCGTTCTGCTGGGCCTCGGCATGTCGCTCATGCTCACGGCTGTCGGCATGGTGCTCGGATCGATCCTCGGCACGGCGCTCGCCGCGGGGCAGCTCAGCGAGTTCGCCCCGCTGCGGTGGGCGTGCATCGTCTTCGTCGGTGTTTTCCGCGGTGTCCCGCCACTGGTGCAGCTGATCTTCTGGTACAACCTCGCCTACCTGCTGCCACGGCTGGCGGTCGGCGTGCCGTTCGGGCCCGAGCTCTTCAGCTGGCCCACGAACGACCTCATCACGCCTCTCACCGCGGCGATCATCGGACTGTCGCTCCACGAGGCGGCGTATATGGCCGAGATCATCCGCGCCGGGATCCTGTCGGTGGACTCGGGGCAGCGCGATGCGGCGGCGGCCATGGGCTTCAGCCGCTGGCACTCGTTCACACGGGTGGTGCTGCCCCAAGCGATGCGCGTCATCATTCCGCCCACCGGTTCGCAGGTGATCGCACTCATGAAGGGCACGTCGCTCGTGAGCGTCATCGCGATGGGCGATCTCCTGCACTCCGTCCAGGTGATCTACAACCGCACCTACGAAGTCGTGCCCATGCTCATCGTCGCCGTCATCTGGTACCTCGTCGTGGTGACCGCGCTCACCCTGGTGCAGCGCCGCGTGGAGCGGCACTTCAGCCGAGGGATGTCGCGGGCAACGGTCGCGCGACGGACCGTCGAACGAGCGGAGGCGACAGCATGAACGCCCAGGTGAACAACTCGCTGACGCCGGTGCTGCAGGTCGTGGGCCTGCGGAAGTCCTATGGCGATCACCTCGCACTCGACGGCGTCGACTTCGAGGTCCACGCCCGCGAGGTCGTCGCCGTGCTCGGTCCCTCCGGCTCGGGCAAGTCCACGCTCGTCCGATGCATCGACCAGCTGGAGTCGATCCAGGGCGGTGCGATGTATCTCGACGGCGAGCTCCTCGGCTACGAGCGCCACCGTGACGGCATCCGTCCGCTGACCGATGCCGATGTGCAGCGCCAGCGCCGGCGGATGGGAATGGTGTTCCAGCAGTTCAACCTCTTCCCGCACTGGACTGTGCTGCGCAACATCACCGAGGCGCCCGTCAAGGTGCACGGGGTGCCGCCAGCTGAGGCGAAGGAGCGGGCCATGGAGCTGCTGGCCCGCGTCGGGCTGGCCGACAAGGCGAACGCCCACCCGCGCCAGCTCTCGGGCGGTCAGCAGCAGCGCGTTGCGATCGCCCGCGCCGTCGCGACGCGGCCGCGGATCCTCCTGTTCGACGAGCCCACCAGCTCTCTCGACCCGGAGCTCGTCGACGAGGTCCTGCAGGTGATGAAGGATCTCGCCGAGACCGGGATGACGATGATCGTCGTCACCCACGAGCTGGAGTTCGCCCGGCATGTCGCCGACCGCTGCGTGTTCATGGCCGACGGTCAGGTCATCGAGGACCGCCCCTCCGCGGACTTCTTCGACCGCCCCGAGTCCACGAGGCTGCGCACGTTCCTGACGCGCACCTCGGCGGCTCCGGCGGGCGGGCTCGCGTGATTACGATTCACGCCGTGGGCGACCTCGTCCTCGAGCGCGACGACGCGCGGCCGCTCCTCGAACCCGCTGCCGACGTGCTGCGCGCGGCCGACCTGGTGATCGGCCACCTCGAGATCCCGCACGTCGAGTCGGGCGTGGTTCAGACCACGGACGTCCCCGCGCTGCCCGGGCCGCCGTCAGCCCTGGACGCGCTGTCGGACGCGGGGTTCGGCATCCTGACCCTCGCGGGCAACCACGTCTACGACTTCGGCGCCGAGGGCATGCGCGAGACGGCGCGCCATTGCGAGGAGCGCGGCATCCGGACGACGGGCACCGGCGAGACGATCGACGAGGCGTTCGCGCCCGCGATCGCCGACATCGACGGCACCCGGATCGCCGTGCTCAGCGTCAACTGCGTCGGGCCGCGCGAGAGCCGGGCGACGACGCTCAAGCCCGGCGCGGCGTACGTGGACGTCATCACGCACTACGAGCCCCGCAACGCGAACCCCGGCGGACCCCCGCGCGTGGACACGTTCGCGGAGCCGTCGAGCCTTCGCCGCTTCGCGAGGGCGGTGACGGATGCTGCGACCGCCGCCGACGTCGTCATCGTGGCCCTGCACAAGGGTCTGGTGCATGTGCCCGTCGAGATCGCCGCGTACGAGACGGAGATCGCGCACGCCGCTGTGGATGCCGGGGCGGCGGCCGTCCTCGGCCACCACGCCCACATCTTCAAGGGCGTCGAGATCTACCGAGGGCGACCGATCTTCCACGGGCTGGGGAACTTCGCCACCGTGACCGCGGCGCTGTCCGCGGCTCCGGGCGACGCACCCGAAAGAGAGGCGTGGGCGCGCCAGCGGCAGCGGCTGTTCGGCTTCTCGCCGGACCCCACAATGCCCGACTACCCGTTCCACCCTGAGAGTCGACACACGGCGATCGCCGTGCTGACACTGGGCGCCGCCGGCATCGAGGCGGGACTCATCCCGTGCTGGATCGACGACGACGCGCGACCGGTGCCCGCCGGCCGGACACCGCGCGGCGAACAGGTTGCGGCCTATCTGCAGCGCATCACCGGCGAAGCCGGATTCGACACGGAACTCCACTGGGCCGGCGATCGCCTCGTCGCCCGGACGAAGGAAGATTGACATGAGCACGACCGATGGACCCCTTGCCGGCAAGACCGTGATCGACCTGACCACCGCGCTCGCCGGCCCATACGCGACGCTGCTGCTGGCGAGCCTCGGCGCACGGGTGATCAAGGTCGAGAACCCGGCCCGCGGCGGCGACTCCTCGCGCAACAACTCCCCGTACGTCACCGCGGACGGCCTGCAGATGCGGCGGACCGGGCCCGACGACATGTCGGTGTCGATGATGGCGCGCGGCCGCGGAAAGGAGAGCGTCACCCTCAACCTCAAGCACCCCGAGAGCCGTAGCGTCTTCTTCGACCTCGTCCGCCACGCCGATATCGTCGTCGAGAATTACAGCGCCGGGGTCACACGGCGGCTCGGCATCGACTACGCGGCCGTCCAGCAGGTCAACCCGAGGATCGTGTACACCTCCATCAGCGGGTTCGGAGCGCAGGGCGTATCCGGTGAGGGCAAGGCGATGGACACCATCATCCAGGCGCTGAGCGGGGTGATGATGACCGCGGGAGAGCCAGGAGACGCACCCATCCGGTTCGGGCTGCCGATCGGCGACCTGGTTGCACCGCTCTTCGCCGTGATCGGCACGCTGGCCGCCGTGATGGACGCGGAGGCGACCGGCGAGGGACAGCACGTCGACGTCTCGATGCTCGGCAGTCTCACGTCGCTCGTCGCCTGCGAGCCCTTCGACGCGCTGGAGTCGGTCGGCTTCCCCCTGCGCACCGGCGCGGTGGTGCCGCGTCTCGCGCCGTTCGGGACCTTCCAGTCCGCGGACGGCTGGTTCGCCATCTGCGCGCCGACGGATCAGTTCGCCGAGGGCACGCTCGCGGCGATGGACAACGGCCACCTCGCCGACGACCCGCGCTTCTCGTCGCGCGACGCGCGCGTCTCGCACGCCGATGCGCTGCACGGCATGATCGCGGAGTGGGCCGCTACGCGGTCCTCCGCCGAAGTGCTGTCGGCGCTCGAACGCAACGGTGTGCCGGCAGCGCCCGTGCGCGACACGGCGACCGCGGTCCGCGACGACATCGTGACCAGCCGGCGCGAGGTGGTGCCGCTCGTGCACCCTCGGTTCGGGCACTTCGAGGGGCTCTACGGCAGCGGCCTGCCGGTCGTCTTCTCCCGGAGTTCCGCCGACCTCTCGCGGCCGGCCCCGGGCCTCGGCGAGCACACCCGCGACGTACTCGCGGAGCTGCTGGGATACGACGAGGAGCGGGTCGAGGCGCTGCGCCGGGACGGCGTGCTGTGAGCAGCGTGCCGGTGGTGGCGATCGTCGGGAACGACGTGCCCCGTCAGCTCGTTCTCGGTGCCGGCGCCATAGCGTATCGCCTCACCGGCTCGTGGCGGGGGCCGATCGATCCGGCTGCCGCCCAGCTGCTGGGCGCTGTCGATGCCCCGGCCGCGCGGATCCTCACGGAGCTGACGGCCGGACGCGTCGAGTGCGACGCTCTCATCGTGTCCGCCGACAGCCAGGCGCACGTCCGCCTCTTCTACGTGCTGCGCGCGATCGCGCCGCACCTGGCAATGCACCTCCTCGATCTGCCGCATGCGGAATCCAGCGCCGCACGCCGGTTCGCGCACGTCCAGCTCGAGAGCCTCACGACCTTCCTCACGGGGGTGAGCGGTCGGCCCGCCGACATCGCGTCGCTGACCGCGGCGGCGCAGGCGGAGCGCGAACTGGGGCGCTCGATCGCGCGCCTGCGCGACCGCCGCCGCGCCGTTCCGCCGCGCTGCAGCGGCACAGTGGCGCTCGAGGCGATGATCGCGGCCAGCCGGCTGACGCTGTCCGACGCGGTCGCCCGCGTGGATGGGGCGCGGTCGGACGTGGCGGCCTCTGCCACGCGCATCCACGTCACGGGATCGGATCACCCGGATGCCGATCTCTACCGCGAGCTCGAAGAGCAGGCGTGCGTCGTGGTGAGCGAAGACCACGACACCGGGGACGCTGCGTGGCTGGGCGCGGCCGCCGATGGCGCCGATGTCGACGAGGTCCTGGAGAATCTGCTCGATCAGCACTTCGCCCGGGTCGGGGGATCGGCCACCGCCTCGAGCGCGGCCCGCGCGCGGCTCACCCGCGACGCCGTGGTGCAGAGCCGTGCCGAGCGGGTCGTCGGAATCATCCGCGATCTCGACGAGGCCCCGGCCTGGGACGTCGCCGACCAGGCCGCACTCCTCGCGGGGATCGAGGTGCCGTTCCGCGTGCGGACGCGCGTGGCGCCCGGCGGCGAGGGCGACGCCGTCGGTGGGCTGGTCCATGCGCCGGCGGGAGAGGCGGTTTCGGCATGAGCGCGCCGACCGCCGCCCCCGAGCGACTCCCGAGCGCCGCAGCGGCCACCGCCCATCAGCGCGAGTGGTTCGGCGGTCTGGTCGAGAGGGTCCGCGGCGGCGAGGCGCTCGCTCTGGCGAACGCGGACGCGCCGCACGAGGTTCTGCGCGCGCTGGATGTCCCGTACGTCGTGAACCAGTGGTGGTCGTCGATCATCTCGGCGAAGCGTGCCGGTCCGGCGAGCCTTCGCGCCGTCGCGGCGGCCGGTCTGCCGGACTATAGCCGTCAGTACGACGTGCTGCCGCTTGGGGCCCAGGGCCTGCTCGCAGAGGACGCTCCCTGGGGCGGGCTGCCTGCGCCGCGCTTCGCCATCGCGGAGCGCGGCGGCGACGTCACGCACAAGATCTTCGAGCAGTGGGGCCGCCGTCCTGGCACCGAGACGTTCCTGCTCTCGCGCACGGCCGCCGACCCGGCGCCGGAGGGCTGGTGGGACCTCGTGACGCACCGCTGGGAGGAGGTGTTCGGCTCGCCCCGGATCGACCTGCTCCAGGGCGAGATCGAGGACCTCATCACCTGGCTCGAGGCGCGGCTGGACCGCCGGCTTGACCGCGACCGGCTGGCCGACGTCATGGCCCTGGCGAACGAGCAGGCGGAGTGGAACAGGCGCACCCGCGACCTGCTCGCGTCGGCGCGCCCGCTGCCGGTGCCGGTGACCGACATCATCCCGAGCGTCATGGTGCCGCAGTGGCACCGGGGGACGCGATGGGCGGTGGAGGCGGCGGAGCGCCTCCACGACGATGTCGCCCGCCGCATCGACGCCCGAGCCGCGGTGGCGCCGCGCGAGCGGCGACGGCTGATGTGGATCGGGCGCGGGCTGTGGTCGGACCTCGACATGTATCGCTCGTTCCAGGAGGAGTTCGACGCGGTGTTCGTGTGGTCGATGTATCTGGCGATCGCCGCCGACGGGTATGCGCGCTACGGCGAAGACCCCGTCCGCGCGCTGGCGGCGCGCTTCGTCGGCCTGACCGACCTGCTCTACGTGCCGCCGATGTCGTCGTCCTGGTACGTCAAAGAAGCCCTCGCCCACGGTGTGGACGGCGTCGTGCACCTCGTCGCTGACGACACGCCCGGCGGGGCCCTGATCTCGGCGGCGCTCGAGGATCGCGGCATCCCGGTCCTCGAGATCCGCGGCAGCAATGCCGACGCCCGGGCGACGGCGTCGGTGCGCGATCGCATCGCTGCGTTCCTGCGCGACCGCGTGCCCGCGAGCGCGTGACCCGGTGACCGCGGGGGGAGTGTTCCAGCCGTTCGCGAATGGCAGGTTCTCGCTCTACTTCACCGGTCAGGTCGTGTCGAACACCGGCACGTGGTTCCAGAACCTCGCGCTCTCACTCGTCGTGCTCGATGCGACGGGGAGTGCGCGCGCCCTCAGTGGCGTGACCGTCGCCCAGTTCCTGCCGCTGCTGCTGCTGAGCATCCCGGCGGGCCGGGTGGCCGACCGCGTGCGCCCGCGCACGATCTTGTTGATCACCTCGCTGCTGTCGGCGGTCATCGTCGGGACGCTGGCGGCGGTGACGCTGCTACCGGGAGTACCGGTCGGCGCGCTGTACGCCCTGGTGGCGGCGCTCGGCACCGTGCACACCTTCGACCGCGTCGCGGCCCAGAGCATCATCTTCGAGCTCGTCGGTCCTGGCGAGCTCAGTCGCGCGGTGTCGCTGAGCACCATCGCGCTCGCCTCTGCGAGGTCGATCGGCCCAGGCTTGGCCGGCGTCGCGTTCCAGGGACTCGGCGCGACCGCGTGCATGCTCATCAATGCGCTCTCGTTCCTTCTTGTCTTCGTGTCGATCGCGCTCATCCGCCCGTCCGCGCTGCACCCGCGCGAGGTCCGCAGCCGCGCCGGTGCGGACGACGACTACCGCGTGCGCCAGGACAGCCCCCTGGTCACGCTGCTCGTCGTGAACGCGGTCGTGGCGCTGCTCGCGCTCAACCTGATGCTGGTGCTGACCTCCACCGTGGCGCTGACATTCGACGGGGACGCGACGGCCGTCGGCCTCGCGCACACCCTCAACGCAGTCGGCGCGATCCTCGGTGGAATCCTCGCCGCATCGCGCGCGCACGTCGCGGTGCGCTCGCTCACCGCCGCCTGTGCCGGACTGGGACTCGCGCTGCTGGCCAACGCGGCCGCGCCGACACTGCCCGTCTTCCTCGCCCTCGGACCCCTGCTCGGACTAGGCGTGGGGTACTACCAGGGCATCCTCAACGCCGCCGCGCAGGTCAGCGTGCCGCCGCGGCACATCGGGCGGACGATGTCGCTCGTCACACTCGGCAACTACGGCATGGTGCCGTTCGGGGCACTCCTGATGGGCTGGGTGATCGATGAATCCGGAGGGCGGACCGCCCTCGCAATCGGCGGGACCGCGGCGCTCGCCTGCTCGGTGTTCGTGCTGCTACGGCTCGGCCGCGCGTGGTCGGCCTAGGCAGGCGTCATGCCGGAGCCGTTGCTCGGGCGGCGTCGGCGTGCGACGGCGTCGGCTTCGGCGTCCTTGTCTCCGAAGTAGCCCCCGGCGAGCACCTCGGCAGCGTGTTCGAGGATCTCCGCCAGCGAGTCGCCCAGCTCGGGCCCGATCGCCTCCGCGAGGCGCTCCTCGCGCTGGCGGATCTCGCGTTCGCACTCCGCCAGTCGCGTCCAGCCGACCTCGCTCAGCCGGACGAGCCTCACCCGCCGATTGGTCGGATGCTCCACCCGCTCGATCAGCTCGGACGCGAGCAGCTCACCCGACACCACGTGCGCGGCCTGCGAGCTGACGAACGTCCGGCGGGCGATCTGGGCGTTGGAGAGCGGCACACCCTCGCCGAGCACCTGCAGGATCAGCAGCTGCGGGAGGGTCACGCCGTACGCGAGGGCGCTGTTCTCCGCGGCCCGGTTCAGGGCGCGGGCCAGGCGGTACGCGGTGTAGTTGAGCCGGTCGGTCGCGGGAGTACCTCGGGGGTCTCGACTGATGTCCGGCACGTCTTCAGCTTAGGTGTCGATCCTCGCCCCATCGGCGCCGGTGGGATGATGTCACGCATGACTCTCGCCGAGGACGGTGCCGGCCCGCCGGAGATCCGCCGGGTATCCCCCGTCCGCCAGGTGCTCACCGTCTTCGGCGACTACTGGTGGCGCGTCGAGGAGCCGCTTCCGACGGGTGCGCTCGTCACCGCCCTGACCGACCTCGGACTCAAGGAGGCGGCCGCGCGGGCGACGTTGGCGCGGATGGTGCGGGGCGGCTTGCTGGCCGCCGAGCGCACGGGCCGGCGGACGACCCACAGTCTCACGCCGCGGGCTTCCGATATCGTCGAAGAGGAGGGCGCTTGGCTCGAGTCGTTCGGTCTCATCGAGCCCTCGTGGGACGGGCTGTGGACGGTCCTGGCGTTCTCCATCCCGGAATCCGAGCGGTCGTCCCGGCATCTCGCGCGGTCCCGGCTCCGTTGGCTGGGGTTCGCGCCACTGTACGACGGCGTGTGGGTGTCCCCGCGCGATCGCGCCGACGCGGCGATGTCCGAGCTTCGCGACCTGGGTGTCGGCGACGTCACCGCCATGCGCGCCACCCTCCAGACGACGATCGTCGGGGGCGCGCAGTCGGCGTGGAACCTCGATGACATCGCCGCGGAGTATCGACGGTTCGCCGCCGCGATGGCGTCGGAGCAGCCGGACGCGCCCGTGGCGGCGTTCACGGAGCGCATGCGGCTCATGCTGGGCTGGCAGGGGTTCCGCCTGCTGGACACCGGGATGCCGGCCGAACTGGTGCCGGGCGACTGGCCTCGTGCGGCCACCCGTCGTGCGTGGGCGTTGCGCTACAACCAGCTCGGGGACGCCGCAGAGAGTCGCATCCGTGCGGTCGTCGGCGAGATCGACGCGGATCTCGCGCAACGGGTGACGCGACGTCGGATGACGGAGGACCCCAACACTTAATCTTTCGTTGACGAGCGTCACCACGAGTTCTACTCTGTCGCGTAGGCGGCAGCGACGATGCTGCGCCATGACGACGACGTCCACGGAGGGTGCAATGAAGAGATCCAGAACCGGGCCGCTCGCGATGGGAGTGGTCGCCTCGGCGGGCCTGATCCTCGCCGGCCTGACCTTGCCGACCGCGGTCAGCGCCGCGCAGCCGGTCACGATCGAGGTCGAGTCGGGGCGCGCCGACAGCGTCTCCGGCGGCGACGCACTGGTCTCGGTCGCCGGCGCCCGTGAAGATTTCCGCATCGCGTCAGCGGGTGTCGACGTGACCGATGCGTTCCGCCCGGTCGAAGGGCGCCTGATCGGTCTGGTCGAGGGCCTTCCGGTCGGCGTCAGCGAGATCCAGGTCACGAAGAAGAACGGTCAGGTCCAGGCCGCGCTCGAGGTCGAGAACCACCCCATCACCGGACCGGTGTTCTCCGGACCGCAGCATCCGATGTACTGCACGGCCGCCGGCCCGGCCTGGAACCTCGGCCCCGTCGACGCGGACTGCCACGTCGCTGCTCCCGCGGTCAGCTACCGCTACCGCACGACGGCCGGGCAGTTCGCGAACTACCCGACCGACGGGTCGACCCCGGCGAATCTCGCGACGACGACCGTCGCCGGCGCCACCGTCCCGTACATCGTGCGCGTCGAGCGCGGCACCATCAACCGCGCCGTGTACGAGACCGCCGTCCTCCACGTGCCGGGCAGCGCCGAGCCGACGCCGTGGGCGGACACCCCGGGCTGGAACGGCAAGCTCGTCTACACCTTCGGCGGCGCGTGCGGCGTCGGGTACTGGCAGGGCACCAGCACCGGCGGCGTGCAGAACGACCTGTTCCTCAGCCGCGGGTACGCCGTCGCCTCCGCGACGTTCAACGTCTACGCGCAGAACTGCAACGACGTCACGAGCGCCGAGACCGCGATGATGGTCAAGGAGCACGTCGTCGAGCAGCTCGGACCCATCGATTACACGATCGGCTCGGGCGGATCCGCGGGCACCATGCAGCAGCTGCTGCTGGCCAACAACTACCCCGGCATCCTCGACGGCCTGCTGGGCGAGATCGGGTACCCGGACGAGCGGTCGACCACGATCGGCGGCCACGACTGCCGGGCGCTCCTCAACTACTGGAACTCGCCCACCGGCGCCGGCTGGACGAACTCCCAGAAGGTCGCGGTCACCGGCCACGCGGTTCCCGGCACGTGCAACGGCTTCACGTTCTTCGACGGCGTGGACGACCCCACCCGCGGCTGCAACGCCGCGATCCCCGTCGCAGACCGCTGGTCGCCCAGCAACCCGGGAGGGCTCCGCTGCACGATCGCGGACATGGTCAAGAACGTCTACGGGACGGATGCCGAGGGCCGTGGCCTGCGCGTGGAACCCGACAACGTCGGCGTGCAGTACGGCTGGAACGCCCTGCAGAGCGGGGCGATCACCGTCGAGCAGTTCGTGTCGCTCAACGAGCAGGTCGGTGGCATGGGTGTCGACGGCAACCGCACCGCTGCGCGTTCCGAAGCGAGCGTCGACGCGATCCAGCGGGCATACGCCACCGGGCGCATCAACATGATGACGGGCGGTCTGGCGTGGACACCCGTGATCGAGATCCGCAACTACACCGATCTGACGGGCGACTTCCACGAGCGCTACCGCTCGGCGATCATCCGCGAGCGCATGCTCGCGGCGTACGGGGATGCCGGCACTCACGTCAACTGGACGGGCGCCAACATCGGAGCCAACACGAATCAGATGCGGGTGGCCGCGCTCGACAAGCTCGAGGACTGGCTCGACGCGATCGAGGCGGCGGGCGGGCCCGGCGACCGCGCGCGCACCGTCGCCGCACGTCCGGCGGACCTCGTCGACGGCTGCTACGACGCGCAGATGGTGTTCATCGCCGAGCCGCTCGACTACGACGACCCGTCGACGGCGTGCAACACGCTGTACCCCTACCACTCGCAGCCGCGGGCGGAGGCGGGCATGCCGCTCATCGCGGACGGTCTGAAGTGCGCGCTGACGGAGCCGGCCCGGGCGAGCTATCCGGCGATGACCGATGCGCAGTGGGCGCGACTGCTCGCGACGTTCCCGTCGGGCGTCTGCGACTGGGACGAGCGTCCGCAGGGCTACACGGCGCTCGAGGGCACGTGGCTCGACTTCGGGAGCACGGAGGCCATGGCCGCCGCACCACCCGCGGTCGCGGGCACGCCGCGTGTCGGCGAGGTCCTGACCGCCCAGGTCGAGGCGCCCGGAGCGGCGGGAGTCGCCTACCAGTGGATCGCGGACGGCGCGCCGATCTCCGGTGCGACCGAGGCGTCGTTCAGCCCCACAGCCGACCTCGTCGGAGCGCAGCTCCGGGTGAGGGTGACGGTGTCGGGCGATGATCGCGTCTCGCAGACGCTGCTCTCCGCCGAGACGCAGAAGGTGAAGAAGGCGCCGGGCAAGCCCTGACCCTCGCCCCGCGTCCCCCGGACTGACCCCATCGGTCCGGGGGACGCGGCATTCACGCCGGGACGCCGGAGGCCGGAGCCGCTCCGCCCGCTCCGCCCCCTCCGCCCGCCCCGCCCGCCCCTCACCGCGGGTCCAGACCGCGAGAGTGCACCGGGTGGACGAGAGTGTGGGTGCTTCCCACCCTCTCGTCCACCC
>NZ_JBHTUV010000019.1:0-70652 GCF_042793475.1 Microbacterium sp. NPDC056569 | reverse complement strand
CGGCCGGACCGGCTCCAGTGGTCACTCCATCGCGAACTCGACCGTGGACTGCGCCTCGGTCAGGGCCGTCGCCATGTCGGTGCCGCCCATGATCTGCGTCATGGCCGTGCTCACCGCGTCGCGGGCCTCGTAGTAGTACGCGCCGGTGTTGTTCGACGGCACCTCGGGGCCGAACGAGACGACGTCGGCGAAGATCGCCTGGCCGCCGAAGAACTCGCTCGGCTCGTTGTAGACGTCGCTGTCACCCGCGGGGATCCAGTTCGCGACCGCGCCCGCCTTCGGCAGGATCGTGTCGTACAGCTCCGTCGAGCCGGCGAAGGTCGCCGCGAGGAAGTCCGACGCCAGGTCGACATCCGCCGTCGACGAGATCGCCCACGACGAGCCGCCGTTCGCGGAGTAGTTCGTCGCACCGGAGACCGTGTCCAGCTTGGGGAGGTTGGTCACGCCCCACTTGCCGGACTGGTCCTCGGCGGTCTGGATCGAGCCGACGATCCAGATGCCGTTGATGGTGCCGCCGACGGTTCCGTTGACCAGCGTGCCGATGTACTCGTCCCACGAGTTCACCTCGACCAGGACGCCCGCCTCGACGAGCTGCGTGTACATGTCGATGGCCGCCTCGAGCGCCTCGTTGTCGACGATGGTGGGGTTGCCCTCGTCGTCGAACAGGCTGGCACCGGCCGACTGGAGCATCATCATCGGGATGTCGGCGGAGCCGGCCTGGCCCGACAGCAGCGGCTGGCCGGTCTTGGCGAGCACGTCCTTGCCGATCGTGAGGTAGTCCTCCCACGTGATGTCCGTGAAGTCGTCGACCGTGTAGCCGGCCGCCCCGAGCACGTCGGTGCGCAGCGCCGTGATCGCGGTGCCCGCGTCGAACGGCACGCCGTAGTTGATGTCGTCGATGGTGGAGTAGTCGACCACCGACTGCGGGAACTCCGAGAAGTCGATGTCGGAGTCGCTGAAGTCCGAGAACAGGTCGGGGTAGTTCAGCCCGTTCTTCTGGAACGCGTTGTTCTGCATGAGGAAGATGTCGGGCAGCTCTCCGAACGCCTGCGACTGGGCGATCGTGGTGAGCTTCGTCTGGAGGTCGTCCCAGGGCACCTCGACGATCTCGAGCTCGAAGTCCGGGTGGTCCTCCTGGTAGACCTTCTCGGCCTCCTCCATCGCGTAGATGTTGAAGGCGGGGTCCCAGGTCCAGACGGTGAGCTTCTCGTCACCGTCGCCCTCGCCGGAGCCGCCGCCCGAGTTGCTGCAGGACGTCAGGGTGAGCGCGAGGGGCACGGCGAGCACGAGGGCTCCCGCAGTCAGCTTGGTGAAGCGCTTCATGGATTGCAGATCCTTCCGTGGATTCCGTGACGCCGAAGCGGTGCCCCGGCGGCGAGACACGTCGCACGTGGTGCCGTGCTGCGTGTGCGGATCAGCCGTCGGCGCGTCGGAACGCGCGTCGGGACGAACAGGGACGCTCCCGGAAGACCATGGCGATGCGACGTCGCATCGTCGTGCTCTCCGGTGAGCACGCCGTCCTCTGATACCGAAGGAAAGCTAACACTGGTAACGTCACCACGCCAGTGTTTCTGCGGATTTCTCTTATTGAGAATGATCCTCGCGAACGCCGTCGCGCAACGTCGCCGACGGCGTCTCCGGCGTGCGCGCGGCCGCGCGGGGACGGGAGACGGATGCTGCGCCCGGGCGTCGCGGTCGGGCGCCGGGCCGCGTCAGCTCTCGGCCGCGAGGGCCTCGGCGCCGAGGTTCACCAGGTTGCCGGCGGGGTCACGCACCTGCGCGACGCGCTCGCCCCACGGCATGTCCTCGGGCGACTGGATCGGGTGGCCGCCGGCGGCCACCCACGCCCTGAATGCGCGGTCGACGTCGTCGACGTAGAACCACAGTGCGACACGCTCACCCGCACCGGGGGGCAGCGCGTCCTCGTCACGGCCGATCCCCAGCGACGCCGCACCGATCTTCAGCGACACGTAGGCGTCGGCGCCGTGCGCGTCGGCGAACCGGTAGTCGACGACCGCGCCGAGCGCTCGCTCGTAGAACCTCACGAGCTCGGGGAGCTCGCGGGTCAGCAGGATGGGGAACAGGCTCCGCACCGCCATGGGCCCACCATACGTCCGCGCGCGGCCTCGAGACAGGGGATCCGCGGGTCGTCTCAGTCGAGGAAGATGTCGGGGAACAGTGCCTCGTCGGGGGTGCCCGGCACGGCCGCGTAGCCCGAGAAGTCGGTCACGCCGGCGTCCTCGAGCACGTCCTCGACGATGAGCGTCTGGCCGGTGTACTCCCGCGAGGGCTTCGTGAAGATCTCGTAGGCGGCGTCGGCGTAGATCTCCGGCGTCCGGCTGACCTTCATCATGCGGTCGCCGCCGAGCGCGAACTGCACCGCGGCGGTCGCGATGGTGGTGCGGGGCCACAGCGTGTTCGCGGCGATGCCCGCCTCGGCGAACTCCGCCGCGATCCCCAGCGTCGCCATCGTCATGCCATACTTCGCGAGGGTGTAGCCGGTGTGCCCGCCGAGCCACTTCGGCGACAGGTTGAGCGGCGGCGAGAGCGAGAGGATGTGCGGGTTCGCAGCATCCTTCAGAATCGGCACCGCGGCGCGCGACAGCATGAACGTGCCGCGCACGTTGACGTCCTGCATGAGGTCGTACTTCTTGGCGTCGAGGTCGAGCGAGCGCGACAGGTCGATGACCGACGCGTTGTTGACGACGATGTCGATGCCGCCGAACTCGCCCTCCGTCTTGAGCACGGCCTCGGTGACGTCGTCGTCGTTGCGCACGTCGCCGACGATGGGGAGCGCCTGACCGCCGGCCGCGCGGATCTCTTCCGCCGCCGAGTGGACGGTGCCCTCGAGTTTGGGGTGGGGGGTGTCGGTCTTGGCCAGCAGCGCGATGTTGGCGCCGTCGCGCGCGGCGCGCAGCGCGATCGCGAGGCCGATGCCGCGGCTGCCGCCCGACATCAGGATGGTCTTGCCGGCGAGGGGCTTGTCGCTCATCGTGGGTCTCCTCGGGTCGGAAGTCAGGATCGGGACTTGGCGGATGCTGCGGCGAAGGCCGCGACGCGGATCTTGGCCTCGTCGGTGTCGAAGCGGGCGCCGATCGAGCCGGCCTCGTCGTCGAGGTTCTCGGCGAACGAGCGCCCCGCACCGGTGCGGACGAGGCGCTTGGCCTGCCCGAACGCGCCGGTCGCGTTGTCGAGCCAGAACCGCGCGACCGCCTCGGCGCGCGAGGCGACGTCGCCTGCGGAGACGACCTCGGTGACCAGGCCCCAGTCGAGGGCCGTCGGGGCGTCGATCGTGAGGTCCTGCAGCAGGAGCTGCAGCGCGCGGCGCTGGCCGACCGCGGCGGGCAGCAGCGTCGAGACGCCGAGGTCAGGGGTGAGCCCGATGTTGGCGTACTTGCTCACGAACTTCGACTGCTCCGACGCGACGATGTAGTCGGCGGTGAGCATGAGCCCGAGTCCGCCGCCGGCGACCGCGCCCTGCACGGCGGCGACGATCGGCTTGTCCGATTCCACGAAGGCGCGGATGCCGTCGTGGATCGTGTGCGCGGCTCCCGTGACGTCGGCGCCGGAGGCCCCCGACGTCGCCATCTCGAACACGTCGCCGCCGGCGCAGAACGCGGGGCCTGCAGCATCCAGGATGATGGCCCCCACCGACGCGTCGGAGGTGAGCTCGTGCGCCACATCGCGCCAGCGGGCACCCATCTCGAAGCCCATCGCGTTGAGGAACGCCGGCCGGTTGAAGGTCACGCGCGCGAGGGCGCCGTCGCGCGTGACGAGGATCGAATCGCTCATTCGGTCTCCTTACTTCGGCGCCATGCGGATGGCGCCGTCGAGGCGGATGGTCTCGCCGTTGAGATAGCCGTTGTCGACGATCGACATCACCAGGCGCGCGTACTCGTCGGGCCTGCCGAGGCGCTGCGGGTACGGCACCTGCTCGCCGAGGGAGTCCTGCGCGGCCTGGGGCAGGCCCATCAGCATGGGGGTCTCCATGATGCCGGGGGCGATCGTCACGACGCGGATGCCGTAGCGCGCGAGCTCGCGGGCGATCGGGAGGGTCATCGCGTGCACGCCGCCCTTCGACGCCGAGTACGCGGGCTGCCCGATCTGGCCGTCGAACGCCGCGACGCTCGCGGTGTTCACGATGACGCCGCGGTCGCCGTCGGCGGTGGGCTCGGTCTTCGCGATCGCGGCCGAGGCCTGCGAGATCACGTTGTAGGTGCCGACGAGGTTCACGCGGACGATCCGCTCGAAGAAGTCCAGCCCGGTCGGGTTGCCCTCGCGGTCGAGCACCTTGGCTGGCGGCGCGATCCCTGCGCAGTTCACGACGACACGCAGGGGGCCGGATGCTGCGGCCCCGGCGACCGCGTCAGCCACCTGCTCCGGGCTGGTGACGTCGGCCGGAGCGAACGATCCCCCGAGCTCTGCGGCGACGTCGGCGCCCGCCGAGGTCGGCAGGTCGACGATCGTGACGGTCGCGCCCGCGGCGGCGAGACGCCGGGCCGTGGCGAGACCGAGTCCGCTCGCGCCGCCGGTGACGAGTGCGGCGGTGCCCGTGAGGTCCATGGATTCTCCTTCGAAGTCCGGATTCTGCGGTACCGCGTATCAGCATACGCGGCACTCAGTCCCACCGTTCACACGGCGGATGGGTGACGGGACCAGGCTAACGGGCGGTCGCCGGGACCGTCACGGCCCGATCTGCGGTCCGATGCGCGTCAGCGCCGAGATGCGGTCGAGCAGCTCTGCGGGCCGCGCGAGCAGCAGCCGCGCCTCCCCGCGCGCGCTCAGGTACTCGACCAGCCGCGTCGTCGCCTGCGCGTCGCCGCGACGGTAGCCCGAGAGGTAGTGCTGCGTGGCGCGCCACTCCAGCCGCTCCCCGTCGAGCGTCGTGATGACCACGAGGAAGGTCGGCGTCTCGGACGCCTCGCCGGCCTCGAGGCCGCCGGCCACGCCGCCGAGCAATGCCGCCGCCAAGTCGGAGACCGCAGGGTACGGCCACCACGACGCCGGGGGATCCACCGTGACCGCGTGCACCTGCGCCCACGGCACGAACTGCGATCGTGGCTCGCCGATGTGACGGGAGAGTCCTTCCGGTGAAAGACGCACGTGCCGGGCAGCGGCGTCGCCGATCGCGACCGCCGGCCCTTCGCCCTCGAGCGCCGTGAGGGGGCCGCGGCGGCGGGTGGCGCGCGTGGTGGGCATGCGTCCATCCCACCACGTCGGTGGCGCGGCGCAGGACGGGCGGGTTGGATGGGCGCATGGAGATCCGGCTCAAGCGCGTGTACGACGACCCCGCGCAGGACGACGGCTTCCGCGTGCTGGTCGACAGGCTGTGGCCGCGCGGGCTCTCGAAGGAGCGCGCTGCGCTCGACCTCTGGGCGAAGGAGGTCGCTCCCTCGACCGAGCTGCGCAAGGCCTTCCACCACGACGATCTGTCGTGGGCCGACTTCGGGGCCGCCTACCGGGCGGAGCTCGCCGGCCCCACGAGCACCGCCGTCGCGTCGCTGCGCGAGGAGCTCGCCCCGCACCCCGTCGTGACGCTGCTGCACGCGGTGCACGACGACGTCCACAACCATGCCCTGATCCTGCGCGAGGCCCTGGAGTCCTGATCCTCGCCCTCGCGTCGGCCCTTCTCCTCACCTGTCCCGATCTGCCGCGTCCGCAGGCACTTTGCGACAGGTGAGCAATGCCCCCTTCTGCTCACCTGGCACGAACTGCCGCGCTGACGGGCACTTTGCGACAGGTGAGCAATGCCTCCTTCTGCTCACCTGTCACGAACTGCCGCGCTGACGGGCACTTTGCGACAGGTGAGCACAACTCATAGGTCTTCGACGAGAGGATGGGCGGGTGACGATCCCCGTCGAAGACGTCGAAGTCCCGTCCCGGGTGCGGGCGCTCGCGCGCGGCGCGGGGCTCACGCCCGTCTGGCTCAACGAGCTCGGCGGTGCGACGTTCCGCACGAGCGACGGCAGGTACATCAAGCACGGCCCACACAACGACGAGACCTCGTTCGCCGGTGAGGTCGAGCGCCTGCGGTGGGCGGCGGTGCACACCACCGTGCCGCGGGTCCTCGAAGCCGGCGGTGACGAGAGCCACGAATGGATGGTGACGGCGGCACTCCCGGGCCTGTCGGCGGTCGACCCTCGCTGGATCACGGATGCCGCCACCGCCGTCCGCGCCGTCGGCCAGGGTCTGCGTGCGCTGCACGACGCGCTGCCGGTCGACGACTGCCCCTTCGAGTGGAGCGTGCCCTCGCGCATCGCGAACGCGGCGGGGCGCGGCATCCGTGTTCCCGAGGCGTTCCGCGAGGCGCCGCCGATCGACCGCCTCGTCGTGTGCCACGGCGACGCGTGCTGTCCCAACACGCTGATCGGCGAGGACGG
This sequence comes from Microbacterium sp. NPDC056569, assembly GCF_042793475.1. NCBI lineage: Bacteria > Bacillati > Actinomycetota > Actinomycetes > Micrococcales > Microbacteriaceae > Microbacterium > Microbacterium sp. NPDC056569. Next base: position 64,272 of record NZ_JBHTUV010000019.1, on the reverse strand, counting down.
CCGGTGGAGGGGCACGTCGACCTCGGCGCGCTGGGCGTCGCCGACCGCTGGGCCGACATCGCCGTGGCGTCGATGTCGACGGCGTGGAACTATGGCGAGGGATGGGAGGACGCCCTCATCGAGGCGTACGGGATCGACCCGGATCGCGAGCGCCTGTCGTACTACCGGGAGCTCTGGAACGCGACATGACCGACATCACCGGCAACGTCTGCGACATCGACGGCAAGCCGAACCTCGTGATCCTGAGGCGCTTCCGGGCGACGGCCGACGAGGTGTGGCGCGAGCTCACCGAGTCCGCACGACTCGAGCGCTGGATCGGGCGCTGGGAGGGCGATCCCGCGAGCGGGCACGTCACCTTCTTCATGACGGCGGAGGATCCGGATGCTGCGGGCGAGGAATACACGATCCTCGAGTGCGATCGTCCGAGGCGGTTCGCGGGCGACACCTCGGCAGGGTCCGGCGCCTGGCACCTGTGGTTCGAGCTCGCCGCCGACGAGCACGGCGACACCGTGCTCACGTTCGGCCAGCGGCTGAACCCAGAGGACGAGGTCGGCTCGATCGGCCCGGGCTGGGAGTACTACCTCGACCGCCTCGTCGCGACGCAGGCCGGGGTCGACGTCGCGACGGTCAAGTGGGACGACTACTTCCCGGCGCTCCAGCCCGGCTACGAGCGCCTCGTCGCCGGCGGCTGACCAGGGCGCGCGGCGTCCTCAGGACCAGACGAAGCGGAACGTGCCGACCACGACCGCGGCGCCGATCGCGAGCGCCATGATCGCCGTGCCTCCCAGCACCGCGACGGCGTCGCGCGGGTGCAGGCGCGAAGGCCGCGCCCACGTGCGGCGGATGCCCGAGCCGAACCCGCGCGCCTCCATCGCCATCGCGAGCTTCGTGCCGCGGCGCACGGCGAACACGAGCAGCACGAACGCCATCGAGAAGAAGCGCCGGACCGCACCGGTGTCGCCGACGCCGCGCGCGCGTCGCGCGAGGCCCATGCTGCGCCAGTCGTCGAGGAAGAGCCCGAGGGTCCGGGTTCCGGCGAGCACACCCAGCACGAAGCGCGACGGCAGCTTCGCCACCTGGGCGAGCGCGTCGGCGAGCTCGGTGGGATCGGTGCGTCCGAAGAGCAGGATGGTCGGCAGCGCGAGCGCGAGCACGCGCAGGCACACCGCGACGGCAAGGGCGATCGAATCGTCGCTGATCGTCGCGTACCAGAACGACCAGTAGACGGTGCCGCCCGGTTCCGCATACAGCAGCATGCTGACACCCGCGACCGGCGCGAAGACGAGGATGGGCAGCATCCGTTTCAGGACCGTCGCGAGAGCGAGGCCCGTCAGCGGGATGCAGGCGAGCTGGAGCGCGATCGCGACCAGGGCGCTGGTGGCGTCGATGGACGCGAAGAGGGGCACCGACAGCAGCAGCGCCAGCACGATCTTGGTGACCGGGTTTACGCCGTCGAGCCACGGGCGCGCGGTGGCCTCGACGTCGGCGCGGGCGTCGACGGCGGTCACGATCCCACCCCCGCGTGCAGGGTCGCCCCGAGCTCGATGCGGTGGCCGCCGAGGTGGTGCAGCACGTCCTCGTCGTGGGTCACGGCGACGACCGTCGTGCCCGCGGCGATCTCGGACTGCAGCAGCTGCACCAGCTCGATCCAGCCACGGCGGTCCTGACCGAACGTGGGCTCGTCGAGCACGATCACCGGCGGCGCGTCGGCGAGCACGGTCGCGACCGAGAGCCGCCGCTTCTGCCCGCCGGACAGCGTGAACGGGTTCGCGGCGGCGAGCGGCGCGAGGTGCAGCCGCTCGAGCAGCTCGTCGACGATCTGGTCGACGGCGGCCGGGTCCACGCCGCGCGACCGCGGCCCGATCGCGAGCTCGTCGCGCACGGTCGAGGCGAGGAACTGGTGCTCGGGCTCCTGGAACACCGTGCCGATGCGCGTGAGCAGCTCGCGCGACGTCCACCTCGAGGGGCGCCGGCCGGAGCGCCCTGCCAGCTCCGGCGCGGCCTCGACGCGACCCGCCGCCTCGGGCAGCAGTCCCGCGAGGGTCAGCGCGAGCGTGGACTTGCCGGCGCCATTGGGGCCTGTGATCACGGTCGCGGCAGCACGCGGCACGGCGAGGTCGAGCCCGGCCCGCACGATCGTGCGGCCGTCGCGGGAGATCGAGAGAGCGGATGCCTCCACCGCCGCCGGCGCGTCGCCCGGCGCGGGAGGGAGCACGGGCAGATCGACGGGGTGGCCCGGCACCCACACGCCCGCGGCGGCGAGCGCGGCGCCGTGGCGCGAGAAGACCTCAGACGGCGTTCCGTCGGCGAGGAGCCCGCCGTCGGCGGCGACCACGATGACCCGGTCCATCAGGTCGGCCCACACCGCGGTGCGGTGCTCGATGATCACGAGAGTCGCGCCGGTGTCGCGCACCGCGCGCTCGACGGCGACGCGCACCTCGCGCACGCCGTCCGGGTCGAGGTTGGCGGTGGGCTCGTCGAGCAGCAGCACACCCGGGCGCATCGCCAGCACCCCGGCGAGCGCGAGGCGCTGCTTCTGCCCGCCCGACAGCGCCTTCGTCGGCCGCTGGAGGGGCACGTCGAGGCCGACGGCGTCGAGCGCCTCCGCCACGCGGGACGGGATCTCAGGTGCCGGCACGCCGAGGTTCTCGCAGCCGAACGCGACGTCGTCGCCCACCTTCGACAGCACGACGCCCGAGTCGGGATCCTGGAGCACGAGCCCCACGCGACCGCGGTGTGCCTCGGCACGCTCGCCGTCGATGAGGAGGGACCCGGTCTCGTCACCCTCGTCCGCGCCGCCGAGGAGGCCGGCCATCCCGGCGAGCAGGGTGGACTTGCCGGCGCCGGATGCCCCGAGCAGGAGCACGCGCTGGCCGGGCTCGATCGTGAACGAGACGTCGCGGACGGCGGGTGCCCGCCGCCCGCCGTAGCGCCAGCCCCAGCCCGCCGCCGTGATGCGAGCCGGGTGGGTCGCCGTCACGTCAGACCTCGCGGCGCGCTTCGCGTCCGACGGCGAAGCGGTTGAGCGCACCGGTGGCGGCGAGCCCGCGCACCGCGAACCAGCCGACGAGGCCGGCGAGGAGGGCGCCCGACACCGCGAGCGACACCAGGTAGATGACGTTGAACTCGAGAGTCTTCAGGATGTTCGGCGAGCTGCCGTAGAACAGCTCGAACACCCACGCACCGACCGCGGCGCCGACACCGGCCAGCATCGCGACGGGCAGCGTGAAGCGACGGTAGAGGAAGATCGCGAAGACGAGCTCCGCGCCGAGGCCCTGCACGATGCCCGAGAAGAGGGTCGAGACGCCCCACACGTTGCCGATGAGCATCGAGACCAGCGCGGCGATCACTTCGACCAGCAGCGCCGCTCCGGGCTTGCGGATGACGAGGCCGCCGATCACGCCGCCGATGAGCCAGATGCCGACGGCGATGCCGCCGAGGCCCGGAGTGAGACCGTCCATGGCGACGAACCAGGTGCCGCCGACGGTGTTCCAGGCCCAGAAGACGAGGCCGATCGCGACGCCGAGCACCGCGGCGACGACGATGTCGACGACCCGCCAGCGGAGGCTGCGCGGGGGCTGCGAGTGGGCCGCAACGGGGGTGGATGCGGACGTGGACGCGTGCATATGAGCTCCTCCCTGCGCCGGCATGATCCGGATCAGGTTCGACGGTCGAAGCGTGGATCGCTTCCTCTCAGCCCGGCTCACCGGACTCCCGTGGTTGTGCCGACGAGTATACCGCCGGTTCAGCGGGTATTTTGGGGGGATGAGCTCGGACGACACCCCGGTACCCACGCGTCGTGCGCGACGCGCGCGGACCGGTGCCGTCCCGACGCAGGGTTCCGACGATGCGCCGGATGGCGGCATCCTCACGATCCAGACCGGTGAGACGGATGCTGTCTACCCGCCCACGAGCACGGCTCCGGTCGACGTGACCGCTGTCGCGCCGACGATCGCGACCGTCCCCTTGGCCGACATGCCCTCGGTCGCGACCTGGAACCCGACCGACCCGGTCGACCCCTCCGGCTTCGTCCTCCCCGCCGTCGCCGTCGCCGGCGACGCGACCGTCACCGCCGTCACCGATGGTCGGGCCGCTCTGGCCTGGGTCGACGAGACGGTCGTCGAGCACGGCGCCGCGCCTGCCGACCTCTCGGCTGCGGCGAGCCCCTACGTGACGGTGGAGGCCGATCTCCTCTCCGACGCCCCGCGACGCTCTCCGTTCCGCGCCGCCGTCGTCGTGCCCACGCTCGCGATCGCGGCGGTGGTCGGCGCCTACGCCGGGACGACCCTGCTGTGGCCGCTGCACGCCGTCGCCCCCACCGTGACCGCGATGGAGGTGCAGCCGATCGCCGCCCCCGCCGCGGCGCCCGCGTGGCCCGCGCAGGGCAGCGCGGCCGAGGCCGTCGCCGGCATCCCGGGAACGCTCGCCTCCACAGCCGACGCCGACGCGATCGCCAGCATCACCAAGGTCGTGACCGCGCTGGTCGTGCTCGAGGAGATGCCGCTCGCCGTGGGCGAGCAGGGGCCGGAGTACCGCTTCACGTCCGCCGACCGCTCCCGCTACTGGCAGTACCGCGCGGGCGGCGAGTCCGCGCTGGACGTCCCGGTCGGGGGTGCGCTCACCGAGTACCAGATGCTCGAGGGCATGCTGATCGGCTCGGCGAACAACTACGCCGACCGCCTGGCGCAGAACATCTGGCCGTCCGACGCCGTGTACGCGTCCGCCGCCAACGCGTGGCTCTCGGCCCATGGCGTTCCGGGCATCACGGTCCGCGAGCCCACCGGCATGGACCCGCGCAACAGCGCGAGCCCCGAGGCCCTCGTGACGCTGGCGCAGAAGGCGATGGCGCACCCGGTGATCGCCGAGATCGTCGCGAAGCAGTCCGTCGACCTCCCTGGAGCGGGGCACGTCGAGAACACCAACGGCCTGCTCGCCGATCCCGGCGTGGTCGGCATCAAGACCGGCACGCTGGACGCGTGGAACCTGCTCTCGGCCAAGGACGTCACGATCGGCGACCAGACCGTGCGCCTGTACGCGTCGGTGCTCGGCCAGCCCGACGACGAAGCGCGCCTCGCGGCGTCGCGCGCGCTGTACGCGCAGCTCGAGTCGGAATTGCAGCTCAAGCCGTCGGTGACGGCCAGCACCGTGGCCGGCCAGGTCGAGACGCTGTGGGGCGACCAGGTCGACATCGTCACGTCGGGCGATGCGTCGGTGATCCTGTGGAACGGCGGCAGTGGCACCGTCGCGACCACCTACAACCTCGGCGACCACCGCGACGCCGGCGACGTGGTCGGCTCGCTGAGCGTGACCGGACCGCTCGACGCCACCACCGTCGACCTCGCGCTCGCGGCCGACATCACCGAACCGTCGCCGTGGTGGCGCCTCACGCACCCGCTCGACCTCTTCGGCCTCAACGGCTGAGCCGCCCGGACGACGAGGGATCGCCGGTCAGCGGATGAGGCCTGCGACGTCCAGGTCCTCCCACAGCGCGGCGGGGATCCCGATCGCCATGAGCTCGGCGTTGCGACGCAGCTGCTCGGGGCGGCTGCCGCCCACGACGACGGCGCGCACCGCCGGGTCGCGCAGGGGGAACTGCACGGCTGCGGCGGGCAGCGGCACATCGTGCGCGCGGCACACGGCGACGATGCGCTGCAGGCGTTCCCACAACGGCTCCGGCAGCCGTCCGTACTCGTACCGGTCGTCGCGCTCCGGCTCGTCCTTCGCCAACAGCCCGGAATTGAAGACGGATGCCGCGACCACCCCCGTCCCCCGCGCTCGGCAGGCCGGCAGCACGGCGTCCGCGGCCGGCTGCTCGAGCAGCGTGTAGCGGCCGGCGATCATGACGAGCTCCAGGTCGGCGCTCTCGACCGAGGCCGCGAGCGCCTCCGTCACCATCGAGCCGACGCCGATCGCATCGACCGCGCCGTCAGCCCGCAACTGCTCCAGCGCGGGGAACGCCTCGCGCAGCGCCAGGTCGAGGTCGTGCCGTTCGGGGTCGTGCAGGAAGAGGACGTCGACGCGATCGAGGCCGAGGCGCTCGAGCGATTCATCGAGGCTCGCGCGGATGCCCGCTTCGGAGAAGTCCCACTCGCGGCGCAGGGTCGCCGGCACATGGAAGTCGGCGGCGAGGTCGAGGCCCCCGTCATCCTCCGGGTTGGGGCGGAGGAGTCGCCCCGCCTTCGTCGAGATCACGAACTCGTCGCGCGGCTTGGTCCTGAGGAATGCGCCCAGACGCCGCTCCGAGAGCCCGAGGCCGTAGTGCGGGGCCGTGTCGAAGTACCGGATGCCGCTCTCCCAGGCCGCGTCGAGGATGGCCCAGGCCTCGTCGTCGCTCAGCGCGCGGAACAGGTTGCCGATGTTCGCCGCGCCGTACCCGAGGCGGGTGAGGGGACGCCCTGGGAAGTCACCGCGTTCGGGTCGCAGCATCCGTCGATCCGAACGCGTACTCGGCGCGGCTTGCCGCCTTCATCTCCATACCGGTGCCCGGCGCGGTCGGCGCGAGGTACACGCCCCCGCGCACGTCGGTCGGCACCACGAAGTGCTCGTGGAGGTGGTCGACGTACTCGATCATGCGGCCCTCTCGCGTGCCGGTGACGGCGACGAAGTCGAACATCGACAGGTGCTGCACGGCTTCGCAGAGGCCGACCCCGCCCGCGTGGGGGCACACCGGCACGCCGAACTTCGCCGCGAGAAGGAGGTTCGCGATGTTCTCGTTGACCCCGCCGACCCGTGCCGCGTCGATCTGCATGACCGAGATCGCGCCGGCCTGCAGCAGCTGCTTGAAGATCACGCGGTTCTGGGCGTGCTCGCCGGTCGCCACCCGCACGGGCGCGACGCCGCGCGCGATCTCGGCGTGACCGAGCACGTCGTCGGGACTCGTGGGCTCCTCGATCCACGCGGGGTCGAATTCGGCCAGCGCGTTCACCCACTCGATCGCCTCCGACACGTCCCAGCGCTGGTTCGCGTCGATCGCGATCGGGAAGCCTTCGCCGCACACCTCGCGCGCGACGCGAAGACGACGGACGTCGTCCTCGAGGTCGGCGCCGACCTTGAGCTTGATCTGGCCGAAGCCGTCCGCGATGGCCTCACGGCAGAGACGCGCGAGCTTCTCGTCGGAGTAGCCGAGCCAGCCGGGGCTCGTCGTGTACGCCGGGTAGCCCGTCGCGAGCAGCTCGCGCTCTCGTTCGGCGCGCCCGGGCTCGGCGTCGCGGAGGATCTGCAGCGCGTCCTCCGGGGTGAGGGCGTTCGTGAGGTAGCGGAAGTCGACGAGCGCGACGATCTCCTCGGGGCTCAGGCGCGACAGCAGCTGCCACAACGGGAGTCCCGCGCGCTTGGCCTTGATGTCCCACAGCGCGTTGACGACCGCGCCGATCGCCATGTGCATCACGCCCTTCTCGGGGCCGAGCCAGCGCAGCTGCGAGTCGCCGACGAGCTCGCGGTTCGTCGCGCCCATGTCGTCGAGGAGCGGTTCCAGGTCGCGCCCCAGGAGGTGCGGGGCCAGCGCGTCGAGCGCGGCGACCTGGACGTCGTTGCCGCGCCCGATCGTGAACACGAAGGCGTGACCGGAGACGCCGTCCGAGGCATCCGTCACGATACGGAGATAGGCGGCGGAGTAGTCGGGGTCGGGGTTCATCGCGTCGGAGCCGTCGAGGCTCAGCGACGTGGGGAAGCGGATGTCTGTCGTCTCGAAGGCGACGATGCGGCTCACGGGTCGGCTCCAGCTGTTTCGCGGCTCGGGATCGAACCGCTCGCAGTGTAAACATCCGATGTCTATACTGTCAATCACGCCCGCGGGCCCTGACGGCCGCGACGCCGCCCGCATCGAGATATCCAGGAGAGCCATGAAGTTCGCGCGCCTCGGCGAGTCCGGCAGCGAGGTCCCCGTCGTCCTCGACGGCGACCGTCACCTCGATCTGCGCCCGCTCACATCCGATGTCGACGGCCGATTCCTCGCCGACGATCCCGTCGGCCGCACCTCCGCCGCCATCGCCGCAGGGCTCCTCCCCGAGCTCGACGGCGCCGACGCGCTGCGCATCGGCGCCCCGATCGCAAGGCCGAGCGCAGTGGTGTGCATCGGACTGAACTACGCGGCGCACGCCGCCGAGTCCGGAGTCGCCCCGCCGCGCGCCCCCGTCATGTTCCTCAAGACGCCGAACACCGTCGTGGGGCCCAACGACGCGGTCACCATCCCGCGGGGCAGTGACAAGACGGACTGGGAGGTCGAGCTCGGCGTCGTCATCGGCCGCCGGGCGGCGTACCTCGACTCCCCCGCCGACGCGGCCGCGCACATCGCCGGCTATGTCACGGCGAACGACCTGTCCGAGCGCACGTTCCAGCTGGAGGTGTCGGGCGGACAGTGGTCGAAGGGCAAATGCGCACCCGGCTTCAACCCCACCGGCCCCTGGCTCGTGACCCCCGACGAGGTCGACCCGCAGGCGCTGCGCCTGCGCAGCCTCGTCAACGGTGAGCCGCGCCAGGACTCTTCGACCGCCGACATGATCTTCCCGGTGGACCACATCGTGTGGCACCTGTCGCAGTTCCTCGCACTCGAGCCCGGCGACCTCGTCCTCACCGGCACCCCCGAGGGCGTGGCGCTGTCGGGGAGGTTCCCGTACCTGAGGCCAGGCGATGTCGTCGACATCGAGATCGAGGGCCTCGGCGCCCAGCGCCAGGAGTTCGTGGCCTGGGAGGCGAACCGGTGAGCGGCCGGCAGCTCGACGGCCTCGTCGCCGTCGTGACGGGTGGAGCTTCGGGCATCGGCGCGGCGATCGCGACGGCGCTCGCAGAGGAGGGCGCTGAGGTCGCCGTGCTCGATCGCGACCCGTCGGGCGCCGACCCGCGGTTCGAGGCGTTCGCCGCCGACGTGTCGGACCGCGCCGCGGTCGACCGCGCGATCGCCGAGGTCGGGGCACGGTTCGGGCGCATCGACATCCTCGTGAACAACGCCGGCATCGGCGCACAGGGCGACGTGGCCGCCAACGACGACGACGAGTGGGCGCGCGTGCTCTCGATCAACGTCACCGGGATCGCGCGCGTCACGTCGGCCGCGCTCCCCTGGCTGCGGCGCTCGCCCGCCGCGGCGATCTGCAACACGTCGTCGATCGCGGCCACCGCGGGCCTCCCGCAGCGCGCGCTCTACAGCGCGTCGAAGGGGGCCGTGCTCTCCCTCACGCGCGCGATGGCCGCCGACCACCTGCGCGAGGGCATCCGCGTCAACGCCGTCAACCCCGGCACCGCCGACACCCCGTGGATCGGGCGGCTGCTCGCGAGCGCCCCCGACCCCGTCGCCGAGCGCGCAGCGCTCGAGGCGCGGCAGCCCCACGGGCGCCTGGTGTCGGCCGCCGAGGTCGCCGGCGCCGTGCTGTACCTCGTGAGCCCGACGTCGGGCTCGACGACGGGCACCTATATCGAGGTGGACGGCGGGATGTCGCCTCTCCGCCTGCGTCCGGCCGGCTCCTGACTCACGGTCCCCAGGGGGATACCGGCACCGGCGCAGGATTGGTCCAACAGGTCAACCGCCCTTCCACAGGAGCGCCCTGGCGCGAAATCTCCGGTAAGACCCTGGTTGACCTGTCGAACGAGTCCGCAGGCGGGCGAGCGGGCCCCTCCCGCTTCCGGGGGACGGATGCCGCTACCCCAGCCGGTAGATCCGTTCGGCGTTCTCGGCCAGCACCGCCCTCCGGCGATGCTCGCCGACGCGGTCGGCCAGCCACGACGACACCGTGTCGAGCCAGCGCCCGTAGGGAGCGGAGACGGGCCAGTCGCTGCCGAACAGCAGGCGGTCGGGACCGAACGCGTCGAGTGCCACGTCGAGGAACGGCCTCACCTGGGCGTCGGTCCACTCGCCGGGCGACTCCGCCGGAAGCCCTGAGAGCTTGCACACGACGTTCGGCCGCTGCGCGAGGTCGCGGAGAGACTCCGCCCATGGGGTGCCGTCGGCCGGGTCGGCGTCATCGGGCGATCCCAGCTCGGGCTTGCCCAGATGGTCCAGCACGATGGCGAGCTCGGGCAGGGCGTCGGCGAACGCGACGACATCCGGCAGCTGCTCCCAGCGCACGCACGCGTCGAACGAGAGCCCGGCCGCGGCGACCGCCTCCGCCGAGCGCAGGAAGCCCGGTCGCAGACAGAATCCCTCCGGCTCGGGCTGCAGCAGCCGTCGCACGCCGACGACGAGCGGCCGCGTCGCGAACGCCGCGAGGTGCTCGTCCGTCGCCGCCGGATCCTCGAGCGGCGCTCGTGCCACGATGCCCCGCACCGGCACCCGCGACGCCAGCGACGCGACCCAGTCCACCTCGGCGACCGCCTGCTCCGGCGCGCACTCCGCCTGCACGAAGACGAAGGTGCAGTCCGCGTCCGGGGCGTCCTGCAGCGCGACGTCGAGCTCTTCCGGTCCGAAAGGTCGGAGCAGAGGCCCCTCCAGCCACTCGTACGCGAGGACCTCGGGGTCCCAGAGATGGAGGTGTCCGTCCACGACTCGCATGCCACCCATTGTGCCGTTCGGGCCGGTGGCCGCGGCATCCGTTCGGCTGACATCCGATGTCTATGATGGGCGCGTGGCCGTCACCGACGAAGCGATCGAGAAGATCAAGGACATGATCGTCCGCGGCGAGCTGGCTCCGGGGTCGCGCCTGCCTCCCGAGAAGGACCTCGCCGAGCGCCTCGGCCTCTCGCGCAGCTCCATGCGCGAGGCGGTCAAGGCGCTCGAGGTCATCCGGGTGCTCGACGTGCGGCGCGGCGACGGCACGTACGTCACGAGCCTCGAGCCGAAGCTGCTGCTGGAGGCGATCTCGTTCGTCGTCGACCTGCACGACGACGACTCGCTCCTCGAGATCTTCGCCGTGCGGCGGGTGCTCGAATCGCACGCCACCGGTCTGGCCGCGCAGCGGGCGGACCCCGACGATGTGGCGGGGCTGGATGCCGAGATCCGCGGTGTCGCGAGCGACACCGACATCGAATCCCTGGTCGAGCACGACGTGCGCTTCCACAGCGCGATCGCGCGGCTCGCCGGCAACGACTACCTGGCGAGCCTGCTCGAGAGCCTCACCAGCCAGACCGTCCGCGCCCGGGTGTGGCGGGGGCTCACGCAGGCGGGTGCCGTCGAGCGGACGCTCTCCGAGCACCGCGCGATCCTCGACGCGATCGCCGACCACGACACCGAGCTCGCCACCTCGATCGCCCAGGTGCACATCGCGGGCATCGAGCGGTGGCTCCGCCAGGCTCGCGACGCCTGACGCCTGACCCCGGGTGAAGGGGCAGCGCCTGGCTGCAGCATCCGTCCCCCGCACGTGATGTCACCGAGATCACGCGTTGTGTGCGCGCACATCGCGTGCACTCGGTGAGAGCACGCGATGGGAACGTGCCCGCGCCCTGACCCGCGCAGGGCTACGCGAAGCGCACGGTCTGCTGCAGGCGCGTCCGGTAGTCGAACACCTCGTTGCCGCCGATGTCGCGCGCACCGGTGATGCCGCGTCGCAGCACCGTGGCGAGCGCGCTGCGCGAGACCACCGCCACGCGGACGCCGCGGACCCGGCCGATCTCGTCGATCGGGGCGAGCACGTCCTCGTCCGGCAGCACGACGATCGCGCCGCTGAACCGCACGCCCGCGGCGCGCGAGATCACCCGCATGCGGGCGAGCAGCTCGGCGAGCGGTGTGCCAGGCACCCCATCGCCGACGAACTCGCCGCGCCGCATCCGCACCGGGCCGCCGAAGTCCTCGGACAGGATGCCGTACAGCCCGCTGGGGCCGAGCACGATGTGGTCGATCTTGGCGTCGGGGTCGCCGTCCCTGCCCGCGGCCGCCACGTCGTGCCACACCGTGTAGCCCATGCCCAGGTCGGCCACCGTGCGGGCGGTCGCCTCCTCGGCGAGCGCGTCGGCCAGGAGGCGCCGTAGCGCCACCGGCGCCGACCGCACGAGCGCCGGATCGTACGGGTCGTCGAGCGTGACTCCGCGGCCCGCCCACTCGCGGATCAGCGTGAGGTAGCGCTCGCGGCGCCAGCCGCCGGGGTGCCCGTACGAGCGCGCGCGGGGGCGGGTGTCGGTGCGGGCCGCGGGCGGGCGCCAGCCCGACCATTCCGGAGCCGCCGCCTCGCCGAACCCGTGCCCGCGGTCGTACGCCGCGCGGGCATCCGGCGTGCCGACGAGCTCCCACGCCCGCTGCACCTGGATGAACACGGCCGCGTCGCCCCCGGTGTCGGGGTGGGTCTGCCGGAGCCGCAGGCGGTACGCCTTGCGGAGGGTCTCCTCGTCGACGCCGGGATCGACGGCGAGCACCTCGTAGGCCGACGCCGAGAGCGGACTGTCGAACACGTGCCCTCCCCGGGGGACTGCGATGACGGATGCTGCGAGCCGCGGTCTGCGGCGGGACTCAGGTTACGTCACCCGCGGAGGAGGTCGGCGCGCTCCCCTCAGCGACGCTCGTTGCGTCGCGCGTACGCGGCGGCGCTGCGACTGGACAGCGCGAGCAGCACGAGGATGTCGAGACTCAGCGACACGTACGTCGTGTCGACCGTGATCTCCTGCCCCTGCGCCCACCAGGCGACGAACGACGTGCTGATGGAGCCGACCGCGATGACCATCACGATCACGCGTGCCCAGTTGTAGCCGCGATAGACGAACACGGCGAACAGCAGGTCGATGAGCAGCACCGTGCCGCCGGCCGCCAGCACGAACCACAGTGCGGCCTGCGCTCCCGCGGGCGAAGGGTCGAACCCCTCCAGGACCGAGTCGGGGTCGGACAGGAGGGCGTCCCAGCCGGTGGCGATGCCCGTCAGCACCACCACCCCCGCGAGCACGCGCAGGAGGATGAGCGCGGTTCCGGCGGTCGTCGAGATCGGCCGCTTCATGCCGGGGTCGTAGCGGGGCGGCTTCAGCAGGCGCTTCGCCGGTTCGTAGGCGGGGCGCTTCTGCGGTGCGGGCATCTCGACGCTCACGCCGCCACCTCCCCCGCGCTCTCGAGGCGCGGCTCGACGGCGCGCACGTCGACGATCGGCAGGTCGCCGTCGGTGCGGATGCTGTCGCCGCCGCCGTTGCGGGCGTGGTAGCCGGTGGCGAAGTCGGCGATGACGTCCACGGTGACGCGGGGGTCGGCATCCGTCACGGTCTGGACGATGTGGTCGCGCTCGACATCGGTGTCGGCGTCGATGCGGTGGGTGACCTGCAGCGTGAACAGCGACAGCCCGACGCTCGTGTCGAACGTGCCGGCGGCGAGCCAGTCCACCCGGCGCCCGCCGGGCAGCAGCCAGTCGTCGGGGCAGCGCCAGAACCTCACGTGGTGGCGCTGGGCCGGATTGCCGTCGACCTCCTGCTGGTAGGCGAAGTCCTGCTGGCGGCCGAACAGGAACAGCGGGCTCACCGGCGCCTCGTCGTAGCTGCGCCGCGTGAGCGTCGACGTGACGATGCGCCACGACGAGCCGAGCGTCACCGGATCGGCCTGCGTCCAGCCCGCCGCCTCGAGCGCGGTCCGGATCTGCTCGCCGGTGCCGTGGAACGCGAGGTTCACCGGGTCGCCCAGCAGTCCGTCACTCGTCCGGGTGCGCCCGATGAAGTAGTCGGGCACGTAGATGGTGGTGAGGATGCGGTGCAGGCGGGGCAGCACGAGATACGCCAGGAGCACCCAGAAGGCGAGGAAGAACGGGATGCCCCACCACCCGACGTGGAACGTCTCGGTGAGGCTGAGGTACGCCAGCCACAGGGCCGCGACACCCGCGAAGACGAAGAAGAACCAGTCGATCGCGACGCCGATCGAGTAGCTCCTCCGGTGCCGGGTGCTCACGATCCCTCCTCGGCGTCGACGCCCGGGTCAGTCCCAGAGCGGGACGTCGGGCCGGTGGGCGAGGGCGGTCTCGCCGAGGTCCGCCGGCAGCTCGGCCAGGGTCGCCGGCTGCCAGTTCGGGGACCGGTCCTTGTCGATGACCTGTGCCCGGATGCCCTCGGCGAGGTCGGGCTGGGTGGTGGCGAACCACATCACCAGCCCGTACTCCTGGTCGAGCGCCTCGCGCAGCCCGGGGAGCTCGCGGGCCCGGCGGACGGCGGCGAGGGTCACGGCGAGTCCCGTGGGCGAGAGCTCGCCGAGCAGATCGGCGGTGGCGGATGCTGCGGGCTCGGGGCGCGCGCGCAGTCGCTCGACGATCTCGGGGACGGTGTCGGCCGCGAACGCGTCGTCGATCCACTCGCGTGCGGCGATCAGCCTCGACGGCGCCGGCGTCTCGTCGAAGAGCAGGACGAGTTCGGTCGGCGACGACGGATCGGCCCGCGTCTCGAGCGCGTCGCGAACCGCGTCGAGGTTCTCGTGGGGCACGTAGTGGTCGGCGAATCCGGCGTAGATCGCGTCCGAGGCATCCATCACCGCGCCTGTCAGTCCCAGATACTCGCCGAGGCGGCCCGGCGCGTGGGCCAGCAGCCACGTCCCGCCGACGTCGGGGGTGAAGCCGATGCGGGTCTCGGGCATGGCCAGCTGCGAGCGCTCGGTCACGATGCGGATCGCCGCGTGGCCGGCCACGCCGATGCCGCCGCCCATCGTGATGCCGTCGGCGAACGCGACGAACGGCTTGGGGTATTCGGCGATGCGCGCGTTGATCGCGTACTCGGCACGGAAGAACACCGCCGCGTCCTCGGCGCGGCCGCTCGTGACCTGCTCGGCGAGGCCGCGCACATCTCCCCCGGCGCAGAGTCCGCGCTCACCGGCGCCGTCGAGCAGCACCACGTCGACCTCGGTGTCGTGCTCCCACGCATCGAGCGCGGCGTGCAGGCGCTCGACCATTCCGAGGTCGAGGGCGTTGATGGCGCGGGGGCGATTGAGGGTGAGGCGCCCGAGGCCGCCGCTCGTGCTGACGAGGACGGTGGGCTCGGCGGCGGTCGCGAGGTCGGTCACGAGCGCAACGTTACCGGGCAGGCCAGAATCTCCCACCGCTGAGACCGGATTTCCGCCAGGATGGGACGGAGTTCTGCTTTGTGTCCGCAACGGCGCGGCCCCGTACTAGCCCACCGGGCTGTCGCCCACGACCACGAGAGGTTTCGGCATGCCCGACGGCCAGTCGCTGGAGTTCTCAGGTGTCACCAAGCGCTTCGGCGCCGTCACGGCGGTCGCGGGGCTCACCGCGCGCGTCGAACCGGGAAGGGTGACCGGATTCCTCGGGCCGAACGGCGCCGGAAAGACGACGACTCTGCGTGTGCTCCTGGGTCTCGAGCGCCCGACCGACGGTCACGCCACGATCGGCGGCAAGCGCTACGCCGAGCTCGACCGGCCGCTGCAGACCGTCGGCGCCGTGCTCGAGGCATCCAGCTTCCATCCCGGCCGCACGGCCGCCGCACACCTCACGATCTATGCGCAGGCGGCGGGCATCGCGAAGGCGCGCGTCGGCGAGGTGCTCGATCTCGTCGGATTGACGGATGCCGCGAACCGCAAGGTCGGCGGATTCTCGCTGGGCATGCGGCAGCGCCTCGGACTCGCCTACGCGCTGCTGGGCGATCCGGGCGTGCTCGTGCTCGACGAGCCGGCGAACGGGCTGGACCCCGAGGGCATCCGCTGGATGCGCGGCTTCCTCCGTCAGCTGGCCGGCGAGGGCCGCACCGTGCTGGTGTCGTCGCACCTCCTCGCCGAGGTGCAGCAGACCGTCGACGCGCTCCTGATCATCTCGCGCGGACGCCTGGTCTTCCAGGGCGGGGTCGACGAGCTCACCGACCCCGGCGAGTACGCCACCGTCGTCGACGCGCCCGACCGCGGCGCGCTGACGTCGGCGCTGAACGACGCCGGCGTGCCGTTCGAGGTGCTGCGCTCGGGCCTCACGGTGCGCGGCGTCGACCCGGCCGCCGTCGGCGCGGCGGCCGCCGCCGGCGGAGTGGCGCTGTCGTCGCTGCACCGCCGTGGCCCGGCGCTCGAAGAGGTCTTCCTCGACCTGGTGAACGGCAGCCGCGTGCACCCGAGCGCGATAGGGCACCTTCCCGCACAGGATGCGGCGGCGATCACGGTGCCGCCCGTCGACGAATCCGCTTCCGCGGACGAGGCTGCCGAGTCCGCGCTCACGGCGGCCGAGCTCGACGCCGAAGCCACCGCTGCGCCCGGAGCCGCCTCGGCCCTCGCCGCGGCCGCCGGCGCTGCCTGGGCGGCTGATACCCGCGAGAGCGACGAGCCCGCCGCCGACGCCGAGCCCGAGGCTCCCGCGCCCGTCGCCTACGCGGTCGCGAGCACCGGAGTCATCGACATCGTGCCCTCTGCGGCCCCCGAAGACGCCGACCCGGACGTCGAAGCCATCGGCCAGATCGACGAGGAGCTGTCTGCGGAGCCCGCACCCGAACCGGAACCCGAGCCCGAGCCCGAACCCGAACCCGAGCCCGCACCCGAACCGGACCCCGAGCCCGAACCCGCGCCGGAACCGGGCGGCGAGGCCGAGCCGGTCCCCGCCGATCCGTGGGCTCCCGACGACGCGGATCCCGATGTGGAGGCGATCGGCGAGATCGACGACGAGCTCTCGACGCCCGAGCCGCCCGACGCCGACGACGACCGCCCGTGGGAGCACTACGTCAAGACCGACTCCGACATCGAGGCGGACGCCTTCTTCGCGGCCTTCGACCACACCGCCCCCACCCGCGGATCGGAGGGCGAACCCGAACCCGAACCGCGACCCGAACCCGAACCCGAGCCCGAGCCCGAGCCCGAAGCCTGGGTGCCGCCGGAGGCCGAGGCCTTCGAGGAAGCCGTCGTCCACACGCCAGTGGGCGAATCGCCCGAACCGCAGATCGAGCAGGCGGACGAGGCATCCCCCTCCTCCGAAGATGCCCAGGCGGCAGATGCGTTCGCGGCACGCGCCGACGAGGAAGGGGGCGACCGATGAGCCTCACGGCAGCGACCCGCTCCGAGAGCACGAAGCTGTTCTCGACGAGCATCTGGTGGATCCTCGCGATCGTCCTGTTCGCGTACGTGGCATTCACCGCGGCGGCCCTCGGCTTCGTGTACTCGGCCGCCGCGACCGGCGCGCTGCCGGGTGACGCACCGCCGATGCCCGAAGAGGGCCTGGCTGCGACGCTGTACAGCACGGCGACCACCGTCGGCTACGTGTTCCCGCTGCTGGTGGGCACGCTCATGGTAACGGCGGAGTTCCGCCACAAGACGCTCACCCCCACGTTCCTCGCCACGCCCCGCCGCGGCCGAGTGCTCGTCGCGAAGCTCGCCATCGGCGCGCTGATCGGCGTGATCCTGGGCGTCATCGGCATCGTCGCGGCGGTCGGCACATCGGCGGCGTTCCTCGCGGGCTTCGGCCTCGAGACCGGGATCACGTCGTCCGACACGTGGGCGATGCTCGGACGGATGCTGCTCGCCTACGTCCTCTGGACGCTCATCGGCGTGGGCGTCGGCGCCCTGGTGCGCAACCAGGTCGGCGCGATCGTCGGCGTGCTGGTGTTCACGCAGTTCATCGAGCCCATCGGGCGCACGGCCGCCGCGTTCGTGGAGGGGCTGTCCGATCTCACGCGCTTCCTGCCGGGAGCGGCGAGCGACGCCCTGGTCGGGGCGAGCGTGTACTCGGTGGGCATCCCGCAGGGCGGCTCGGAGCCCCTCGAGTGGTGGGTGGGCGGCCTCGTGCTGCTCGGCTACGCGGTCGTGTTCGTCGTGCTCGGCCACCTGGTGAGCTGGCGCCGCGACGTCAGCTGACGCCCCGCGACCGCCGGCGCGTCAGACCGCGGGAGCGGGCGCCGGGGTCTTGCGGCCCCGCGCCTTGCGCTCGGGGACGACCGGGATCGTGCCCGTCTCGGCCGCGATGTCGACGACATCGGTCGGCTCGGCGGCCACTTCGACGCGCAGCGCCTGCACGAGGGCGAGACCGTGACGCGTGGTCAGGATGATGCGCTGGTACTCGGGATGACCCTCGAGGTCGATCACGACGCTGGGCCGGTGACGGCGGATGATCGCGAAGTCGTCGCCGCCTGCCGAGCGCCACGTGCCCATCGCGACGATGCCGCGCACGTGCGTGCCGGGGCTCGGGATGCCGCGAAGCCAGGTCCACGCGTCGTCCGTGAGCTGCACTTTGGTGATGGTGGAGCGCTCGATGACGACATTCCCCTTGCGGAATGACAGGGCGCGCTCGGACACCGACAGCACGACCTCGAGCTGCGTCGAGTCGAGCAGCAGCGTCACCATGTGCCCAGTCTGCCAGCGCAGGCGCTCCGAACCGGCCTCATTTGCTTACGGGAGGGCAACGATCCGCGGCCCCGGCGCCCCGCGCGCGGTGCAAGACTGGATCGGTGACCGTCGTGTCCCCCTCCGTCACCGCGTCCCCCGAAGCGGCCTCCGCCTCCGCCCTCGACGCCGCGCTCGGGCGCGCCGCGGCCGGCGAGCGGCTCGACGCGGCCGACGCCGAGGCGCTGCTGGGCGCGTCGGGCGTGCAGTTCGAGCGCCTGCTCGAGATCGCCGGAGCCCTGCGCGACGCCGGGCTCGCAGCATCCGGTCGTCCCGGTGTGATCACGTACTCGCGCAAGGTGTTCGTGCCGCTCACGACGCTGTGCCGCGACCGCTGCCACTACTGCGTCTTCGTCGACACCCCCGGGCAGCTCCTCAAGAAGCACAAGCCCGCGTACATGTCGCCCGAGCAGGTGCTCGCCGTCGTGCGGCAAGGACAGGCGATGGGCTGCAAGGAGGTGCTGCTGACCCTCGGCGACCGCCCCGAGGAGCGCTGGCCCGAGGCGCGCGTGTGGCTCGACGAGCACGGCTTCGCCTCGACGATCGAGTACGTCGCCCACATCGCGCGCCTGGTGACCGCCGAGACGGGCCTGCTCGCACACGCCAACCCCGGCGTCATGAGCGAGGACGAGCTGCGGATGCTGCGTCCTACCGCCCCGTCGATGGGCATGATGCTCGAGACGACCTCGCGCCGGCTGTTCGAGGAGCCCGGGCAGGTGCACTTCGGGTCACCCGACAAGGACCCGGACGTGCGGCTCGCGGTCATCGACGCGGCGGGGCGCGAACGGGTGCCGTTCACCACGGGGATCCTCGTGGGGATCGGCGAGACCGTGCGCGACCGCGCCGAGTCGCTCGTCGCGATCCGCGAGGCCCACGAGCGGCACGTCGTGGACGCCCAGGGCCACGTGCAGGAGGTGATCGTGCAGAACTTCCGCGCGAAGCCCCGCACCGCGATGCAGGGCGCCCCCGACGCCGAGCTGCTCGAGTACGTCGCGGCCGTCGCCGTGGCCCGGCTCGTCATGGGGCCGCGGATGCGGATCCAGGTCCCGCCGAACCTCTCGGACGCCACGGAGTTCGGCCTCCTCGTGCGCGCCGGCGCCGACGACTGGGGCGGCGTCTCGCCGCTCACCGCCGACCACGTCAACCCCGAGCGCCCCTGGCCGCACCTCGACGACCTCGCCCGCATGACCGCGGAGCTGGGCTTCGAGCTGCGCGAGCGCCTCACGGCGCAGCCCGAGTTCGTGCTCGACGCCGAGACGTGGGTCGACCCGGCGCTGCGCCCCGCGGTCGCTGCCCTCGCGGATCCCGAGACCGGGCTCGCCGCGCCCGGCCGCGCCGCCGTGCCCCCGGCATCCCCCTCCCCCACCCCGTCCACCGTCCCGCTCCCCTCTGTTCCGCAGTCACTTTCGGCGGATCGTGAGTCGGCGGACTCGCACAAGTCGACTGCGGAACAGCGGGGGGCGAGGGGGCGGACAGTGAAGCGGCTCGCGGAGGCCGCGGCGGCGGACCCGCTCGCGCTCGACGACGCCGAGTGGGTCGCGCTCCTCGAAGCAACGGGCGACGACGTCGACGTGCTCGCGGCGACCGCCGACGACGTGCGGCGCTACACCGTGGGCGAGGCCGTCACGCTCGTGGTGAACCGCAACCTCACCTCCACGGGGCTCCGGGCGACCGAGACCGACGACCCGGCCACCTTCACGCTCGACGACGTCGGCGCCGTCGCGGCCGACGCGTGGGATCTCGGCGCCACCGAGCTCTGCGTGCAGGGGCTCCTGCCGGAGTGGGAGGACCCCTCGGGCTACCTCGACATCGCGCGGGCCGTGAAGGCCGCGGCCCCCGGCATCCACCTCCACGCCTACCGGCCCCAGGACGTGCGTGACCTCGCCGACCGTTCCGGCCTCGGCCTCGAGGGCGCCATCGCCGCGTTGCGCGCGGCCGGCGTCGATACGGTGCCGGGCACGGGCGTCAAGGTGCTGAGCGAGCGGGTGCGCGTGCTCGTCGCGCCCGCCGATCTCGAGATCGACCGCTGGGTCGAGGGCATCACGGCGGCGCATCGCGCGGGGTTCCGGTCGACGAGCGTGATCTTCTACGGCCACGTCGAGACCGCCGCCGAGCGCATCGCGCACCTGCGTCGGCTGCGGGCGATCCAGGACGACACGCGGGGCTTCACGGAGTTCGTGCCGATCCCGCTTCCCGGCCCCGGCGGCGGCGTCCCGCTCGTTGCCGGCCGCGCGCCGCTCGACGAGCACCGGGCGATGGTCGCCGTCTCGCGCCTGCTGCTGTCGGGCAGCATCCCGCACGTGCAGATCCCCTGGACGCGCGTCGGGCGCGAGGCATCCGTCGTCCTGCTGCAGTCCGGCGGCGACGATCTCGGCGGCACGCTGCTCGACGGCCGGGTGAAGCCCGAGGCGGGCATCGAGCACGGCCTCGAGCTGCCGGTGACGGATGCCTCGTCCATGGTCTCCCGGCTGTTCCGGCCGTTCCGCCTGCGCACCACGACCTACGGTCAGGCGGGCGCGCGGTGACCCGGGTCGAGGTCGCGATCGTCGGCGCGGGTTTCGCCGGCATCGGTGTGGCATCGGCGCTGCGGCGGTCGGGCCGTGACGACTTCGTCCTGCTGGAGCGGGCGGCATCCGTCGGGGGCACCTGGCGCGACAACACGTATCCGGGCATCGCGTGCGACGTGCCCTCCCACCTGTACGGGTTCGCGGCGCACCCGAACCCGACGTGGTCGGGCACGTACGCGAGGGGCGCCGAGATCCACGCCTACCTCGAGCACGTCGTCGATGCCGAGGGACTGCGCGACCGACTGCGGCTTCACGCCCCGATGCGATGGGCCGGATGGGATGCCGAGCACGGGGTGTGGCGCATCGGCACCGGCTCGGGCCGCGAGGGCGGCGATGGCGATGACGTCGTCGTCGCCGACGTGCTCGTGCTCACCTGCGGGCGGCTCACGGAGCCGACGATCCCGCGGATCGCCGGGCTCGAGACGTTCCCCGGGCCGCTGTTCCACTCGGCGCGGTGGGACCACTCCGCGGATCTCGCCGGCGCGCGCGTGGGCGTCGTGGGGACCGGCGCCAGCGCGGTGCAGATCGTTCCGGAGCTCGCGCGCACGGCGGCGCACGTCACGCTCTTCCAGCGCACGCCCGCGTGGATCGTGCCGCGCGGCGGCGACGCCTACTCCGACGCCGACCGCGCCCGCTTCGTGGCCGACCCCGCATCGCTCGAGGCGCTGCGCGCCGACCTCTACGCCGAGGGCGAGGCGCGCTTCGCGTCGCGCTCGGGCGATTCCGCCGCCGCGGCCGCGGCCGAAGCGGTGGCGCTCGCGCACCTCGAGCGGCAGGTCGCCGACCCCGCGCTGCGCGCCGCACTCACCCCGGACTACGCGTTCGGCTGCAAGCGCGTGCTGCTGTCGGACGACTTCTACCCCGCCGTGGCGTCCGACGCCGTCTCACTGGTGACCTCCGCACTCGCCGGGGTGGAGGCCTCGGCTCTCGTCGCGTCCGACGGCACCCGCCACGAGGTCGACGCACTCGTCCTCGCGACCGGTTTCGCCTCGACCCGACAGCCGTACGCCGAGCTCGTCACCGGCGAGGACGGCGTGACGCTCGCCGAGCACTGGTCGGAGGGGATGACGGCATTCGCCTCGACCGTCGTCGCCGGCTTCCCGAACCTCTTCGTGCTGAACGGCCCGAACGCCTCGCTCGGCCACTCCTCGAGCGTGCTCATGATCGAGGAGCAGGCCGGCTACGTCACCCGCGTCCTCGACGGTCGCGCCGGCCGCGTGCTCCGCGTCGACCCCGCCGCCGAGCGGACCTACACCGACGAGATCGCGCGGGCCGCGGCATCCACCCGCTGGATGACCGGCGGATGCCGCAACTGGTACGTCGACGAGCGCTCGGGCCGGCTCGCGCTGCTCTGGCCGGGCACGGTCGATGCGTTCCGCGAGCGACTCGCCCGTGCCGACGGCTCCGAGTTCCTCCCCGCACCCGCTCTCGAAGGGAGCCCTGCATGATCCCGCTGCGCTTCGGCTACAAGGCCTCTGCCGAGCAGTTCGGCCCGGCCGAGCTGCTGGACTACGCGATCCAGGCCGAGGAGGCCGGCTTCGACTCGGTCTTCATCTCGGACCACCTGCAGCCGTGGCTGCACGACGGCGGGCACGCCCCGGCATCCGTCCCGTGGCTCGGAGCGCTCGGCGCGAAGACCTCGCGCGTGCTCATCGGCACGTCGGTGCTCACGCCGACGTTCCGCTACAACCCGACGGTCGTCGCACAGGACTTCGCGACGCTCGGCGTGATGTACCCGGGGCGCGTGATCCTCGGCGTCGGCACCGGCGAGGCGCTCAACGAGGCGAACCTCGGCATCACGTGGCCCGATCCGCCCGAGCGGTTCCAGCGGCTCAAGGAGGCCATCGGCCTCATCCGCCGACTCTGGTCGGAGGACCGCGTCAACTTCGACGGCACGTACTATCACGCGCACAACATCACGATCTACGACAAGCTGCCCCAGCCCGTGCCGATCTACATCGGCGCCGCCGGCCCCGCCGCGACGCGTCTCGCCGGACGCATCGCCGACGGCTTCATCACGACTTCGGGCAAGAAGCGGGAGCTGTACACCGACACCCTGCTGCCCGCGCTGCACGAGGGACTCGAGAAGGCGGGCCGCCCGGCCGACGCCATCGACACGCTGATGGAGATCAAGGTCTCGCTCGACGAGACGATCGAGGCCGCGAAGGAGAAGACCCGGTTCTGGGCGCCGCTCGCGCTCACCCCCGAGGAGAAGATGGGCATCGACGATCCCATCGAGATGCAGCGGCTCGGCGAGGCGCTGCCGATCGAGCGCGCGGCCTCGCGGTTCATCGTGTCGGACGATCCCGATGAGCACGTCGAGCGTATCGGCTGGTACATCGGCCTCGGCTTCCGTCACCTGGTGTTCCACGACCCTGGCCACGACCAGGGCGCGTTCCTGCGGCTGTACGGCGAAGAGATCCTGCCGCGCCTGCGCGCGAAGTACGCGTGAGCCCGCTCTTCGGCCGGCGTCCGCGTGCCGCAACTGCGCCGGAATCACGGGGCGAGGGCGAGGAGCCGCGCCGCTCCGCAGAAGGGGAGTCCGGTGAGGCGGAGTTGCGGCCCGCACGCTGGGTCGTGGTGGTGCCGGTCAAGCCGTCGGCGCGCGCGAAGTCGCGGCTCGACGTGGACGGCGTCGGCCGCGCCGACCTCGCCCGCGCGATCGCGCTCGACACCCTCACCGCTGCGACCGCGTGCGAGCTCGTCGCTCAGGTCGTGGTGGTGACCGACGACGCCGCGCTCGCGCGCGAGGCCGCGATGATCCCGGCGCTGAGGTTCGTTCCCGAGGGCGACGCGCGCGGGCTCGACGCCGCGGTCGCGACGGGCGTGTCGGCGATCGATCCGAACGGACGGATGCCGCGCGCCGCCCTTCTCGGAGACCTTCCGGCGCTGCGGCCCGAGGATCTCGCCGACGCGCTGCGGGCCGCAGCATCCGTCCCCCGCGGCGTCGTTCCCGACGCGGAGGGCACCGGCTCGACGCTGGTCACGGCGGGGATCGGCATCGAGTGGACGTCGTCGTTCGGCGACGGCTCGTTCGCGCGGCACGTCACCCTCGGGTGCACGGCGCTTCCGATTCCGGATGCCTCGACCCTCCGCCACGACGTCGACACCGCCGGCCAGCTCGAGGCCGCTCGCACGCTCGGTCTGGGCCCGCGGACGGCGGCCCTCCTCCCCCGCTGAGGCCGCCGCATCCGCCCGCTGGACCACCGCTGCGCCCGCCGAGTGGGCCCTTCCGGTCGCTGACCCGCCCGGAAGCGACCGCACCGGCCGACCCCGTCACCTGATGTCGCGATCCGCAGGCCGTGGTCGGCCCGGCCAGTCGCAATGCGTGCCTCAGGCGACTGCACGGGCCGACCCGAGCCCGCCGAGACCACAGCTAGCCTGGCGGGATGACCGACTACCAGGTGCTGGAGATGGGCGGGCTCGACGAGTGGCGGGCGCACTACGGCGGGTTCACACCCGAGAAGTCGCGCGACGGTCGCCGCGTCGTGGACCACGACATGACGATGCAGTACATCGGGATGACGGCGAACGCGTTCGAGCCCGGTGAGCAGGCGGGCTACTGGCACACCCACGCGCGCGTCGAGGAGCTGTATGTCTTCCTCGCCGGCCGCGGGCAGATGGGCCTCGACGACGACATCGTCGACGTCGGCCCGGGCACGGTCGTACGGGTGGGTCAGGGTGTGTGGCGCACGTGGCGCGCGACCCCCGACAGCCCCGCGCAGCTGCGCTGGCTGTGCATCCGTGCGGGCGGCACCGAGCTTCCGCACCTCCCCGACGACAGCACGCGCGACAACGAGCGCCCCTCTCCCTGGGCCTGAGCTGGCCTCGCGTCAGACGACGAGCAGGTAGACCGCGCCGACGATCGTGAAGGCGATCACGAGCTTCTCGAAGACCGACTGGGGCATGCGGTCGGCGAGCCAGCGGCCGAGCAACGCGGCGACGACCACGAGCGGGACGAGCACGAGGTCGATGAGCAGGCCGGGCACGGTGATGATGCCGATGCCGATCGAGAACGGCACCTTGAAGAGGTTGACGATCGCGAAGAACCAGGCGGCGGTGCCGAGGAATGCCTTCACCTCGAACCGGGCCGCCAGGAAGTACATCGACATCACCGGGCCTGCCGCGTTCGCGACCATCGTCGTGAACCCCCCGAGCGTGCCGTACGTCGCGGCGGCGACGCGGTGCGAGCCGCCGCCCTCCACTTCCGCGGCGAACCGGCGCCGCAGGAGCGTGATCGCGATCACGGCGAGCAGGATCACGCCGATCGACTTCTTCACCCATACGTCGTCGGCGAACCACAGGAAGACCACTCCGAGCAGCACGCCGACCACGACCGCGGGCGCGAGCCGCAACAGGGTGCGCCAGTCGGCGTGCCGGCGGTACATGGTCACCGCGAACAGGTCTGCGACGATCAGCAGGAGCAGCAGGACGCCCGTCGACTGCTTCGCCGGCAGCACCGCCGCGAAGATCGCGACGGCGATCGTGCCCGCGCCGGGCACGGCGGTCTTCGAGAGTCCGACGACGACGGCGCCGATGCCGAGCAGGGCCCAGGCCCACCACGCCAGTTCGGGCATGGTCACACTCCGACGCCCGCGAGCGCCGCCTCACCGAGCGCCGCCTGGCGCGCAGCATCCGTCATCCAGAGCGGGCGGACGAGCGGACGGATGCCGAGCCCCGCCACGTCGTCGGCGGCGGCCTCGTCCTCTTCGGCGAGGAGCCATGCGTCGAGCAGGCCGCCGTTCGCGCGGGCGCCGTACAGACCCGCGACCGCCGTCGCGGAGGTCTCGACACCGATCGCCATGAGGCAGACGTCAGCCATGCCGCGCACGACCTTGCCGCCGATGATCGGCGAGACGCCGACGACCGGAGCGGCGGTGGCACGCAGCGCCTCGCGCACACCCGGCACGGCGAGGATCGGGCCGATCGAGACGACCGGGTTGGAAGGGGCGAGCAGCACGGCGTCGGCAGCAGCGATCGCCTCCGCGACGCCGGGAGCCGCGGTGGCCGCCTCGACGCCCGGATTCTCGAACCGCGCGGGCGCGAGGGTCGCGCGATGGCGCGTCCACCACTCCTGGAAGTGCAGGCGCGTGCCGTCTTCGAGCACGACGACGGTGTCGACCTCGCTGTCGGTCATCGGCAGCAGCCGAGCGCCGAGATCCCAGCGGTGCGACATGCGCTCGAGCACGTCGGTCGGGGTGAGCCCCTCCCGCAGCCAGCCCGTGCGCGCGAGGTGCGTGCCGAGGTCGAGGTCGCCCAGCGTGAACCACGGCCAGCCGGCGCCCCACTCCTGCAGCTCGTGGTTGACGCGCTCCGTGTCACCCTGCCGACCCCAGCCGCGCTCGGCGTCGTTGACTCCGGCGAGGGCGTACGTGATCGAGTCGACGTCCGGCTGCAGCCGGACGCCCGACAGCCACAGATCGTCGCCGGTGTTGACGACGACGGTCAGGGCCTCGGCGGTGTCGTCGATGCCGCGGGCGCGCAGCGCGCCGCGAACGCCGAGGACGAACCGGGAGCCACCGACGCCGCCCGCGAGCACGACGATGCGGGGCGTACCGGTCACGGCGGGTCAGTTCCGGGTGTCGATGCCGCCGAGCCGCGGAATCATGCCGGTCTTGGGGGCGTATTCGTCGGCGGCGTGCGGGAGGGAGAACTTGCCGACAGCGTCGATGAGTGCGTCGACCGTCTGGGCGTCGGCAACGACGTCGACGTCGAGGCCCGCGCGGCGAGCGTCCTTGGCGGTGCGGGGACCGATCGCGGCGATGAGGGTGGTGTCGGGGATGTCGGGGAACTGCTCGTGCACCTGCTGCGCGACCGAGCCGCTCGTCACGAGGATGGCGTTGATGCGCCCGGACTGGACGTCCTCGGCGATGCGCTCGGTGACCGGCACGCCGACGGTGCGGTACGCGACGACGCTCTGGACGCGGTGCCCCGCCTCGGTGAGCATGCGGGTGAGCACCGGCTTCGCGATCTCGCTGCGGAGGGTGAGGATGTCGCGGGCCTCCGGCTCGAGGGCGATCAGCTGCTCCGCCATGCCAGCGGCGGAGTTGTCGCGCTCGGGGACGAGGTCGACACGGTAGCCGACGGCGAGGAGGGCGGCCGCCGTCGTCTCGCCCACCGCGGCGATCTTCGTCGTCGGGGGAACGACTGCGCGGTACGCGTAGAGCACGTCGACCGTGGTGGCGCTCGTGACCGTGAGCCACTCGAATCTGCCGGCGGCGAGGTCGGCGAGCGCCTGGTCGAGGGCCGCCTGGTCGTTCGTGGGGGCGAAGTTGATGAGCGGTGCGATCACGGGGATCGCGCCTTGGCGGCGGAGAGTCGCCGCGACGCCGTCGCCCCAGGGGCCGCCGCGGGGTACGAGGACGCGCCAGCCGGTCAGGGGTTTGACGGACTGGTGCTGTGCTGCGGCGGTGTTCATAGGGGGGTCGACTCTCGATGATGCTCAGTCGGCCGCCCAAAGAAGATCGAGGCAGCCGATGCGCGATTCGAATCGGGTTCGCGCGATCGGCAGCTAACGCATCATTGCACTGCCTTGCCTCCCGAGCATACCCCCGATCGCGGAACCCGTGCCCCTCGCCGTCGGCGAGCGATCACGGCCGGATCAGCGCGTCTGCGCGATCAGCGCGTGTAGAGGCGGACGAAGCCCCAGACCGCGGCGCCGACCGCGGCGGCGCCCGCGATGACCGCGACCGCCGTGAGCGCCGGGTTGCGACGGTTGAACGCGCGCGCCTGCTCGATACTCCGGTCGATGCTGCGCTCGACCCGGCGGGGGACGTTCGCCTTCTCCTCGATCGCGGCGAGTGCGGCCTTGAGCTCCGTCCTCGCCTGCTCGACGGGATCGGCGATCCCGAGGGGCACGGCGGTGCGAGGCACCGCGACGGAGTTCTTCGACAGCGGCACGGGCGCGTCAGAGCTCATCGCGCACCTCCTTCACGTCCAGGGCGATCGATTGGACCGGGTTGCGGCGCTCCCCGATCCGGCGGAAGTAGAGGACGCCGATGAACGCGAAGACGGCGGTGACGATCAGCATCGCGAAGAACACGACGAGGGCCGACAGCCACACCGGCCACCACGACGACAGCCCCGCGATCACGAAGGTGCCGAAGACGGGCACCGACCAGAACAGCACGAACAGCGCGGCGAAGACCCAGAGCGCTCCCCATCCGCCGTCCTTCGCGGTCTTGGCGAGCCAGGCCTTCGCGGCGTCGATCTCCGCGATGACGAGGTTGCGGATCAGCTCCGGGATCTCGCCCAGCAGGGTGAGCAGGCTGTCGTCCGCGCGGTCGCGGAAGCCGCGAGGGGTCGTCATCACGTCAGGCCCCGCCGCGACCGTTCTCGGAGGCGTCGTCGATGACGTCGTCGACGGCGTCCTTCACCGCCTTCGCCGAGGTCTGCGCCGCCTTGCCGACGTCGTCGGCCGAGTCCTTGCCGACCTTGATCGCCGCGTCGAGCTTCTGCCCGGCGGTGCCCCTCGAGCCGGCCGCCTGCGTGACCTTCACCGCGGACTCCCACAGTGTCGACGGCAGCGCCATCGCCTGCGACTTCGCGAAGTCCTTCA
The DNA here is from genome assembly GCF_042793475.1 of Microbacterium sp. NPDC056569. NCBI lineage: Bacteria > Bacillati > Actinomycetota > Actinomycetes > Micrococcales > Microbacteriaceae > Microbacterium > Microbacterium sp. NPDC056569. Next base: position 35,975 of record NZ_JBHTUV010000019.1, on the reverse strand, counting down.
CCTTGCCGACCTGCGTCTGCACGGGCTCGGTGTTCCACACCTTGAGCCACTGCGTCTTGATCTGCTCGTACCGCTCGCGGCCCGCCCGCGTACCGAGCACGTACCCGATCGCGAGTCCGATGACGAGTCCAGCCTTGCCCCTCATGAGGTCTCCTCACGCTCGGTGTACACCTGACGACCATCCCAGGGTAGTCCTGTATGCCGATTCCGGCATCCACCCTTGACAGCGACCGCGACGGAGGGTTCACTCCGCGGCTGCGGCACCCCACAGCACCTTGCGGCGGAGCCGATCGGCCTCCTCCTGGGCATCGGCGACGACGTGCGCGAGGCCGCTGCCCGCCAGCCACGCTCCCACCGCGGCGAGGCCCGGAGCGCGGGCGATCTCGGTTCGGGCGGCCGCCGCGCGCTCGCGCTGGCCGAGTGCAGACGCCGGCGGTGCGAGCGTGTACGAGTCACGGCGCGCGCCGACGATCGTGGCCTCGTCGAGCTCGACACCGAGGAGGTCGGATGCTGCGCCCACAGCGGTCACCGCCGCATCGGCGTCGGACAGGCCCTCGGTGGCGGGAGCGGCGTCCGGCGCACCGAAGGCGACCCGCAGGACGTGCCGCCCCGGCCCGGCGTCGCGGGCGATCCACTCCCAGCGCGCGGTCTCGTGGACCAGGCCGGTGGCCGCCAGCGCACCGGGCACCGCATGGACGTGGGCACCGCGCGGGGCCGCATCGAGCTCGGGAGCGTCGATGACGAGCGTCACGACCTCGCGCGCGATGCCTGCGGGTGCGACCTCGGCGAAGTCCGGCTTGCCGAGCGCCCCGGCGAGGAGCTCGCGCGCTCCCCCCTCCTCGGTGGCGATGATCACCGCGTCGACGTGCAGCTCGTCGGGCGCGGCCGCGTCGTCGGGCGCGATGGTCGCGAGCCCGACCGTCCAGCCCCCCTGCGTGCGGGCGACGCTCGTCGCCAACGCGCCGGTGCGGATGATCGCGTCGCGCTCGGCGAGCCGCGCGGCGAGCGCCGCCACGAGCTGCGGCATGCCGCCGTCGAGGCCCTCGATCGCCGCGGCCGACGCGTCGACGCGCACGTCGGCGACCGCCCCGCCGAGCCAGCCGGTGCGGGTGAGGGCGTTGCTGAGACCCGGAGCGGCGATCTCGACGTCCACGTCGTCGGGATCGAGGCCGAAGCGGTCCACCGTGAGGGGTGCGACGAGACGGTCGCGGACCTTGTCGCCCATGCGACCGCGGACCAGGCGTCCGAGACTGCGCTGGGCACCGATGGTGAGCGGCGGGCGAAGGCGGTCGACGTAGGCGCGCCACGTGCCGCCCCAGCCGATGATCCGTCGCACACTCTCGTCCCACGGATTGGCCGGGATGCCGACCACCTGCTCGGCGGGCAGCGGCGCGGCAGCGCCCTTCGGCAGGCCCGCGATCCACTCGCGGTCGTCGTGGGGGCGCACGATCGCGGCGTCGGGCAGCACTTCGGCGACGAGGCCGCGCACCGCGCCACCGCGCGCCGACCAGCAGGTCACCCCGGTCTCGAGGTCGAGGCCCGCGATGCGGGCGGATCCGATGGTGCCGCCGAGGCGATCGGATGCCTCGACCAGCGTCACCGCCATGCCGACCTTGGCGCACTCCCAGGCGGCGACGAGTCCTGCGATGCCACCGCCGATCACGACCACGCGCGTGTGGCGGGCGTGGTCGACGAGCTCCTGGAACGGCTCCGCGGGGACGGTCACAGCATCCATCCTCCCATCCGCGAACTGTGCCGGTCGGGGCCGCCGGTGGGAGACTGGCCCCATGACGCTCCACATCACGGGCGACGACGCCGCCGACCGCCTGCTGACCGACGACCCGCTCGCGCTGCTGATCGGCATGCTGCTCGACCAGCAGGTCGCGATGGAGACGGCGTTCGCCGGCCCCCTCAAGATCTCGGAGCGGGCCGGGACGTTGGATGCTGCAGCTCTCGCCAGCTTCGAACCCGAGGCGTTCACCGAGCTGTTCAAGGCGACGCCGGCCGTCCACCGGTTCCCGGGATCGATGGCGGCCCGCGTGCAGGCGCTGTGCGCGGCGGTCGAGCAGGACTGGGGCGGAGACGCTTCCGCCATCTGGACCCGCGACGACCCGGATGGGGCGACCGTGCTGAAGCGACTGAAGGCCCTGCCGGGGTTCGGTGAGCTGAAGGCGAGGATCTTCCTCGCGCTGCTGGGCAAGCAGTACGGCTACACCGGGCAAGGCTGGCGCGAGGCAGCCGGCTCGTACGGCGACGAGGGCTCGTTCCGCAGCGTCGCCGACATCGTCTCGCCGGAGTCGCTGACGAAGGTGCGCGAGCACAAGCGCGCGATGAAGGCCGCGGCCAAGGGCTGAAGGCCGCGGCCAAGAGCTGACGCACGGCGGAGGGGTCTGATGAAGAAGTCCGGAGGGAGCGTCGACGAATTCGTCGCCGCCGTGAAGCCCGCGAAGCGGCAGCGCGATGCCCTCGCGATGATCGAGCTGCTCCGCGAGGTCACCGGCCGCGAGCCCGAGCTCTGGGGCACGATCATCGGCTTCGGCTCGTGCCACTACCGCTCGGCGGCAGGGAGCGAGGGCGACGCCCCGATCGCGGCCTTCTCGCCGCGGCGCGAGTCGACCACCGTGTACACGCTTCGCACCGCCGCGCACGGCGAGCGGCTGGCGAAGCTCGGACCGCACGAGACCGGCGTGAGCTGCCTGTACCTCAAGGACCTGGATCAGGTCGACGCCGGGGTGCTCCGCGAGATCGTCGCCGAGGACTACCGCCGCGTGCTGGCCGGCGAGACCGGGGACACCTCCTACACGGTCACGGGCTGACGGGTTCGGCCCGCGGCGCCCGCTGGCTGCGTCGCGTCGCGAGGCATGCTGACACCGACGGCTGCGGCCGACCCGCTGACGATCCGACGATGCCGCCATCAGAAGGGCGCCTCGCCGTCGTACGGCGTCGCGAAGAACCGTGCGAACACCGTGGAGGGCACGAACTGCACGGTGGAGGGTGGTTTGTCGACGTAACGTCGCCGGGTGGGGCTGGTCCATTCGAGGACGCCGTCGCCGAGCTGGCGGACCCGCCAGACGGTGGCGTGTTTGAGGGTGTGATGCCGGCGACACAGGTGCGCGAGATTCTCGTCGACGGTCTCGCCGCCCAGGGCGCGGTCGACGGTGTGGTCGATATCGGCCTTCGAGGGTCGGCGACGGCAGCCGGGGAATCGGCAGCGTTCGTCGCGGGCACGGAGGAATCGCTTGAGGGCCGCGGAGGCTCTATATCGGTCGACCGCCATCGGGAGGCCGCTGTGCGGGTGATACATCACGCGATCCCAGCCGGCTGCGCCGGCGGCCAGTTCGCGTGCGGTCTCGGCGTCGATCGGACCGTAACCGGCGAGCAGGGCGGGTTCGTTGCCGTTGCCTGCCGCGGTCAGCACCGGGACCGTGATCTGCACCTCCGCACGGATCGACGCCAGCGTGCCGCCCTCGCCGTGACCGGTGGGGGCACCGGTGAGCACCATGTCGACGAAGATGTCGGCGCGGAGCTCGTCCAGTGATCGCTGATCGTTGTTCGGACCGGTGGTGAGCTGCGGAGCATGCTGGGCCGTGGGCTCCGTCGAGTCTTCTTCGGGCGACGCCGGGCCGGCCGTCGCGCCGGCCTCTGCGCTCGGGTCGGTGCTCGTGGTCGCACCCGCCGCCTCAGCCGCAACCCCCGCCGCCTCAGCCGCAACCCCCGGCACCGCAGCCGCAACATCCGGCACCGAGGCCACCGCCTCCGCAGCCACTTCCGGCACAGGCGTCTCCGCTGCCTCTTGTGCAGCGGCGGCGTGTTCGGCTTCGGCCATCTGGGTGAGCCGGTCGTAGACGGCGTGGGCGAGCACCGCGGGCAGGTCGGCAAGCAGCCGGGCCATGCCGTCGTCGAGGTCGACGACCTGGATGCGCCGCAGCCCGGCCGCGCGTCGCCGCAGCTCTTCCGCCAGGTCGGGGTCGATACGGCCGGCCACCACCCGGGCGATGGCACGCAGACGGTGCGGCGTCTCGAACTCGGCGGCCTCCAGCAAGATGCGCTCGTACTGCTCCCGCATCGCCGGATCAGCGATCACCGCGCCGGCGTCGACGATCGCCGACGCGTGCGCCAGATCGATGCGCCCTTCGCTCAGCGCCGTGAACGTCGCGGCGAACGACTCCCGCAGTGTGCTGGCCAACGACATCCGGGCCTGCACGGTGCGGTCGCTGAGGCGCATCGCGGCGCCGAGTTCGGCCGAGACCTCCCGCAACGGCAGATCGTGCGGGCTCTTGTGCCCCTTGTCGCGGCGGGCCTGCTCGCGGGCACGGACGATGTCGGCAGCATCCGTGAGCAGCCGCGCCTCCGCCGCCTGCAACCTGGCGATCTGCGCCCGCGTGGACTGCACCTCGGCGACGACCCGCTCGAGCGCACCCCACGTCGCGTCGTCGGTGTCGACTCGATGGCCCATGATGCTCCCGCTGCACAGCACCACAACGGGTGCGACGGAAGACCGAACGAAGTGGGCACGAGCTCGATCTCTCGCTTGCCACTCTAGTACATAGATCCTAAATTGAAAACTCGATCAGTGCGGCATTATTCAGATATTTCAGCGACCCCCACCAGGCTGTCTCGCAGTTCCCGCGACCACGCCACCTCACGATCCAGCTGACCGGTCCGCCGGAACAGCCGCACCTGGTGGGTGCCGGCCAGCGCATCCGCGAGCTCATCGCGGTCGGCCGGCGAGAAGCCCAGGGCCTGCCAGAACGGACCGGATCGGCGGCTGAACAACCAGGCGGTGGCGGCACCTTCATTCGCAGCCCGGTCCAGCGCGAAGCGCGCCAATGCACCGCCTCTCCCCCGCGATCTCTCGGACGATCGGACCGCGACGCTGCGGATGAGCACATGCCGGCCGTCTGCGCTGATCTCGTAGCCCGTGCTGCCGATGATCGCACCTCGCGCGTCTCGCTCGATCCAGAGCCGAACGCCTGGCGCATCCAGGCCGCTCGACGTCAGATCCGCCTCGGTCAGAAAGGCGGTCAGCGCCGCGGCGTCGGCCGGCCCGCACTCCTGAAGCTCCACAACACCAGTCAAGCAGGCGGATTGTCCACAGAACCCCACCGCATTGGACACCGCGTCCCAACGGCTGGCTAGGGTGGGAGGACCCGCCCGGACCACCCCCTCCCGTGGAGACAGATCGATGCTGCCCTTCCTGATCGTCGGAGGCGTCGGCCTCGCCGTCCTGCTGATCTCGCTCATCGTGGGCGACATCTTCGATCACTTCGACATCGGCGACGGCGCCATCTCGGGAACGGCCTTGGGCATCGCGGCGGTCGTGTTCGGCGCCTCCGGCGCCCTCACCACCACGAACGGCCTCGACATCGTCTGGGCGTACGTGCTCGCCGCCGTGCTGGCGGTCGTCGCCTACGTCATCGCGGTGGTCTTCGTGAAGCGGCTCACCAAGAGCTCGGACGGAGTGCCGGCGTCCGCGCTCGGCCTGTCCGGCGTCACTCGCTCCACGGTCTCCCCCGCGGGCGGCGAGGTCAGCCTCGACGGACCGCACGAGGTCGAGCGGCGCCTCGCGTACTCCGACGACACCATCTCCGAGGGCGTGCGCGTGCGCGTCGTCGAGCACTCCGGCACCCGCGTCAAGGTCGTCGCGGAGTAGATCCCCCCGCGACCCGGCCGGGAACCCCGGGCCGCGGCATCCCACGAGAAAGGTCGTCCATGACGAACGAACTCATCCAGATCATCTCGGTCGTCGCGCTCATCGTGGCGGTGCTCGGGCTCATCACGTTCATCGCCCGGCGCATCCGCCGCGTCCCCCCGAACGAGGCGCTCGTGATCGTCGGGCGCGGAGCCGGACGCCCGGCTCCCGGCGAGACCGGCAGCGGCCAGCGCGTGGTGATCGGCGGCCGCACGTTCGTGTGGCCCATCCTGCAGCAGGGCTTCTCGATCTCGCTCGAGCAGCGCCAGATCGGGATCACGGTCGAGGGCGTCGACAAGAACCGCATCAAGATCGCGATCAAGGCGTCGATCAACTTCAAGGTCTCGGGCACGGAGGACGGGGTGCGCCGCGCGGCGCAGCGGTTCCTCTCGCAGCAGGATCTCCTGACGGAGATCATCAAGGAGTCGCTCGAGGGGTCGCTGCGCTCGATCGTCGGCGACATGACCATCGAGCAGATCATCTCCGACCGCAAGAGCCTCTCCGACCGCGTCGTCGCCGAGACCAAGGCCGACCTCGTCGAGCAGGGCCTTCAGGTCGACCTCCTCAACATCAGCGACATCTCGACGCCGGGCAGCGACTACCTCGCGAACCTCGGCCGGGCCGAGGCGGCCCGCGCGCGCCAGGTCGCCGAGATCAGCGAGGCCGAGGCGTCGCGTGCCAGCGAGTTCGCGCGCATCGAGGCGTCCGAGCAGATCGCCGAGCGCCAGAAGGCCCTCGCGCTCAAGCAGGCCACGATCAAGGCCGAGACCGACCGTGCGAACGCCGAGGCCCAGGCTGCGGGCCAGCTCGCCACCGCCGAGCAGGACAAGCTCGTCGCGGTGCAGGAGCGCGAGGCGCTCACCGAGCAGGCGCTCGTGACGCAGGAGCGTCTCGACATCGAGATCCGCAAACCCGCCGAGGCGCAGGCCTACGCCGAGGTGCAGCGTGCGACCGCGCAGCGCGACGCCGCGAACGCCGCCACCGAGGCCGACGCGTTCAAGCGCACCAAGATCGCCGAGGCGAACAAGGTCGCCGCCGTGCAGGACGCCGAGGCGGCCGCCACGGCCGTGCGCGTGTCGGGTGAGGCCGAGCGCGACAAGCAGGTCGCCCTCGCCGCCGGTATCAAGGCCGAGGGTGAGGCGCGGGCATCCGCGATCCAAGCGGAGGGTCTCGCCGAGGCCGCCTCGACCGACGCCAAGGCGCTCGCGCTGCAGAAGTACGGCGAGGCTGCCCTCGCGCAGGAGATCATCTCGCGCCTGCCCGACATCGTGCGCGCCGCGGCCGAGCCGATCGCGTCGATCGACAAGCTCACGGTGGTCTCGACCGACGGCGCGTCCGAGATGACGAAGACGGTCGGCCGGGTGCTCGGCGAGGGCACCGAGGTCGTGAAGGGCCTCACCGGCCTCGACCTCAACACCCTGCTGCAGGCGTTCGCGCTGAAGACCGCGGGGGCGGATGCCCTGGCCGCCGTCGATGGCGCGGGCACGGCCACGGCCACGGCCGCGAAGAATGCCGCGAAGACCGCAGCGAAGGACGCCGCCGCCGCGCTCGGCAGCTGACCCTCGCTCGTGAAGCGCCCGGTCCCGCGAGGGGCCGGGCGCTTCGCCGTTTCCGGCCGCGGCGCAGTCGACCCGCCTAGCGCTTGCAGGACCAACCGACCCGGCAAGGCAACGACACGGGCAGGCTCCCGCCGCGTGCCGGATCGGTCCTGAGAACGGCATCCAGCGCCGAGAGGAAGGCGACGGATGCTGCGCGCCGACGCCTAACGCAGCACCCGGCCGCTCACCGCCAGAGTGAGCCGGCGCGGCATCATGCGCGCCGCCCACGCACCGAAGGCGTTCGCGCGCCCCGACACCACGCTCGGCGGCACGTCGCCGCGATCGAGCCGCCGGAGCGTGAGCCCGACGACCTGGGCGGCCGCGGCATCCGTGCGGGAGAGATCGAGGGCGATCGCCGTGGCGGTGATCCCGTGCGCGGCTTCGAGTCGCTCCGCGAGGGCGCGGAGGCGGTCCTCCCGTCGAGCGACGAGCACGACGTCGGCGCCTCGCGCGGCGAGCTGATTCGCGTACTCGACGCCGAGTCCGGCGCTCGCACCGGTGATGAGCGCAGTGGTGCCGCGGCATGTCCTGGTCATGCGAGCTGCGCCTCCTTCGCGTCACGCGGGTTCGTCGGGCGGTGTGAACTGGCTCACGATGAACTGCGCCCCACCGGGGTCGGCGACGACCGCTTCGCGCGTCCAGGCGGTATCGGTCGCGGAGAGCACGCGGCCGCCGAGTCGCTCGACACTCGCCGCAGCGGCGTCGCGATCCTCGACCGTGAACCTGATCCACCAGCGCGCACTCTCATCGCTGGAGGTGAACCCCGCGACGACGTCCGCGAAGCCCGGCGGTGCCGACGCCTGCCGCTCGTGGATGTCGGGGTCCACAGTGGACGCCAGGTGGTCGCCGTAGCCGGGCAGCCGGAACATCCCCGCCCCGAGATCGCGGTCGACCTCCCAGCCGAACACCTCGCGATAGAAGCGCTGGGCGGCCGCCGGATCGGGCGCGTGCAGATCACTGAAGTTCCACGCACCAGGGATGTTGGCCACCTGCGCCCCGAGCCGCTGTCGCGGCTGCCACAGCCGGAACACGCCGCCCTGCGGGTCGGCGCACGTGGCCATGCGGCCGCCGGGACCCGCGTCCTCAGGAGGCTCGATCACCCTGCCTCCTGCCCTCGCGACCGCCTCGGCCATGGCATCGGCATCGTCGCAGGCGATGTAGCTCATCCAGCGGGCGTCGTCTCCGAGCGCGAGCGCGGCCGCATCCTCGCCATCGAGCGTCGCGATCAGGTACGCGTCCGGCGCGTCCGGCGGCATCGCGTTGCGGAACTGCCAGGCGAAGAGACCCGCGTAGAAGTCGGTCGCCTGCGCGAGGTCGTCAGCGGTGACGTCCACCCAGCACGGGACTCCGGTCGGATAGGTGCGCGGTCGATCGGGCATGGCGTTCCCCTTCCCCGTCCTCCCGACCATAAGCGCCGACGCCGACACCGGGAAGAGCCCGGGTCGGCGTCGGCGTGAGGGAATGCGGGTCAGGCGCCCTTCAGGCGCTCCGCGAGGTAGGCGTGCAGGCTGTCGAGCGGCACCCGCTCCTGGCCCATCGTGTCGCGGTCGCGCACGGTGACGGCGCGGTCGTCGAGCGAGTCGAAGTCGACCGTGACGCAGAAGGGCGTGCCGATCTCGTCCTGGCGGCGGTAGCGGCGGCCGATGGCGCCGGCGTCGTCGAAGTCGATGTTCCAGTCGCCGCGGAGCTGCTCCGCGACCTCGCGCGCGATCGGCGAGAGCTGTTCGTTGCGCGACAGCGGGAGCACCGCGACCTTCACCGGGGCCAGGCGGGGGTCGAGCTTGAGCACCGTGCGGGTGTCGGTGCCGCCCTTCGCGTTCGGCGCCTCCTCCTCGTGGTACGCGTCGACCAGGAACGCCATCATCGCGCGGGTGAGACCGAACGAGGGCTCGATGACGTACGGGATGTACTTCTCGCCCGAGGCCTGGTCGAAGTACGTGAGCGACTGCCCCGAGGCCTCGGAGTGCGAGCCGAGGTCGTAGTCGGTGCGGTTGGCGACGCCCATGAGCTCGCCCCACTCCTTGCCCGCGAAGCCGAAGCGGTACTCCACGTCGATCGTGCCGTCGGAGTAGTGGGCGCGCTCCTCTTCGGGCACCTCGAAGCGACGCATGTTGTCGGGGTCGATGCCGAGGTCCGTGAACCAGTCCCAGCACTCGTCGACCCAGTGCTCGAACCACTCCTGCGCCTCGGCGGGCGGCACGAAGTACTCGATCTCCATCTGCTCGAATTCGCGCGTGCGGAAGATGAAGTTTCCGGGGGTGATCTCGTTGCGGAACGCCTTGCCCACCTGGCCGATGCCGAACGGCGGCTTCTTGCGGCTCGCCGTGAGCACGTTCGAGAAGTTCACGAAGATGCCCTGCGCGGTCTCGGGGCGCAGGTAGTGCAGGCCCGACTCGTCGTCGACGACGCCGAGATAGGTCTTCACGAGGCCCGAGAACGCCTTGGGCTCGGTGTACTGGCCCTTGGTGCCGCAGTTCGGGCAGGGGATGTCGGCGAGCCCGTTCTCCGCCTTGCGGCCCTTGCGGGCCTCGAAGTCCTCGATGAGGTTGTCGGCACGGAAGCGCTTGTGGCACTGCAGGCACTCGACGAGCGGATCTGTGAAGGTGGCGACGTGACCGGATGCCTCCCACACCCGCTTGGGCAGGATGATCGACGAGTCGAGACCGACCATGTCGCCGCGGCCGCGCACGAACGTCTGCCACCACTGGCGGCGGATGTTCTCCTTGAGCTCGGTGCCGAGGGGCCCGTAGTCCCATGCCGACCGGGATCCGCCGTAGATCTCACCCGCTTGGAACACGAACCCGCGGTGACGGGCGAGGGCGATGACTTTGTCGAGGCGAGACTGCTCGGCCACGGTGGCTCCAATGGTCGGGAGGGGGATGCACGAGGGTGCGAAAGGCCGCTGACCGCGGCATCCGTCGATTCTAGTCGGCGTGGGAGGCGGACCCACCGGCGAGTGCCTGGTCGCGCCGGGCGCGCCAGCTCACGAGGTACGGTGCGGCGACGTTGCCCGCGTGCGCAGCCCGCACGGCGGCTGCGGCGGGTGCGAGTGCCGCCGCGTCCTCCTCGGGCACCCGGTGGCCGAACGGAAAGGGGAACCGGGTGCAGAAGTGGTCCATCCACAGGAGCACGAGGTCGTCGTGGTCGATGCGGTCGTACGTGAGGGATCCGCGCTCGTGCCGCGTGATCCGCCATCCGCCGCCGGCATCGGGCTCAGCGCGGAAGTCCGGGTCGCCCAGCCATTGCCAGGAGTCGCCGAACTTCATCGGCGCGCCCCACGTCAGGTGAGGCGCGAGCAGCTCCGCGAGGTGCTCCGGCGTCCACGGTGCCGGGAAGTACGTGGCGAGGCTCAGCCGGAGCTCGGAGGCACTCAGCTCCTCTGCGTCTTCGGGGATCCTCCAGCCGCTGCGCGCGTCGAGGGTCTCCAGCAGCGCGACCGTCGCGGCCGACGGACCGCCGTCGTCGATCAAGGCGAGATGCAGCTGAAGCATCCGCCGGTAGCGGACCGCATCCCGGGGCGTCGCGAAGGGCGGCAACGGGATGCCGTCCACGGCCGGCCTGCCCCACGGAACGCGATCGGGCAGAGCCTTACTCACGCGGCTTCCCCTCATCGTTCGCCTGCTCGAAGGCGCGGTCCCACTCCTGCAGCTCCTTGCGGCGGCCGATGAGCCCGTCGAGCGACACCTGGAAGTGCAGGCCGCGGCGGGCGTTGACCTGCTTGATGTTCTCGACGAGCTCCGTCGAGAACGAGGACAGCGCGGTGCGCACCTCGCGGACGCGCTCGACGGGGTCATCCCACAGATCGGGGTGCTGCAGGATGTCGAGCAGGTAGTCGCGGTCGAGCGCCGCCGTGAGCTTGCGCAGCGTCTCGCCGTACTCGACGGCGGCCGTCGCCCGCTGGCCCTCGTCGCCCTTGCGGTCGAGGCGGTCGAAGAGCTCGGTGGTGTTGTTCGCGACGCTCACGACCTCGGCGGCCACCTCGGTCGCATCGCGATTGCCGGATGCCCCGGCCGCCGCGTACTCGCCGCTCAGCGCCCGCAGCCTCCCGACGAGCGGGCGGACGGTGTCGGGAAGGGGTGCGTGGCCGCCCGGCGAAACGCGACGACGGCGACGGCGCAGCACCGCCCAGAGCGTGCCGCCGGCCGCGACGAGCACGACGAGACCCAGCACGCCGCCGACCACGAGGCCGCCGTCGACACCGCCGGCCTGCCCGGCGTCGGCCGGCGTGGCGGCGACCACGCCTTCGACGGTCTGCACGATCGCGCCCTCGAGCGAGTCGGCCGATTCCTGAGCCTCGTTCGCGATGCGCAGGGCCTCCCCCGCGGGCTCGACCACGTGGGAGCCGGCGGACAGGTCGCCGCCGACGGCGACGATGATCGTGTCGTATCCGGTGCTGCCCGCCAGCTGTTTCACGATGTCCGTGCTCGTCGCCTCGAGCGCGGCGTTGTCGGAGAAGACCGCGACCGCGATCGACTCGTCGGTCACCTGCTGCTCCAGCGCCTGCTGCAGCTGCGCCGCGCCGGGCACCTCGTTCGAGACGTAGACGTTGTCCTGAGCGAGCGCCTCCAGGGCCTCACCGACGTAGACGCCGGAGCCGTCGGCGGCGAAGGTCTGCAGCATCCGTCCGCCGTTCAGAAGTTGTTGATGACGGACGCGAAGACGAGGTCGATCTTCGCGGCGTCGGAGGCATCGAACCACTGGCCGCCGGTCGCCTCGGCGATGCGCTGCAGCGCGTCGGTGTCGGCGCCCTCGCCGTACGCGATCGGGAAGATGCGGACCGGGGCGTCGTCGCCGCCCTCCTTCGAGGAGGCGCCGATCTTCGCGACGAGCGAGTCCAGCGAGATCTCCGAGTCGGTGTCCTGGCCGTCCGACAGCAGCACGATGGCATTGATGCGCCCGGGCTGCGCACGCGCCACCATCTCGTCGTACGCCGCGGCGATCGCGTCGTACAGCGGCGTGCCGTCGCGGTGTGCGAAGCGGAGGTCGTCCAGGGAGGAGTCGACGGACTCCCGGTCGCTCGCGAGCGGCGACACGTCGCGCAGCACGACGATGTTCTTGCCGGCCTCCGACTCGACGCCGGTCGTGAACGCCCAGACACCCACCTCGTCCGACGAGCGGAAGTGGCCGAGGGTCGCCTGCGCACCCTCGATCGCGCCGTCGAGCTTCGAGCGGCCGTCGCCGATGGCCTCGTCCATCGAGCCCGAGATGTCGATCACCTCGAGCACCGAGGAGGGCTTGCGGATCTGCGTCCACTGGTCGATGGCGGCCGACACCACGTCGACGGCCGGCTTCGGCAGCGTGACCGCGGGCCCGGCGGGATCGACCCCGTACTCGGCCGTGAAGAGGTCGCCCAGCGGCACCGAGGCATCCAGCGGGCGGAAGCCGTACTCGGGGAGGATCTCCTGCGCGGCGTCGGTCTGCAGGAACGCCGCGAACGCCGCGCCGGCCTCGGCCTGCTCGGGCGTCACCCAGTCGGCGCCGAGCACGGTGATCGGGTTGTCGGACCACATCGAGCCGCCCGACGGGTACACCGCGACGAGCTTCTCCTTCGGCGGCGTCAGCGTCTCGCCCGGCTGCACCGTGTGCGAGTCGGGGTTGCCCTGGTTGTAGTTGAGCAGCGAGGTCTCTTCGAGCGCGACGGCCGAGACGTATCCCGAGCCGCCCGCGCCGTTCTGCGTCTCGTCGTAGAGGCGTGTCAGGACCTTGCCGGTCGTGTCGCCGTAGTGGATCACGCACTCCTCGAACACGCGCGAGAACTCGGCCGCGGCCGCGACGTCTGCGGCGGTGAGGTCGGCGGACTTGCCGGACGCCTCGTACGACTGCATGAGGATCGCCGAGAGGCCCGTCGTCGAGGTGTTGGGATTCGTCTTGGAGATCTTGAACGATCCCCACAGCGGCTTGCCGACGCTCGCCCAGCCCTGCGGGTCCTGGCAGAGCGCCTCGAAGTCGGCGATGCCGATCTCGGCGTCCGGCCAGCCGAGCGCCTTCGCCATCGTCTCCGGCACGCCGAACACGACGGGCGTGTGGGTGAACGATTCGGGCTCGCCGACGAGGGACACGGATGCTGCGGCCGCGACCCGATCGGTCCAGACCGTCGACGCGGGCGACCACATCGTGGGCCAGCGGCGCGTGTCGTCGTCGGGCCAGTCGCCGCCCGCGGTGAGGAAGCGCGTCGCGTCGCCCGACGAGACGTTGATCGGGTGCACCGTCGCGCACTCGGTGAGCTGCTCGTGCTGGGACGACTCCTTGAAGGCGTCGGCCAGCGCGTCGAGCATGTTGACCTTCTCGGAGGAGGTCGCGACGACCACGCTCGTGCAGCCGTCGTCGGCGAAGTCGCCGTCGCCCAGGCCTTCGGTCGCGGGGTCCGCGCCGAAGCATCCGGTGAGTGCGATCGCCGACGCGATCAGCAGCGTTCCTCCCCCGAGCAGTCGCGGTCGGGGCAGGGCGAAGGGCGAGCTGTCGGCGGGCGAGCGCCGGCTTCGTGCGGGCATGGCAGAAGCCTAAGGCCGCACGGTCGGCGCGCACAGACGCACCCGTCCGCGGGTGGGCGCAGAGGGCGCCGCCGGGGTCACGCCCGGCGCAGCGCGTCGGGCCCCACGTCCGCGATCGCGTTGTGCCCCGAGAGCCCCAGCGTGATGTCGAGCTCGGCGAGCACGTTGCGCACCACCTCTCGCACACCGGCCTCGCCGGCGATCCCGAGGCCGTACGAGTAGGGACGCCCGAGTGCCACCGCGGTCGCCCCGAGGGCGAGCGCGATGAACACGTCGGAACCCTGTCGCACACCCGAGTCGAAGATGATCGGCACCCGCCCGGCGACCCGCTCGGCGATCGTCGGCAGCACCTCGAGCGTCGGCACCGACTGATCGATCTGGCGGCCGCCGTGGTTCGAGATCCAGATGCCGTCGACGCCGGCGTCGAGCGCACGGATGGCGTCGTCGGGGTGCACGATGCCCTTGAGGATGATCGGCAGCGAGGTCCACTGCCGCGCCTTCGCGAGGTCGTCCCACGTCAGCGCCGGCGTCGAGAACACGTCGAGGAACGTCTCCACCGCGGCCCGCGGCAGCGGCGAGCGCAGGTTCTCGCGCACGCTGCGGGTGCCCGTGAGGGCCGCGCCCTTGCGCGCGATCCGCACCCCCGCGGCGACCGCCTTCGGGGTGACCTTCACCGGCGGCGCCGCCGCATCGGTCGTCGCCCGCGACCGCTCGCGCACGAGCTGCTGGAAGACGGGGTCGCTGGTGTACTGCGCGATGCCCATCGCGCGCGTGAACGGGAGGTAGGCCAGGTCGAGATCGCGCGTGCGCCATCCGAGCAGGTGGGTGTCGAGCGTCACGACGACGGCTTCGCATCCGGATGCCTCGGCCCGGCGCAGCAGCGACGCGTTGAGCTCGTCGGAGGCCGACCAGTAGAGCTGGAACAGCCGGGCACCGCCGGGTGCGGCATCGGCCACCGCCTCCATCGGGAAGGACGCCTGGTTCGACAGCGTGTACGGGACGCCGAGCGATGCCGCGGCCCGTGCCACCGCGAGGTCGGCCTCGGCGTGGGCCATCTCCATGACGCCGAGCGGGGCGAGCAGCAGCGGCGTGGCGCGGCGCACGCCGAGGAGGTCGATCGACAGGTCGCGCGAGGACACGTCCCTGAGCGCCCGCGGCCACACCTGCCAGCGGCCGAACGCGGCGCGGTTCGCGGCGACGGTGCGCTCGGCGCCCGCTCCGCCGGCGATATAGGCGAACGCCTCGGCGCTCAGCGCCTTGCGGGCCGCATCCTCGAGAGCGTCGGTGTCGACGGGCACGCGCGGACGCATGCCGCTGATGCCGGCGCGGTAGATGTCGGACTGCGTCCGCCGCGAGATGCCGCGCGACGCGGCTGCGGGGTCGTCGGGGGCGGCGCTTCGCTGAGCCATGCCCGCCAGCCTATGGGCGCCGCGAGGCCACGAGCGCGCGTGGGATCAGGAGATCTGGCGAGTGCCGGACGATCCCCGCCGGAACACCCTGTGCTCGCCAGATCTCCTGATCTCACAGACGCACGGGGCGCGGAGCCGGCCGGACGTCGGCGGCACGTCGAGCCCGCCGCCGGTGCGGTCCGTATTCGCACCGGCGGCGGAGATGGTGGGAAAGCGTTCGCCGGGAACCCTAGGGCACCGAAGCGCGCTGGCGCAAGGCCTGCAGATCAACTCGTAAAAACGTTTCACAAATTTCTTGCCCCAGACCGCGCGGCCGTGTCAGACTGCGAGCGACTCAAGCGGATAGCGCTTTCCGCGGAGTCGACAACAAACCGGACCGCGGCACCAGCGCGGTCCATCACACCGGACAGGGCTCGAGTCCGTACGCGCCCGGTTCAGACGACGGATGCCGCGACGCCGCGGTGTGCGCCGTCATCCTTTGCCGATGCTGACAACAGGAGGAACCGTGCCCCACGTGTCCGCACGCGCCGATGGCGCGACGCGACCCGCCGAACACGCCCCCAAGGCCCGCGCACACCGCCGCGGGCTTCGACTCACCGCGGTCGCCGGCGCCACCGCCGTCGTCGCCGCCCTGATCACCGCGACACCCGCCGCGGCCGCGCTCCCTCGCGCCGAGGACGGCGCCTGGCGCTTCGACTTCGGCACCGCCACGAGCGCGGTGGCCGAGGGCTGGCAGCAGGTGCGTACGACGTCGCTCTACACCGCAGAGGCGGGCTGGGGCATCACCCTGCCCGATGGCGCCACCCTGTTCGACCGCGACCGCAGCACCGACGGCTCCCCCGCGGGTCCGATGGAGGACGACTTCGTCGCCGGCACGAACTGGGGCTTCCAGCTCGACGGCCTCCCCCAGGGCGACTACGAGGTCACCGTGACGATCGGCGACGGCCTGAGCTCGGCATCCGGCACGAACGCCACCGTGACCCTCGAGGGCGTCGCGCAGACGCGCATGACCTCGGCCCGCGGGCTCAACACGACCGCGACCTTCACGACCGCCGTCACCGACGGCCAGCTCACGGTCGGCTTCACCGGCTCCGGACTCGGCGCGTACGTCAACGGCCTCGTCGTGGCGCCCGTCGTGCCCGACCCGCCGGCGGACCTCGCCACGACCCGCGTCGCGTGGAACGGCGTCGATCTGACGTGGTCCGCGGTCGACGGGGCGACGAAGTACCACGTGCTCCGCGCCGACGTCCAGGGCGACGCCACGGGCGAGTTCGCGCAGATCGCGGAGACCACCGACCCCGCGCACACCGACGCGTCGGTCGCCGAGGGCGGTTCGTACGCCTACGCGGTCGTCGCCGTGAACGACGACGGCGTCGCCTCGGCGCCCTCCGCCGAGGTGCGTTCGGGCGTCATCCCGGAGCTCGTCGCCCCCGCAGCCCCGGCCGACCTGGCCGTCGCACAGGTCACCCGCGACGCGGTCGTGCTGTCGTGGTCGGCTGTCGCGAACGGCGACGAGTACGTCGTCGAGCGCGCCGACGCCGACGGCGTCTTCTCGGTGCTCGCGACGGTCGCGGCACCCGGATACACGGATGCTGCCGACACCGCGCAGCCGTGGACCTACCGCGTCACCGCGCGCAACCAGGCAGGCGCCTCGCCGGCCTCGGCACCGGCCACCTCGACCGTCTACACCGCACCGGCGCCGCTTCCCGCCGGGGACGTCGTCACGTTCGACTTCGGTCCGGGACAGGTGGCCGACGGCGCCCTCTCGGTGACGTCCGCGACGTCGTACGACGCGGAGTGGGGCTACGGCTTCTCGACCGCGCCCACATCGGCGACACCCGACGTCGACCGGGGCGGCTCCGACGCGCTGCGCGGTGACTTCGTCGCTGCGGCAGGCGCCACCTTCCAGATCGACCTCGGTGCGGGCGACTACTCGGTGCGCCTGGTCTCGGGCGACGCGCAGGCAGCGACGACCACGACGGTGACGGCCGAGAGCATCGCGAAGGTGCTGGCGAACCCGCAGGCCGCAGGCGCGTTCCTCGACATGTCGTTCACGATCGCCCTCGTCGACGGCACGCTGACCCTGCAGTTCGCGGGCGACGCCCCCGCCGTCAACGCGCTGACGATCACCCGCCTGCCGGCGCGCGTCGCCGGCGCCATCTCGACGGCGTTCATCACCGGCGACTCGACGGTGCAGACCTACGACCCGATCGCCTACGCCCCGCAGGCGGGCTGGGGCCAGATGATCGACCGGTTCTTCGCCGACGACATCGCCTTCGCCAACCACGCCATCGGCGGACGCTCGTCCAAGAACTTCATCACGCAGGGCCGTCTCGACGAGGTGCTGCGCAGCATCCGTCCCGGCGACTATCTCTTCGTGCAGTTCGGGCACAACGACGCGACTCAGGGTGTCGACGACCGCTACGCGAGCCCGGCGGACTACAAGGAGTACCTGCGGGTCTACGTCGAGGGCGCGCGTCAGCGCGGCGCGACGCCGATCCTGGTCACGCCGGTGTCGCGCCGCAGCTTCGACGCCGCCACGGGCCTCTTCAACGTGAGCTTCCCCGAGTACGTCGAGAAGATGAAGGAGCTCGCCGCCGAGGAGGACGTGCTGCTCGTCGACCTGTCGGCGTCCAGCCGCGCGTACCTGAACGAGATCGGCCCGGAGGCGGCGAAGGCCGTGTTCCTGCACGTCGATCCGGGCATCTTCGCGAACCGTCCCGCCGGCACCGTGGACGACACGCACTTCCAGGAGTACGGCGCGATCCAGCTGGCACGCCTGATCGCGCAGGACGTCGCCGGGCTCGACACCCCGCTCGCCGCGAAGGTGTCCGACATCGAGCCGCCCGCCGACGTCCCCGCGCCTCCGCAGAACGTCGTGGCTGGCGCGATCAGCAACGGCGGCGCGACGCTGCAGTGGGATGCCTCGCCGACGGCCGACATCTACAAGATCTTCCGTCAGGCCGTCGCCGACCCTGCGCCCGAGTGGACGCTCGTCGGCATGGTGACGCAGACGAGCTCGATCGTGCAGGGCCTCGCCGAGGGCACCGGCTACCGGTACCGCGTCGTCGCGGTGAACGGCCGCGGCGAGTCCGCGCCGAGCGCCGCCGTGACCTTCACGACGAAGCAGGCGCTGTACAAGTACGACTTCCAGCTGGCGGGCAACCCGCTCATGGCGGGGTACACGGAGGTGAACCCGAACACGGCGTACACGGCGGAGCGCGGGTTCGGCTTCCTCAACACGCTCGCGGCGAACGCCGGTCGCGACCGCGGTGCCGCGACGGGCTCGAACGACCTCGTCCGCGACTTCGTGCTCCCCGGCGACAGCTCGACCTTCGCCCTCGACGTCCCGAACGGCACGTACTCCGTGAAGACGTACTCGGGCGACTGGATCGGCTCGACCCGCACGAGCTTCCGTATCGAGGGCAAGGAGGCGGGCACCGGCAACGCCGGCACCGGCAGCGTCAACGCGACGCTGCGCGGACCGTACCTGGTGACCGACGGGCAGCTGAACGTCGAGGCGTACGGCGCCGCGGCGGGCACGCGCCTCAACGGCCTGGAGATCACGCCGATCCTGCTCGGACCCGTGGGTCTGGAGGTCGTCGACGTGAACGCCGACCCGGTGGCGCCGAGCGTGTCGCTGGCGTGGGACGCGGAGCCCGGCCTCACGTGGAACGTGTACCGCGAGTCACCGTTCGACGCCAAGCCGGTGCTCGTCGCCGCGGTGAGCGAGCCGGCATTCGTCGACACGACAGCTCGGGTGGGTCTCGACTACGCGTACCACGTGACCGCCGTCGACCAGACGAAGCTCGAGTCGGTGCCGTCGGCCACGGTCGACGTCTCGTTCGTCGACCCGGACGTCACCGCCCCGGCAGCCCCGAACGGGCTCGCCGTCGAGCGCATCGAGAAGCGCTCGGTGGAGTTCTCGTGGGCGCAGCCGCTCGGCGCGCTGTACCACCTGGTGTTCCGCTCCGAGGTGGAGGGCGAGCGCGGCGAGCTGATCGGCGTGGCCGACGCGAGCCGCTACACCGACACGGACGTGCTCACCACGATCCCGTACTTCTACACGGTGGTCGCGGTGAACGCGGGCGGCGCGGGCGCAGCCTCCGCCCAGCTGCCGACCGAGGCGGTGACGGTGCTGCAGCGGCAGGCCGAGTACCTCGACCGTGCGCCGGCGGCGGTGGAGACGGATGCCGGCAACCTGGTGTCGTGGCGCATGCTCGGCACCGATCCCGACAGCGTCGCGTTCCACGTCTACCGTGACGGCAAGCGCGTCACGACGACGCCGATCGCCGACTCGACGAACTATCTCGACGAGGCCGGGGCGGCAGCATCCGTGTACTTCATCACCCGAGTGCTGGACGGCGTCGAGACGACCGAGACGGACCCGTTCGGCGTGCAGACCGGTGCGTACCGGTCGGTGCCGCTCGACAAGCCGGCCGACGCGTACAGCAAGGACGGCCAGCCGTACACGTACTCGGCCAACGACGTGAGCGTCGGCGACGTGGACGGCGACGGCCAGTACGAGCTGCTCGTGAAGTGGGACCCGTCGAACGCGAAGGACAATTCGCAAGCCGGCTACACCGGCAACGTGTACCTCGACGCCTACCGGCTCGACGGCACGCGGCTGTGGCGCATCGACCTGGGCGTGAACATCCGGGCCGGCGCGCACTACACGCAGTTCCAGGTGTACGACTACGACGGCGACGGCCGCGCCGAACTCATCACGAAGACCGGCGACGGCACGATCGACGGCGTCGGCCAGCCGATCGGCAACGCCAGCGCCGACCACCGCAACAGCTCGGGCTACGTGCTGACGGGTCCCGAGTACCTCACGGTGTTCAACGGGCTGACGGGCGCAGCGATCGACACGATCGACTACGTGCCCGCCCGCGGCGACGTCGGGGCCTGGGGCGACGCCTACGGCAACCGGGTGGACCGGTTCCTCGCGGGAACGGCCTACCTGGACGGCGAGCACCCGAGCGCGGTCTTCAGCCGCGGGTACTACACCCGCGCGGTGATGGCGGCGTACGACTTCGACGGCTCGCAGCTCATCCAGCGCTGGGTGCTCGACTCGAATGAGGACGGCAACGAGGGCCTGTACGGCATGGGCAACCACAACCTGTCGGTGGCCGACGTGGACGGCGACGCCAAGGACGAGATCGTCTACGGCTCGGCGACGGTCGACGACGGGGAGCTGCTCTACTCGACGGGGCTCGGCCACGGCGACGCGATCCACGTGTCGGACCTCGTGCCCTCGAACCCGGGCTTCGAGGTGTTCGCGGCCCACGAGGACATGGCGAGCTCCGGCAACCTCGGTGCGACCATGCGCGATGCCCGCACGGGCGAGGTGTTGTGGTCGATCCCCGCGACGCGGGACACCGGGCGTGCGGCCTCGGCCGACATCGACCCCCGGTACGAAGGGGCCGAGGGGTGGGCCATCGGCGGCGATGCCGCCTGGAACTCCCCCGTCGGGCAGCTGAAGTCGTCCACCGGCGAGCTCATCGCGGAGAAGATCCCCGCGGCGAACTTCCTCGCCTGGTTCGACGGCGACCCGCTCCGCGAGATCGTCGACCACGACTGGGACGCCACCACGTCCCAGGGCGTGCCGACGATCGCCAAGTGGAACTGGGAGACCGAGTCCGCCGACGTGATCGTGAAGGCCGACGGCGCACGGTCGAACAACTCGACCAAGGGGACGCCGAACCTGCAGGCCGACCTGTTCGGCGACTGGCGCGAGGAGATCGCGTGGCGCTCGGCCGACTCGAGCGAGCTGCGGATCTACTCGACCACCGACGAGACCGACCTGCGCATCCGCACCCTGATGCACGACCCGGTCTACCGCCTGTCGGTCGCGTGGCAGAACACCGCCTACAACCAGCCGCCGCAGACGAGCTTCTTCCTCGGCGACGGCATGGCAGAGCCGCCGGCACCGCGCATCGCGGTCACCGGCGACCCCTCGGGGGCGACGGATGCGACGGCCCCGATGCTCTCGGGAATCCCCGCGGACGGCACCCTGCTGCCGAGCACGGCGACGTTCACGGTGGGGGTGACGGCGGACGACCCGGAGTCGGGCGTGCGCAACCTCGACATCGCGTTCGACGGCGAGCCGGTCGCACCGGGCCAGGTCATCGCGTTGACGGAGCTCGTGGGAACCCACACGCTGACCGTGAACGCGGTCAACCACGACGGGCTCGTCACGGCCGTGTCGGTGCAGCTGCTGGTGTTCGACGACGAAGGCGCGACGGCCAAGCCCGGCCGCGGCACCCTGTCGACCAACTCCGGCTGGGAGGACGGCCTGCACGACGGCACGTTCACGGTGTCGATGAACCTCTGGTCGGGGGTCAACGGCGCGGTGTACAAGCTGTACGAGAACGGGACGCTCATCTCGACGAAGCTGCTCGACGCGAACTCGCCGAAGGCGCAGCTGTCGACGGTCGACGTGTCGGGCAAGCCCAACGGCACCTACGTGTACACGGGCGAGCTGATCAACGCGAAGGGCACCACCGCGACCACCTCGGTGACCGTGAAGGTGAAGGATGCCGCGCCCGCGGCGCCCGTCCTCTCGCACGACAACACCGACAAGGACGGCAACTACACCGTCACCGCCAACCTGTGGTGGGGCACCAACGGCACCACCTACCGCCTGTTCGAGAACGGCACGGTGATCGACGAGCAGTCGCTCACCGCCGCCTCCCCGAACGCGCAGCAGGCGAAGACCGCCATCGCGGGACGCGCACCCGGCACGTACACCTACGTCGCCGAGTTCGCCAACGCCGCCGGAGCCACCAGCTCCAAGGCGATCACGGTCACGGTGAGGTAGCCCGGCTCAGGAACCGCGAAAGGGTAGATTCCCGCCGCCTCGGACGGCGGGAATCTACCCTTTCGCGATTCCAGGGCACCGGCGCATGCGTCTGCCTCAGCCGCCGAAGCCGCACCAGGCGGCGACCCACGACAGGATCTTGCCGCGCATCTCCTCGCCGACGAACAGCTCGATCTCGCCGGGCTCGCCGTCGACCTCGACGCGGAGCGGGAAGATCGTGCCGCGCTTGTCCTCCTGCACCGCGTGCGGGTCGCAGCGCGTCGGGGTGAGCGGCAGCCTGATCACGACGGGGTCGGCGTCGTCAGCCGTCACCTCCAGATCGAGGCGATACAGATCCTGGTCCGCCGCCAGGCCGTCGAGGTCGATGAGGTTCGTGCGCTCGACCCCGACCACGGTCGCCTCGGCCGCTCCCGTGGGGGTGACGGTCAATTCGAGCGCGGCGGGCTCGCCCGGCGGTGACGGCGCGAATCCGGTGAAGGCGAGGGACGCAGCATCCGTCACCCGCTCCAAGAGGCACTCGCGGGCGTGCAGCGCGACGACGAAGCCGAGCGGGTCGGGAGCGGATGCCGTCACCTCGGTGCTGCCGGAATCCGAGACGACCTCGATCACGGCGTCGGCCTCGCCGTCGTCGGCCACGGAGCAGTCGACCGCGGGCAGCTGGACGCGGACGTCGGCGGAGGCCCCCCGCGGGATCGTGCTCCTGCGATCGGCGATCACGCGTGCGGCCGTGCCCTCGAACCGCGGGTCGTGCACCTGCACGTCGCCGATGGTGAGCTCGACGTCGGAGTCGTTCGAGATGCGCACCTGCGCCTGGCGCGGGCCGACGTCGGAGCGCAGCTGGTGCAGCTCCGCGGTGAGCGCGGGCGCCGACGTCGACTCGGGCTCCGGCGGGAGCTGCCCCCACGACGCGCAGCCGGCCAGCGCCAGCGTGCCGGCGAGCACGAGAGGCAGTGCGAGCGCGCCGGCGAGCCTCGAGGGTGCGGCACGCCACGGCATCGGATCGCCCCGGACTACCGCGTGAGCGTCTCGCGCGCGACGGTGAAGTCCTCGAGCGCGACGGGGTCGATGTCGACGCCGAGGCCGTGGCCGATCGGCACGCGCACCTGACCCTCTTCGAGCACCGCGGGCTCGGTCACGATGTCGCGCGTATAGAAACGGCTCGAGGCCGACACATCGCCCGGCAGCGTGAAGCCCGGCAGGGCGGCGAGGGCGGCGTTCGCGGCGCGGCCGATGCCGGTCTCGAGCATGCCGCCGCACCAGACCGGCACCCCGGCTTCGACGCACCGGTCGTGGATCCTGATCGCTTCGAGGTAGCCGCCGACGCGGCCGGCCTTGATGTTGATGACGGATGCCGAGCCCAGCGCGAGCGCGTCGGCCGCCGCCTTGTCCGACACGATGGACTCGTCCAGGCAGACGGGCGTCCGCAGCCGTCGCGCGAGCGTCGCGTGGTCGACGAGGTCGTCCTCCTGCAGCGGCTGCTCGATGAGGAGCAGGTCGAAGCGGTCGAGCTCGGCGAGGGTGTCGGCATCCGCCATCGTGAAGGCGGAGTTCGCGTCGACCTGCAGCGGGATCGCGCCGAAGGCGTCGCGCACCGCAGCCGTGTCGCCGACGTCGCGGCCGGGCTTGATCTTGATCTTGATGCGCACGTAGCCCTCGTCGAGGTAGCCGCGCACGGTCTCGACGAGCGCCGCCGGGTCTCGCTGGATGCCGACCGACACCCCGCTCGGCACGCGGTCGCGCACCGCGCCGGCGTACTCGGCGAAGCTGCGCCCCTCGGCGCGCAGGGCGGCGTCGAGCACGGCGAGCTCGAGTCCGGCCTTGGCCATGCGGTGACCCTTGAACGGCTCGAGCACGCCCGCGACGTCCTCCGGTGCGATGCGGTGCCGGTCGAGGAGCGCCGGCGCGAGGAAGCGCAGCGCCACGTCCCAGGCGCCCTGCGTGTACTCGCTCGAGTACAGCGGGTCGGCCTGCGTGACGACCTCGCCCCAGCCTTCGCCGTCGGCGGTGAGCGCCCGCACGACGATGACCTCGCGCACCGTCTCGGTGCCGAACGACGTGGTGAACGGGGCGACGAGCGGCAGGTGCAGCACCCGCAGTTCGAAGCCTTCGAGGACGACGGATGCTGCCGGCCGGGCGATGGGCATGCGCTCAGCGTACGCCCGGCCGGCGGCCGAGCGAGGCGGTCAGTGCGCGAAGCGCGCGGTCGCGGCGTCTCGGAGGACCGGGACGTACGTGGACCGGGCGACCCGGGGCCGCCGGCGGCGCGGTTCTGCCGGCGCCGTGTGGTGCGCCGTTCCCCGCATCGCGTCGCTCAGGGCGACGATCAGGGTCTCGATGTGCTCGCGCATGATTCCTCCTCGTTCCCCTGAGAAGAGCGGCGGGCGCAGGCGCTGATACGTCCGTGTGTCCATCTGTTTGTCACGCTACGCCGGGGTTCCGACATCCCCGGCCGCTTTCTGCTCACCTGTCACGATGTGCCGAAAACCTCAGCGCCTCGTGACAGGTGAACGGTCGTGCGAATCGGCTCTGGAGGTCAGGCGGGGACTTCGGCGAAAGCGCGCACCGGGAAGGTGCCGAAGCCCTCGACGGCCGGCGGTGCCGCGGTGAACCGCGCGCCGCGCGGCGGCAGCGAACCCAGGTTCGTCAGGTGCTCGACGACGTGCACGCCGGCGGCGAGGAGCAGCGAGTGAGCGGGGCGTTCACCTCCGGACTCGGTGTCGTCGATGTTCACCGAGTCGATGCCCACCAGCGCCGCCCCGGCGTCGATGAGCCACTGCGCGGCCTCTCCCGTGAGGAACGGCGCTGCCGTCCCGTACTCCGGCTGCCCGAACCAGCGGTCCCAGCCCGTGTGCAGCAGGACGGCCGCGCCGCGCACGTCGCGATCGGCGAGCGTGGAGGAACGGATGCCTCGGCGCCCGGCATCCCACGCATCCTCGAGGTGGAACACCTCGGCGCGCAGCCCGACCAGCGACGACAGGTCGAGGCCGGCCAGGTCGCGGCCCCCGGCATAGCGGTGGAACGGCGAGTCGAGGTAGGTGCCGGTGTTGCCGATCATGTGGATGACGTCCATCGCGAACTCGGTGCCCGGCGCGTAGCGGGCGCGGGAGTCCTCGCGGGTGAGGTGCGGCGTGATCGTCGGGGCGGGAAGCCCCGGGTAGGTGACGAGCCCCGCGCGGATCGGGTGACTGAGATCGACGACGCGCGCCCCGCCGGCCGACGGGGACGCGGCATCCACTCCCCTGCTGCCGCGGTGCGGCTCCTCGACGATGCGGAGACCCCGCAGCTCCACCTCGTCGACGAGCGCGAGGCCGAGGTGCGCGATGAGCAGGCGCGCGGTCTCGTCCTCGGTGGCGTCGGCGTCCGGAAGATCCAGCCGGAACCCGGTGCCGGCGAGTCCGCCGCCGTTCGCGAAGCGGATGTCGAAGTCGAAGTGGGCGCGATACTCGGGCATGGCGGTCAGCCTAGGGGCGCAGCATCCGTCATCCTGCGGGGTCATCCGCACAATGGCAGGCGTTCCGTGCGACTCGGCAGGAATGCTCCGTCGGGCGTTAGGCGGTCCGTCGCGGAATCGCAACCCCGTCGGCCGATCCCTGACTCGTCCGTAGCGTCGGGGCATGGACAGCTTCGACTTCGCCCCACGACGCGCAATCGTGACCGGCTCCGACTCCGGCATCGGGCGGGCGACCGCCATCGCGCTCGCGGATGCCGGCCTCGACGTCGGCATCACCTGGCACAGCGATGAGGAAGGCGCAGAGCGCACCGCGGATGCGGTGCGCGAGCGCGGAACCCGCGCGGAGATCACGCGCTTCGACGCCACCGACCTCGACCGCGTCGCCGGCACGATCGACGACCTCGCCGACCGCCTCGGCGGCGTGGACGTGTTCGTGAACAACGCCGGCGGCGGATCCGGCGGGCCGTTCCTCGACGTCTCGATCGAAGACTGGCGCCGGGTCGTCGCGCTGAACCTCGACGGCGCCTTCGCCGGACTTCAGGCGGCGGCCCGCCACATGGTGGGCGCGGGCCGCGGCGGGCGGCTCATCGCGATCACCAGCGTGCACGAGACGCAGCCGCGAGTCGGGTCGGCGGCCTACGTCGCCGCCAAACACGGGCTGGGCGGTCTCATCGAGACGATGGCCCAGGAGCTCGGCGAGCACGCGATCACCGCGAACGCGGTGGCGCCCGGCGAGATCGCGACGCCCCTGACGAACCAGGAATCCGAGGACGCCGAACGCACGCATCGCCCGGGCATCCCGCTCGGGCGCCCGGGCAAGCCCGAGGAGATCGCGGCCGTCGTCGCGTTCCTCGCCTCACCGGCCGCGAGCTACGTGACCGGCGCCAGCTGGAGCGTGGACGGGGGCATGCTGCAGATGGGTCCTCAGGCGGGCTCCCACCTGAAGAGCGACGAGTGGCGGAAGGGATGACGATGGAGCGCCAGAACGAGATCGACGGCACCGGCATGACGGACGAGGAGAAGCGGCGCGACCAGCTGACGTCGGCACCGGACGCCGTGGAGTCCGACGCGGACCCGCGCATCGACGTCACGCATCGCGACGGGGTCACGCGCATCGACATCCGCGACGACGCCGACGTGCGTCCGGGCGACCCGACCCGCGAACCGGACGAGTAGGTCAGGGCCGGACCAGGAGGTACCCGCGCTCGTCGTCGAAGCCCCCGATGACGAGGCCGTCGGCCAGGTGCCCGACGAGCTGCTCGCGCACGCGCGTGCGCCAGACCGCAGCATCCACCGGCGTCTCGCGACGGAGGGTCTCGATGTCGTGCGGGATCTCGACCGACGCGGCCACCCGCTCGTCTTCGGGGGTGGGGACCGGCGGCGCGGCGAGCGCCCACGACACCATGATGCGGTCGGTCTCGTCGCCGCGGTTGACGCCGTCGTCCATCGGTCCGTAGTGGTTCACCAGGTACTCGGTGACGCGCGTGCCGAGCACGCGGAGGTTGAAGTGGGCGTTGCGGGCGACCAGCGGGTCGAAGGTCCACGTGATGTGTCCGACGCCGCGGGCGAGGGCCCACTCCTGCTGGTGCCGCTTCAGCACGCGACCGAGACCCTGCGCCTGGTGGTCGGGCAGCACCCCGGTGATGTGGCTGTGCATCGAGCGCGCAGCGGGCTCCGCGAAGAAGGCGACGGATGCCCCGACCATGCGCTCGCCGTCGTACAGGCCGACCGCGTAGTTGCCGGAGTGGGCGAGGGCGCGCAGCAGGTTCGCCGGCATGCCGCCGCGGTCGCCGCCCCACACGTCGGCGAGCACCGCGGAGGCGCGGTGGACCTCCTCCACCGTGTCGAGGAAGCGGATGTCGATACCCGGCGGCGTCGCGATCTCGGCCATGCCCTCAGTCTGCACCCGCGGAGCCCGTTGCTCGGAGCCCCGATAGCCTGAACTGATGGGCACGGGTGACGAGGACGCGAGAAGAAGACTCACCCGGATGCCCCGCCAGGGCGCCATCGTGGCGGTCCTGGCGATCGCGGGCCTCGCGTCGTCGTTCATGTTCACGCTGGTCGTGCCGATCCAGTCGAAGCTGCCGGAGCTCCTGAACGCGAGCCGAGACGACACCGCGTGGGTGGTCACGTCGACGCTCCTCGCGGCCGCGGTGATGACCCCGATCGCCGGGCGCCTCGGCGACATGTACGGCAAGCGGCGCATCGTGCTCGTGCTGCTGGCGCTGCTGGTCGCGGGGTCGGTGATCGCCGCAGCATCCACCGGCATCGTCGGCGTGATCGTGGGCCGCACGCTCCAGGGCGCGGTGACGGGCGTCATCCCGCTCGGCATCTCGATCCTCCGCGACGTGCTGCACGAGGACCGCGTCGACTCGGCCATCGCCCTCATCAGCGCGACGCTCGGCGTGGGCGGTGCGCTCGGGCTGCCGGTGAGCGCGTTCATCACCGAGCGCAGCGACTGGCACGTGCTGTTCTGGGTGTCCGCGGCACTCGGCGCCGTCGTGTTCGCCCTCGTGCTGTGGATCGTGCCGGTGAGCGCCCTGCGCACAGGCGGGAGGTTCGACTACCTCGGGACGCTGGGGCTCGCCGTCGGCCTCGTCGGCGTGCTCCTCGCGGTGTCGCGTGGCAACGAGTGGGGCTGGACCTCGCCCGCCGTGCTCGCGTGCGGCCTCGGCGGTCTCGCGGTGCTGCTGGTGTGGGGCTGGTACGAGCTGCGGATCGCCGATCCGCTCCTGGACCTCCGCGTCGCGGCACGGCGACCGGTGCTGCTCACCAACCTCGCCTCGATCGCGTTCGGCTTCTCGCTGTTCGCGTCGAACGTGATCTACCCGCAGATGCTCGAGCTGCCGACCGCGGCGGGCGGGTTCGGGCTCTCGCTCGTGGCCGCGAGCCTCATCGTCATGCCGGCAGGCCTCGTGATGATGGTGCTCTCGCCGTTCTCCGGGCAGCTCGCGCGCACGGTCGGACCCAAGCTCCTCCTCGTGCTGGGCGCCATCGCGCTCGTCGTCACCTACGGGTTCACCCTGCTGTTCTCGACCGAGGTGTGGCAGATCCTCGTCGCGAACATCGGCATCGGCTTCGGCATCGGCTTCGGCTACGCGGCGATGCCCATGCTCATCATGCGCTCGGTGCCGCAGTCCGAGACCGGCGCCTCGAACGGCCTCAACGCGCTGTTCCGCTCGCTCGGCACGAGCACCGCGGCGGCCGTGGTCGGCGCCGTGCTCGCGACCTTCGCGGTGGAGGTCGATGGCGTGCCGGTGCCGGAGCCCGCGGCGTTCCACATCTCGTTCCTCCTCGGCGGTGGCGCGGCGCTCATCGCGCTGCTGGTGGCCCTGTTCATCCCGCGCCATCACGCGCCCCAGGAGCGGCATCCGTCCCTCCCGGAGTGACGGGACTGCTGCAGTCTCCTGCGACCGCTGCGTCGCGCGACGGCGCCGTTGCAGGCAAGCGCAGCACGCGCGCGCGCCGACGGCTGCGAGATCAGCCGCGCAGGCGCGCGAGCCTCGCCGAGTCGGGAGCGAGCCGCTCGGCGACGGCGACCGCCGACAGGATCGCGCTCTCGTGCGAGTCGGCGTCGGCGGTGTACAGCCCCGCGAGCGACACCCCGTGCCGCCCCTGCAGCGGGCGCAGCCGCCGCTGCGCGTCGAAGTACTCGGTGTCGATCAGGCCGTGCCGGTACGACGCCGTCGCGTAGAGCGGCTGCGGCAGCTCGTCCTCGTAGGTCACCCAGCTCTTGAAGACGTCGCCCCCGCGCGACGGGCTCCAGATCGACAGCGAGCTGTGCGCGCCGTCCGTCCGCACGTTGACGACCGACCACGCCCGCTCGTCGCGCGGCATGAGCCGCCGGTCGCCGTGGATCGCGATCGTCGTGTCGAAGTACCCGAAGCGCGCGAGCTGCGCGGTGACGTCCGCGAACTCGGGAAGCGGCGCGAGCAGGTCGTGCGCCGTGCGCGCGTCGCACGTGAAGACGAGATGGTCGAACGGATGCTGCACCCCCAGCGCCTCGACGAGCAGCGCGCCGTCCGCATCCCGCGTGACGGACTCGACCCCGGCCCCGGTGCGCAGGCGCGCCCGCTCGAGCGCGGCGACGAGGGCGTCGACGTAGACGCGGAGACCACCGGGGATCTCGCTCTGCTCGGGCGGTGTCAGCCCGCGCGGAAGGTTCGCGCCGAGGTAGTACAGCGCGTTGTAGGCGGCGAACCGGCGGAAGTCGGCGAGGTCGACGCACCAGAACGCGAGCAGCAGGGGGAAGAGGAAGTCGTCGACGAACGCCCTGGGCAGGCGCTCGCGCTCGACGTACTCGGCGATCGTCACCGTGGTGTCGTGCTCCGCCAGGAACGCGGGCAGGCGCGACAGGAACGCGCGGAAGCGCACGAGGTGGATGATCGCGCCAGGCCTCAGCGACGCCCACACCGGACGGCCGCGCCGGAACGGCGGCATCGCGACCGGCCGGGAGCCGTCGGTGCGTGAGAGGGTCAGCGTCGCCGGGTACGTCGAGCGCGGCACCTCGAGCTCATCGAGCAGCCGGTTGAACGTCGCGTATGCGGCGCTGCGGGCGAAGAACTGGAAGCCGGCGTCGACACGCAGCGGCTCGCCCTCCACCTCGATGTCGATCGTGTGCGCGTGCCCGCCGAGCCGGTCGTCCTTCTCGAACAGCGTGACGTCGTGGTCCTGCTCGAGCAGCCACGCGGCCGCGAGTCCCGCGGCGCCCCCGCCGATGATGCCGATCCGCATGTGCACGCCGTTTCTGTGAGCCCCGGGCTCAGACTAGGGCGTGCACGGCGGGGGCTATCGCGCCCGCGTGCCCCGTCGCTAGCCTGACCTCTACCGGGGGCGACGGGAGCAGGCGCATGGACGGGCGGGATCAGGGCTTTCAGGGGGACGACCCGACGCGGGGCGACCGCAAGCCGGAGCAGGTGCCGGTCGGCCCGCCCGACGGCGCCACCGCTGCGGCGGATGCGACACGCACCGGCACTGTGGCCGCGGCGAGCGGCACGGATGCCGCAGGCACCACCGCCTCGGGTGACGGCGCCGACCACGACACCCGGTTCTTCGGGCAGCCGTGGGCTCTCGCGCACATCTTCGGCGTGGAGATGTGGGAGCGGTTCAGCTTCTACGGCATGCAGGGCATCCTGCTCATCTACATGTACTACTCCGTCGCCGACGGCGGCCTCGGCATCCCCGAGGCGACGGCGACCGGCATCGTCGGCGCGTACGGCGGCACCGTCTACCTGTCGACGATCCTCGGCGCGTGGGTCGCCGACCGCCTGCTCGGGTCGGAGCGCGTCCTCTTCTACAGCGCCTGGGTCATCATGGCGGGGCACATCGCACTGGCGCTGCTGCCGAGCGTGTGGGGACTCGGCGTCGGCCTCATCCTCGTCGCCGTCGGCTCGGGCGGACTGAAGGCGAACGCGACCGCCGTCGTCGGCACGCTGTATTCCGCCAAGGACCCCAGACGCGACGCCGGCTTCTCCCTCTTCTACCTCGGAATCAACCTCGGCGCGTTCCTCGGCCCGATCGTGACCGGCTTCCTGCAGAGCAACGTCGGCTTCCACTGGGGCTTCGGCGCGGCGGCGATCGGCATGGCGATCGGCCTCACGCAGTACTCCTTCGGCCGCAAGCAGCTGCCCGCGTCGTCGCGCGTGGTCGCCAATCCACTCCCGGCCAACCGTCGCGGCATGATGATCGGCGTCGGAATCGCCGGGCTCCTGCTCATCGTGGTGCTGGTGCTCACCGGCGTCATCCGCGCCGACAACCTCGCGGGCATCGTGATCCTCGTGACCCTCGGGGCGGCGATCGCCTACTTCTCGGTGATCATCTCGTCGCGCGCGATCAGCGGCGACGACCGCTCCCGCGTCATCGGGTTCATCCCCCTCTTCATCGTGAACGTGGGCTTCTGGTCGCTGTACCAGCAGCAGTTCACGGTGCTGACGATCTACTCCGACAAGCAGCTCGACCGCACGATCTTCGGCTGGGAGATGCCGGTGTCGTGGGTGAACTCGATCAACCCGGTCTTCGTCATCATCCTCTCCGGTGTCTTCGCTGCGATCTGGACCAAGCTCGGCGACCGCGCGCCCTCGGCGCCCGTGAAGTTCTCCCTCGGCGCGATGATCATGGGCGTCGCGTTCCTGCTGTTCCTGCCGTGGGCGAACGGCGCACCGAACTCGACGCCGCTCCTCGCGATCGTGATGATCCTGTTCGTGTTCACGATCGCCGAGCTGTTCATCTCGCCTCCCGGGCTCTCGGTGACCACGAAGCTCGCCCCCGAGCGGTTCCACACCCAGATGGTGGCGCTCTACTTCCTCTCGATCGCGCTGGGCACCGCGATCGCCGGCTGGCTCGCCCAGTTCTACGACCCCGAGAACGAGATCCCCTACTTCACGATCCTCGGCGGCATCGCGATCGTGCTCGGCCTCGCGCTGCTGGCCGCGGTCAGACCGGTGCTGAAGCTGATGCGGGGGGTGCGCTGACAGCCGTCGCGGACCGACGGCCGGCCAGCACGGCGGCGAACGCCGTCAAGCCGGCGGCGACGAACACGACGACGGCCGACACCGCCATGTTCGCCGTCGGCCCGTACGCCGCGGTGAGCTGACCACCGACCCACGAGCCGCCCGCGATCCCGACATTGAAGAGGACGACGATCGAGGCGCTCGCGAGGTCGCGGAGGCGATCGGATGCTGCGCGCATGAGCGCCGTCTGGATCAGCGGGAACATCGCGCCGGTGCCGGCGCCCCAGAGCGCCAGGGCTCCCACGGCGACAGGCGTGACGTGCGGCAGGAGCGCGAGGGCGGCGAAAGCGCCGACGAACACCAGGAGCGTCGCGGTCAGCGCCGTGCGCGGGAACCGGTCGGCGAGCGTGCCGGCCACGGCCACCCCGATGAGGCCGGAGGCCCCGTACACGAACAGCAGCGCGCTCGCCCAGCCGTCCGCGATGCCGGCCGACTCGGCGAGGTACGGGCGGATGTAGACGAACGACAGGAACTGCGCGAGCCCGATCAGCAGCCCCGCGATGCCGAACGCGAGGAGCGGAGGCAGCGACCGGTCCTGGCGCAGCGGCTCGCGCTCCTCGGCCGCGACGGGCACCACGACGGATCGCGGAAGCCGGCGGATTACGACGGCGGCGAGCAGCAGCATCCCGATCCCCATCGCCGCGAACGCGACCCGCCAGCTGGTCAGCTGCGCGAGTGCCGTGGCGGCGGGCAGCCCGACCACGGTGGCGGCCGTGCCTCCGCCCGTGACGAGCGCGAGGCCGCGGCCGAGCTGCGCGCCCGACAGCAGCGACGACGCGTACACGATGACGATCGCCCAGAACACGCCGTGCGCGACCGCGGCGACCGCCCGCGTTGCGAACGCGAACTCGTACGTCGGCGCGAAGGCGGTGGCGACATTCGCCACGGCGAACACCGCGAGGGAGACGGCGACCACGACGCGGCGGTCGATCCGGCGCGTCGCCCGCGTCAGCGGGATGCTTGTGGCGATCACCACGATCGCCCACACCGAGACGAGCAGGCCGATGCGGAGCGGGTCGACGCCGAGGTCGCGCGCCATCTCGGGCATGAGCCCCGCCGGCAGCGATTCGGCGGTGACGGTGACGAAGACGCCCAGCGAGAGCAGCAGCAGGGCGCTCAGCGGGAAGCGCGCGACGGAGGTGCCGGGGAGGGTGACGGATGCCGTGGACGTGGTCATGGAGCGAGGCTAAACTTTGACATCAATGTCAATGTCAAGCTTTCGCGCGACACGAATCGACACGGAGGTCCTTGCGGCATGAAGATCGGCGAACTGTCGCAGCGCACCGGCATCCCTGCGCGGATGCTGCGCTACTACGAGGAGCAGGGACTCCTCGCGTCCGAGCGCTCGGCAAACGGCTACCGCGCGTACGACGAAGCCGACGTGGATCTCGCCACTCGGGCACGCGGGCTCGTGCAGGCCGGGCTCTCGACGCGGCTCGCCAAGGTCGTGCTCGACGTGGAACGGCAGTGCGCGCTGGAGCAGCCGACATGCTCGCGCGAGCTCGCCGAGATGCTCGCGACCGAGCTGTCGGCGCTCGACAACCGCCTCGCGTGCCTCACCAGGAGCCGCGACGCCGTCGCACGCTATCTCGACCTCACCCGCAACGGCGATCTGGTGCGCAGCGCCGGCGCCGCGTGAGTCGAGCGGAGCCGGCACTGCTCGTGCCGACGATGCGGCGCCGCGCTAGTCGGTCTTGGTGGAGAAGGCGGCGTCGAACGCGGCGGCGGGCGGGGTGATGGCGTTGAGCTTGCGGACGAACGCGATCGCCTCGGGAGCGCCGTCCAACCGGTCCATGCCGGCGTCCTCCCACTCGATGGAGGTGGGCCCGTCGTAGCCGATCGCGTTCAGCGCCCGGAACAGCGGCTCCCACGGCACGGCACCGTGTCCGGTCGACACGAACGTCCAGCCGCGGCGCGGGTTCGCCCACGGCAGATGAGAGCCGAGCACCCCGTTGCGGCCGTCGAGGTTGGTGATCGACTCCTTCACGTGCACATGGAAGATGTGGTCCGCGAAGTCCAGCATGAATGCCACCGGGTCCAGCTGCTGCCACATGAAGTGGGACGGGTCGAAGTTCAGCCCGAAGCTCTCCCGATGCCCGATGGCCTCGAGCGTCGCTTTGGCCGTCCAGTAGTCGTAGGCGATCTCGGACGGGTGCACCTCCAGCCCGAACCGCACCCCGACCTCTTCGAACACGTCGAGGATCGGGTTCCACCGGTCGGCGAAGTCCTGGTACCCGGCGGCGATGAACTCGTCCGACGCGGGCGGGAACATCGCGACCGCCTTCCAGATCGACGAGCCGGTGAACCCGTTCACCGTCTTCACACCCAGCTTCGCCGCGAACCGGGCCGTGTTCTTCATGTCCTCCGCGGCCCGCTGACGCACTCCCTCGGGCTCGCCGTCGCCCCACACCCGGGCGGGGAGGATGTCCTTGTGCCGCACGTCGATGGGATCGTCGCACACCGCCTGCCCGGTGAGGTGGTTCGAGATCGCCCACACCTTGAGGCCGTTGCGCTCCAGGATGTCCTTACGGGACTGCACGTACTCCGCGTCATCCCACCGCGACACATCGATATGGTCGCCCCAGCACGCGATCTCCAGACCGTCGAAGCCCCATTCACCCGCGAGCCGCGCCACCTCCTCGAACGGCAGATCGGCCCACTGACCGGTGAACAGCGTGATCGGACGAGGCATGTGAAGCTCCTTCGCTTTCTGTAGGTCTCTTGTGAAGCTATCGGGCCGCGGGGCCGCGCTCGGATGTCAACGCTCCGCCATGTCGGACGCCACCGGCACCCAGGCCGAATCGCGCGAAGCGCTCTCCTCGACGGCGGCGAGCACGCGCTGCACAGAGAGTCCTTCGGCGAACGAGGGGTGCGGGTCGGTGCCCTCGGCGATCGCCGCCACGAAGTCGACGACCTGGTGGCTGAAAGCGTGCTCGTAGCCGAGCATATGGCCGGCCGGCCACCAAGCTCCGACGTAGGGGTGGGATGGCTCGGTGACGAGGATCCGGGTGAACCCCTGGGTCTGCTCAGGCGCGGTGCGGTCGTAGAACCACAGCGTGTTCATGTCCTCGAGGTCGAAGCGCAGGGCGCCCTTGTCGCCCGACACCTCGATCGACAGGTCGTTCTTGCGGCCGGTGGCGAACCGCGTCGCCTCGAATGACACGAGGGCGCCGGTGGACAGCCGGCCGGTGAACATCGCGACGTCGTCGACCGTCACCTCACCGAAGCCCTCGGCCGCCGTGCCGGACAGCCCCGAGCCGGAGCCCTGCAGCGGACGCTGCTTCACGATCGTGTCGACCACGCCCGACACGCGGGTCACGTCGAGGCCGGTCACGAACTGCGTCATGTCGATGATGTGCGCGCCGATGTCGCCGAGTGCGCCCGAACCCGCGTGCTCCTTCTGCAGCCGCCACGCCAGCGGCATCTCCGGGTCGACCAGCCAGTCCTGCCGGTACGCCGCACGCACGTGCGCGATCCTGCCGACCGCGCCCTGGGCGACGAGATCCCGCAGGAACGTCACCGCCGGCACGCGCCGATAGGTGAAGCCGGTCATCGAGCGGATGCCGCGGGCCGCGGCGCGAGCCGCGGCTTCGGCCATCGCCTCCGCCTCGGCGACGGTGTTCGCGAGCGGCTTCTCGCACAGCACGTGCTTGCCGGCCTCGAGCGCCGCGATCGCGATCTCGGCGTGCGAGTCGCCCGGCGTGACGATGTCGACGACATCGATGTCGTCACGCGCGATCACCTCGCGCCAGTCGGTCGCCGATTCGGCCCAGCCCCACTGGGCCGCAGCATCCGTCACCGCCTGGGCGTTGCGCCCGACGATCACCGCCATCTCGACATCGACCGGCAGCGAGAACACGCGAGGGGCCTGACGCCAGCCGACGGAATGCGCGGCGCCCATGAAGCCGTAACCGATCATGGCGACCCGGAGCGCCGGAGGACGGAGGTTGTCGTTCGTCACTGAGGTTCCTTCTGCGAATGAGGGAGCGGGGCGCCCGCCGG
>NZ_JBHTUV010000018.1:0-73914 GCF_042793475.1 Microbacterium sp. NPDC056569 | reverse complement strand
TGCCTCGACCCGGCGCACGCGCCGGGTCGAGGCATCCGTGCGCCGACCATGAGCGGGGAGTTCACCGCAGCACGTCGTATCGGACGTGCGTGATCCTCTTCGACTCCAGCACGCGCGTCGCATCGAGCGCGAGCGGCAGGTGCGGCAGCTGGTCGAACAGTCTGACGCCTCCGCCGAGCAGGACTCCGGTGATGGCGAGCTCGAAGACGTCGACGGCATCGATGGCGATCAGCTGCCGCGCGACGTGGGGGCTGCCCATGATGTACACGTCACGTCCGCCGGCCACGGCGACGGCTCGCTCGAGAGCCTCCTCCGCCGAGTCGACGAACGTGAACAGCGCGCCGTTCCTGACGACCGCCTCACGCCGCTCGTGCGTGGGAACGAACACCGGCATCGGGAAGATCGACTCGTCCCCCCAGGCCTCGTCTCCTGCTCGCAGGGTGCGGGCGCCGAAGATCACGGCCCCCGCCGCGAAGAACTCGGCGGTCACCTGCGGGTGCATCGCCATCGTCGAGTCGCCGAACGCCCAGCCGTGCAAGACCGAGAGGTCGTCGTCGGGACCGGTGGCGAAGCCATCGACCGACATCGACGCGTAGAGGACCACGTGTGACACGCGCTCAATGTATACGGTGTCCACATTGGGTGTCCAGTGTTTCCTCGATCGTGGCCGGACCGGTTCAGTCCTCTCCCGCGCCGGCGGCGTCGAGCGCGAGGTCTGCGGCCTGCTGTCGCAGGTAGCCCGCGTAGCCGCCCGGTGTCCGCCCGGCTCGACGCCCCGACGTGAGCACCTCTGCCTCGTCGCTGGCGACGACCACCGCGCCGCGGCTGCGGCACCGCGCGACGAGATCGACGTCTTCGTGCTCCCCGAGGGGCGCGAAACCCCCTGCGGCGAGATACGCGCGGGCGCTCAGTCCCAGGTTGGCGCCGTGCACGTTCCCGTTGGGCTCGCCGGTCGTATGGGTCCGCAGCCAGAGCGCGCGCTGCGCCGCGGAGAGATCGTCGAAGTCGGGCCGCACGGTGCCCACGCAGACGTCGGCGGTCGCCGAGATCGCGCGGAAGTGCGTGAGCCATCCGGCCGGCACGCGGGAGTCGGCATCCGTGTTCGCGATCCAGATCCGGTCGATCGGCGTGCCGGCCAGCGCATCGAGGGCGTGGGCGATGCCGAGCGCCCGGGCGACGCCGACCCGCCCCGCGTCGGAGGTGAGCGTCGGGAAGGGGAAGCCCGCGGCGATCCGCGCAGAGGCATCGGTGCATCTGTCGAGCACGACGCGCACCTCGGTGCGCAAGCCGGCGTGCGACGCGGCTTCCACCGCGGCGGCGAGGGCGGCCAGCGACGCCTCGAGCAGTTGCTCCTCGTCGCGGACGGGCACGACCACGATCACGACATCGGCCCGCCGGTGGCTCATACGAGCCCCTCTCGCTCCGCCACCGACGGCGCGGGACGACGGGCGAAGACCTCGAGCACGAAGTCCGGCTCGGTGTGCAGGCTGAGCGTCTCCCACGCGGGGACGGCGCGAAGAGCGTCGTGCACCGCGTCGCCCGTCTGCGGGTACTCCGCCACGGGGTGCCGCCAGTGGCAGGCGACGAGGCATCCGTCGTCCGCCAGGGATCCCTCGATCAACTCGCAGGTGCGTCGCAGGTCGGCCGGCGAGAGGTAGTACCCGACCTCCGAGAGGACGATCGTGTCGAATCGCCCCTCCGGCCAGTCCGCGGGGACACCTCCCCGACACACCGTCACCTCCTTCCTTCCGCGCAGACGGCTTCGCGCCGTCGCCACGGCGCGCGTCGCGGCATCCATCGCGATCACCGACCTGGCCCGGTCGGCCAGCTCGCTCGTGAGCAACCCCGTCGCGCAGCCGATCTCGAACACGTTCCCGAGCTCGCGGCCGGGCAGCGCCGCCATCAGCAGCGCCCGCTTGCGCTCCTCGTACCACCGCGTCTCGAATCCCCACGGATCGTCGGCGTTGCGGCGGTAGAACTCGTCGAACCACCGTGCGTCGAGGGTCTGCTCGGCGCCGGCGTCGGTCGCTCGGGTGACGTAGACCTCGACCTCGCGATCGAAGTGCTCGCGCATGCCCGCGTGCAGCAGCACCTCGTCGCCCGGCTGGTCGGACAGCGGCGCGATCTGCGTGACATGGAGAGCGAGGGCGTCCCGTTTCGCCTCACGATCCTCCGCCGTGAGCGCGAGCGCGACCGCGCGCGCCCACGGGAGGTCGTCGGGCGTGCCCCAATGCCACCCCCACACCGGATACTCCAGAAGGGTGAGGCGGCGGCCGGCGATCGCGGCCGCCACCTCGGCGGCGATGCGGTGATCACGGTGCCGGTCATCGGCCCAGGGAACGGCGACCAGCGCACGCCGCGGGTCGACGCCGCGGTGCTGATCGAAGATCGCGGCGAGGCGCTCGCGCAGCTCGCCCTTGGCTCCGCCGAGGCCGCCGTCCGGCAGGCCGAGGAACCTGATGTCCGCGTCCGGCGCGAGAACGGCGACCGCCTGGCGCACCTCGTCGCGGCGCAGTCGCGCGAGCGTCGCCCGATCGTGGGTGGAAGAGCCGGGATGGGATGCCTCGCCGTCCGTCGCGATCACCACGACGACCCGCGCACCCAGCCGGGTGGCTCGACGGAGCAGGCCGCCGGCCCCGAGCGTCTCGTCGTCGGGGTGAGCCGCGATCACGACGAGGAGGTCGAACTCGGGGTCGAGGGGGCGGAGCCGGCGTCGCGCGAGCTCGTCGCGCCATACCGCCTCCGGCGTGCCGGCGTCCAGGTGGCTGAACCCGGCCATCAGACGCCGACCCCGCTCTCGACGGCGAGGCGCCCGAGACGGGCGGCGTCGCGAAGGCCGTGATGCTGCCGGAGGTACAGGTGCAGATCGGCGACCCGGCGGGCGTAGGCGAGGTCCGACACGAGCGGGCCGGGGCCGAGCGCCGCGTCCGCCTCGGCGAGCGCCGTGCCGGCCGCGTGGACCACCGCGCCGCGCACGCGCTCGGCGAGCAGCTTCTGGTCGGGCACCCCGGCGTCGACCAGGTCGGCGGCCTCGCGCAGCGCCGCGCGGGCCGCCCAGAGCGCGGCATCCGCTCTTCCGAGATGCACCAGCGCCACCTGGTCGGCTCGCTCCGACGAGGCCGCGGTGCGAAGAGCCTCGCGGATCCCGAGTGCACCGCCCCACCAGCACGCGGCCACCGACATGGCGCCCCACGCGAAGCCGGGGCGGGTGAGGTACCACCCGACGTCCCCGATCGGCACGGCCGGGGCACCGTCGAAGTCGACGGGGGCGCTGACGATGTCGGGCAGGCCTCGCGCCACCCACGGCCCGTCGTGCGGGCGGATCCCCGGTCCGCGCAGCGCGACCGCGAACAGCCGCCGCGCGTCGCCGACGAACGCCGTCACCAGGGCGTGAGACAGGTGCGTCGCGAGCGAGCACCACGGCTTGGTGCCGGTGAGCACCCAGCCGGAGTCGGATTCGTGCGCGTCGACGCGCATTCCCGGTCCCTCCGCGGCGAACACTCCCCACGACGAGTCCTCGTCCGCGCCGATCCTCGAGATCTGCGACGTGCCGGCGTCGAGGCCGGCGCCCGCCTGCTGAAGGATGCCGAGGGCATCGAGGTGCGGTTCGAGCACGCGGGCCGCGGCGACGTCGCGGAAGGCGGTCGCTGCCAGCAGGTCCCACAGCGCCGCCGTGTCGCCGGCCCCGGCCCGCGGGGCACGGCGGCCGACTCCGACGCACCAGGCGATGGTGGAGGGGATGTCGCGACCGAACCCCTCGATACCGGCGGCGTCCGCGAGCGCTCGCTGGATGGCGTCATCCCGCGCGACGCCCGGCGCGATCAGCGACCCACCCCCGCGCACGTCACCCGCGAGCATCGCAGCCCCCGGGACCGGGCCGACCAGATGGTGCTCAGCTGCCTTCACGATCGTGCGATCCTCCTGGTCGTCGTCCTCCACCTCCCGCGAGCGTAGGTGTGTATCCGGCGGAACGACTCGGCCTTGACAACGGTCGCCGCGACCACCATCCCTCCGCCATGTGCACAGGACGGACGCCGCCGCCAGGCCCTCCCGTACGCAGGCGGCCGCGGATACCGTGGGGCCATGTCGGCGCAGACCACGCTTCTGATCCTGGGTGCCACGGGCGACCTCGCCTCGCGGCTGCTGCTGCCCGCGCTGGGCCAGCTGCTCACGCTCGAACCCCACCGCCGGGTGCGGCTGCGCGGGGCGGGCATGGAGGACTGGGACGACGCACGCTGGCGCGAGACCGTGCGGCACTCGTTCGAGGCGGGCGGGTTCGGCGCGGCGTTCGAGGCGGTCGCCGACACGACCTACGAGCGCGCCGACATCACCGATCCCGGCGACCTCGAGCGCCTGCTCGCCGAGCCCGACGGCCGCCTCGCCCTGTACTTCGCGGTGCCGCCGGCGGTCGCCAAGGCCGCGTGCGAAGCGCTCGCGGATGTCGCGATCCCCGAGGGCACCGTGCTCGCGCTCGAGAAGCCGTTCGGCGTCGACCAGACCAGCGCCCGCGAGCTCAATGCCACCCTCGAACGCCTCGTGCCGGAGGAGCAGGTGTTCCGCATCGACCATTTCCTCGGTCGCTCGACGACGCTGAACCTGCTGGGCGTGCGGTTCGCGAACCGGGTCTTCGCCCCGGTGTGGCGCGCGCAGGACATCGAGTCGGTGGTCATCCGGTACGACGAGAGCCTCGGCCTCGAGGGGCGCGCCGGCTACTACGACAAGGCCGGCGCTCTGGCCGACATGATCCAGAGTCACCTGCTGCAGGTGATGGCGATCCTCGCGATGGAGCCTCCCGCCACCCTGCACGAGCGCGATTTCCGCGACGCGACCTCCGCCGTGCTGCGCGCCACGCGCGTGTGGGGCGACGACCCGGCGCGGGCATCACGACGTGCCCGCTACACCGCGGGGACGGTGGGCGACCGCTCGCTTCCCGCCTACGTCGACGAGCAGGGGGTCGACCCGACCCGCGACACCGAGACACTCGCCGAGCTCGTGTGCGAGGTCGTCACCGACCGATGGGCGGGCGTGCCGTTCCGCCTGCGGTCGGGCAAGGCTCTCCCCCGGAAGAAGGGCGAGGTCGTCGTGACGTTCCGCCCCGTCAACCATGTGCCGACCGGACTGACCGGACCCGCCCCCGGGTCCGTGCTGCGCTTCTCGCTCGGTCCCGACCACATGGACCTCGAACTCAACGTCAACGGAGGTGACGACCCATTCGAGCTCGAGCGCGCCACGATCGGCGCCGACCTCGGCGAGGGCGCGCTCAAGGCCTACGGCGAGGTGCTCTCGGGCATCCTCGACGCCGACGCGATCCTCTCGGTGCGCGGCGACGCGGCAGAGGAGTCGTGGCGCATCGTCGATCCGGTGCTCGCCGCCTGGCGTGCCGGCGAGGTCCCCCTCGAGGAGTACCCGGCCGGGTCGCTCGGCCCGGAGGGGTGGCCGGCGCTGCCCTGACGGAACGGATGCCGCGGGCCGCGGCATCCGTTCTCCCCGGCGTCAGCCGTCGCCCATCATCTGCGGCTCCATGCGGCCGACGGCGATCACGTTGCCCGCGGGGTCCTTGAACCACGCGATGTCGGGTCCGCCTTCGAAACCGCGCGAGATGCCCTTCTCGTCGGTGCCGTAGTCGGGGTCGGTGTAGATCTTCGTCACGACGCCCCGCCTGTTGAGGTCGTCGACCGCGGCCTCGACGTCGGGCACGCTGAAGTTGAGGATCGTGAACACGGCCGGCTCGTGGTCCTCCTTCGGGTAGACGAAGATGCTGCCGCCGCCCGGGAGGGCGATGGTGAAGCCTCCGCCCATCTCCTCGTAGACGGTGACGTCGAGCCCCAGCGTGTCGCGATAGAAGGCCGCGGCGGCGCCGATGTCGGGTACGGCGAAGCTCGAGAACGGCCGATCGGGTGTGAACATGGCAGCCTCCCAGTGTGTGTGCCGCCGCCCACGATCCTCTTGCCGAAAGGGCGTGTCCAGAGGGGTCGCGCCGCACCTTGCAGTGCTGAGGGCGCGGCGTAGACTCCGGGCATCCGCACGAACCGAGACAGCGCTGTGACAGTCAACGGGCGGGTCGTCCCGCTCGCCGGCGCGGTCGCGCACGCCACCGCGCTGGACTGGCTGCGCGCCCTCGGGCTGACCGGTGCGAAGGAGGGCTGCGCCGAGGGAGAGTGCGGCGCGTGCGCGGTGCTGGTGGCCACGGCGGGCCCCGACGGCGGCACGGTGTGGACGCCCGTCAACGCGTGCCTGGTGCCGGTGCACGCGCTCGCGGGGCAGGAGGTCGTGACCTCCGAAGGGCTGGGTCCGCCCGACGAGCTGCACCCGGTGCAGCAGCGGCTCGCGGCCGCCGGCGGCTCGCAGTGCGGCTACTGCACGCCCGGCTTCGCGTGTGCGATGGCCGCGGAGTTCTACCGCGCCGACCGTGCCGCGGGCGCCGCCGACGGCGAGCACGGGCCGAACGGGTTCGACCTGCATGCGATCGGCGGGAACCTGTGCCGCTGCACCGGCTACCGGCCCATCCGCGATGCGGCCTTCGCGCTCGGGATGCCGCAGCCCGATGATCCGCTGCGTGAGCGGCTCAGCGAGCCGGCGCCGGCGGCCGTCGCCATCGACGTGCGCGCGGACGACGGACGCTTCGTGAGGCCCGAGACGCTGGAAGACGCGCTGCAGCTGCTGCACGACGAACCGGACGCGCTGGCGGTGGCGGGCAGCACGGACTGGGGCGTCGACGTCAACCTGCGCGCGGCCCGTGCTCCGCTCATCGTCGCGATCGATCGCCTCGACGAGCTCCGCGGCGTCGACTTCTCCGACGATCGGCTCGAGATCGGCGGTGCGGTGCCGCTGTCCGAGATCGAGCGCTCGGTCGGCCCGCGCGTGCCGCTGCTCGCGCAGCTGCTCCCCCGGTTCGCGTCGCGTCTCATCCGCAACCGCGCGACCCTCGGCGGCAACCTCGGCACCGCCTCCCCCATCGGCGACGCGGCGCCCGCGCTCCTCGCGCTCGGAGCGAGCGTCGTGCTCGTCTCGGCCGACGCCCGCGAGCGCGAGGTCGACCTCGCCGACTATTTCACGGGGTACCGCACGTCGGTCAGGCGCCGGGACGAGCTCATCCGGACCCTCCGGATCCCGCTGCCCACGGCCTCCGTCACGGCCTTCCACAAGGTCGCGAAGCGGCGGTTCGACGACATCTCGTCAGTGGCGGTCGCGTTCGCCCTCGACATCGACGGCGGCGTCGTGACCACGGCGCGCATCGGCCTCGGCGGCGTCGCCGCGACGCCCCTCCGCGCGTACGCGACCGAGCGAGCCCTCGAGGGACGCCCGTGGAACGCGGTGACGGTGGCGGCAGCATCCGTCGTCCTGCAGCAGGAGGGGACGCCGCTCGACGACCATCGCGCGAGCGCCGCGTACCGTTCGCGCATGCTCGGCACCGC
Source organism: Microbacterium sp. NPDC056569 (assembly GCF_042793475.1). Lineage (NCBI taxonomy): Bacteria > Bacillati > Actinomycetota > Actinomycetes > Micrococcales > Microbacteriaceae > Microbacterium > Microbacterium sp. NPDC056569. Next base: position 66,499 of record NZ_JBHTUV010000018.1, on the reverse strand, counting down.
GCTGCCGGCGCTGTTCGCCGCGGCTCGCGGCAGGGAGGAGGCGACGGCATGAGCACGCTCGCCGATCGCCCCGAGAACCCCGTCGTCGGCCGTCCGGCGGTGCACGAGAGCGCGGCGCTGCATGTGTCGGGCGCCGCCGTGTACACCGACGACCTCGCCGCCCGCGCCCACGGCGTGCTGACCGCGTGGCCGGTGCAGTCCACGTGCGCGCACGCGCGCGTCACCGTCGACGTGGCGCCCGCCTACGACGTGCCCGGTGTCGCCCTGGTGCTGACCGCCGACGACGTGCCGGGGCTCAACGACGCAGGGGTCAAGCACGACGAGCCCCTCTTCCCGAGTGAGGCGATGTTCTTCGGGCATGCGCTGGTGTGGGTGCTGGGAGAGACACCGGATGCTGCGCGCCGAGGCGCTGCTGCCGTCACGGTGTCGTACGACCCGCTGCCGTCGCTGATCACCGTGGAGGAGGCGATCGATGCCGGCTCGTTCCAGGGTGTGGCGCGCACGATCGCGCGCGGGGACGCGGCATCCGCTCTCGCGTCCTCCGCGTTCGTGTTCGAGGGCGAGAGCACGGTCGGCGGGCAGGAGCACTTCTCGCTCGAGACCCACGCCTCGTTCGCGGTGCGCGACCCCGACGGGCGCTACTTCGTGGAGTGCTCGACGCAGCACCCGTCCGAGACGCAGGAGATCGTGGCGCACGTGCTCGGCATCGCGTCGAGCGAGGTCACCGTCGAGTGCCTGCGGATGGGCGGCGGCTTCGGCGGCAAGGAGATGCAGCCGCACGGGTTCGCGGCGATCGCAGCGCTGGGCGCGAAGCTCACCGGGCGTCCGGTGCGCCTGCGGCTCAACCGCACGCAGGACATCACGATGTCGGGCAAGCGCCACCCGTTCCACCTGACGTGGCGCGCCGGCTTCGACGCCGACGGTCACCTGCAGGCGCTCGACGCGACCCTCACGGCGGACGGCGGCTGGAGCCTGGACCTCTCCGAGCCCGTGCTCGGCCGCGCGCTCTGCCACGTCGACAACGCCTACTGGATCCCGAATGTGCGGGTGCACGGGCGCGTCGCGCAGACGCACAAGCAATCGAACACGGCGTTCCGCGGCTTCGGCGGCCCGCAGGGCGCGTTCCTCATCGAAGACATCCTGGGTCGCGCGGCGCCCCTGCTCGGGATCGATCCGCTCGAGCTGCGGGAGAGGAACTTCTACCGGCCGGGCCAGACCACGCACTACGGGCAGCTCGTGAAGGACGCCGAGCGCCTGCCGGCGATCTGGAACCGGCTGCGCAGCGAGTCCGATCTCGACGCCCGGCTGCGCGAGGTGGAGCGGTTCAACGCCGCGCACGCCGACCGCAAGCGCGGTCTTGCGATGACGCCCGTGAAGTTCGGCATCTCGTTCACCTTCACGTCGTTCAACCAGGCCGGTGCGCTCGTGCTCGTCTACAAGGACGGCTCGGTGCTCATCAACCACGGCGGCACCGAGATGGGCCAGGGCCTGCACACCAAGATGCTGCAGGTCGCCGCGACCGCGCTCGGTGTGCGGCCGGAGTCGGTGCGTGTCGCCCCGACCCGCACCGACAAGGTGCCCAACACCTCGGCCACCGCCGCCTCGTCGAGCGCCGACCTCAACGGCGGGGCCGTCAAGCTCGCCTGCGAGGAGATCCGCGGCCGGCTGGCCGCGGTCGCCGGGCGGCTGCTCGGCGTCGACGCGCGCGACGTGCGGTTCTCGGACGGGTACGTCGTGCCGCTCGGCGGCGGCGGGCGGCTGACGTTCGCCGAGGTCGTCGGAGCCGCGTACCTGCAGCGGGTGCAGCTGTTCGCCGCGGGCTATTACCGCACCGAGGGACTGCACTGGGATGCCGACCGTCAGCAGGGGTCGCCCTTCAAGTACTTCGCGTACGGCTGCGCCGCCGCCGAGGTCGAGGTCGACGGTTTCACCGGCGCCTCGCGCCTTCGCCGCGTCGACATCGTGCACGACGTGGGCGACTCGCTGTCGCCGCTCCTGGACATCGGCCAGATCGAGGGCGGATTCGTGCAGGGCACCGGCTGGCTCACGCTCGAGGAGCTGCGCTGGGACACCGGCGACGGACCGACCCGCGGGCGCCTGCAGACCCCGTCGGCGAGCACGTACAAGCTGCCGAGCTTCTCCGAGATGCCCGAGGAGTTCCACGTCGCGCTGTTCGACGACGCCCGCGAGGACGGCGCCGTGTACGGCTCGAAGGCGGTCGGTGAGCCGCCGCTGCTGCTCGCGTTCAGCGTGCGCGAGGCGCTGCGGCAGGCAGTCGGCGCGTTCGGGCCGGGTGGTCGTTCGGTGGAGCTCTCGTCGCCCGCGACCCCGGAGGCGGTGTTCTGGGCGATCGAGGCCGCGCGCGGCGCGGGAGGTGCGGGCGCAGCATCCGTGTCACCCGACGGGGTGGATGCCGCCGCTGCGGGTCCGACCGCAGAACCCGGGTCGGCGGAGCCCGACCTGCTCACGGCGGGCCGCTGAGGCCCGGCCATGGACTGGCTCGACGCGGTGCGCGAGCTGCGCGACGCCCGCACGCCCGCGGTGATCGTGACGCTCGCCATGGTCCGCGGCCACGCGCCGCGCAACGGCGGCGCGAAGATGGTCGTCTCGCCAGGCGAGGTCTTCGAGACGATCGGCGGCGGCAACCTCGAGGCCACCGCCGTCGCGCGCGCCCGCGAGATGCTCGCGTCGGGGACCGCGGAGCCGGAGCTGCTCACGCTCACCCTGAGCGACAGGGAGACCACGGAGTACGGGGTGCAATGCTGCGGAGGAGAGGTGACGGTCATGCTGGAGCCGCTGCGGGTCGTGCCGTCGGTCGCGGTGTTCGGGATGGGGCATGTGGGGCTCGAGGTCGCGCGGATCCTCGCGCGCCAGCACCTCGACCTGCACCTCGTCGACTCCCGCGAGGCGATGCTGGCCTCGACCCGACTGGGGGTGGACGGCGCGCCGGGGCCGCTGGCGGATGCGGTGGCACGGGTGCACGTGCACCATGCCCCGGTGCCCGAGGCGGTGCTGGCGTCGGTGCCGGCGGGCACGCACGTTCTCGTGATGACCCACGACCACGCGGAGGACCTCGCGATCGTCGATCAGGCGCTCCGCACGGAGGGCGTCGCCTCGATCGGGCTGATCGGCTCGCGGTCGAAGTGGGCGCGCTTCCGTGGGCGGCTGCACGTGGCCGGCCACGACGAGGCCGCTGTGGCCAGGGTGACGACGCCCATCGGCCTGCCCGACATCCCCGGCAAGCAGCCCGCGACGATCGCGGTGAGCGTGTCGGCCCAGCTGCTGCAGCTGATCGAAGCGGCCGCCCCCGTGGCGGGGCACGACGAGACCGCGCAATAGCACCGAACCCTGCGCCGTTCCGGTGCTGTTGTGAGGTCTCGTCGCGACGGGCGGGGGCACCGGGCCGCCGATGGCATTGGCGCCGGCGCCGGCGTGTCAGTACTCGATGCGGGTCGAGGTCTGACCCCACTCGGTGAAGGGCGCGATGCGGTGCTCGGGGGCGAGATCGATCGACTCCACGGGCATGATGTCGCGGTGTTCGGGGTGGCCGTCGAAGTAGCGGTAGAAGACGGCGTCGTCGAAGCCCGCAGCCGCCGCGTCCTCGCGGTCGGCGGCGAAGTAGACGCGCTCGACCCGGGCCCAGAGCGCGGTGCCCAGGCACATCGGGCACGGCTCGCAACTGGTGTAGAGCGTCGCGCCGGTGAGGTCGAAGGTGCCCAGTCCCTGGCACGCCCGCCGGATGGCGACGACCTCGGCGTGCGCCGACGGGTCGAGGTCGGCGGTGACGCGGTTCGTGCCCTCGAAGACCTGCCCGTCCGCCGACACCACGACCGCGCCGAAGGGACCGCCCGCGTTGCGGACGTTCTCGGTCGCGATCTCTATGGCCCGGGCGAGGTGGCGGGCGGGCGTCCCGTCGGTGGAGGACATCAGCCCCACCCTACGAGCGGGCCGCGCCGCGCGCACCACCCCCGCGCGCGGCCCCGTCACCGCTCGACGAGCACCCCGTCGGCGTCGGCCCAGACGTGCGCCCCGGGCGTGAACACGACACCGGCGATGACGACCGGCACGTCGACCTCGCCGACGCCGTCCTTGGCGCTCTTGCGCGGGTTCGAGCCGAGCGCCTTGACGCCGAGATCGAGACCGCCGATCGCCACGCGGTCGCGGATCGCGCCGTGCACGATGATCCCGGCCCAGCCGTTCTCGACCGCGGACGCCGCAATGAGGTCGCCGACCAGCGCGGACTCGAGCGATCCGCCGCCGTCGATCACGAGCACGGCGCCGCCCCCCGCAGTGGCGAGCACCGCCTTCACCAGCGCGTTGTCGCGATGGCACCGCACCGTGCGGATCGGCCCGTCGAACGCGACGCGCCCTCCGAAGTCGTGCAGCTGCAGCGCGAGCGAGTCGAGCTCGTCGCCGCGTTCGTCGTAGAGGTCGGCCGTCGCGGTGGTCATGGACTCACGCTATGACGGATGCTGCGGGCCGCAGCATCCGTGATCCGGAGAAGTTCTCGCGCCCTTCTGCGAACCGCAAGAACGGACGTCAGGCCTGAGCGGGCGGGTTCTCGTCGGGGTGGAGCGTGCTGAAGAACGAGTACGTCTCGCCGTCGGGATCGGGGCCGCGCTCCTTGAACTCGTTGACGAGCTCGTAGAGACGCTGCCGGAACTCGTCCAGGTGCTCGGGGGTGAGCTTCAGCCCCATCCATGTCGCGTCGAGGTCCTCGGGGTCGACGCCCTCGATCTGCTGCAGGAACGTCTCGATGAGCACCGGCGAGCCTCCCGGCATGGAGGTGCGCCACGACAGGCCGGTCGCGCGATACGGCACCTCGCGCGCGCCCTGCGCGCCGGTGCGCTCGGCCTCGGCGGCGAGGTAGCCGGTCTGCACGAGCGTGCGGACGTGGTGCAGCATCGTGCCGGGGTTGACGCCCAGGAGGTGGGCGAGCTCCTTGTTGGTCCGCGACTCGAAGGCGCACAGCCGCAGCACCCGCAGGCGGAGCGGGGAGCTGAGGGCGCGCATGCGCGCCTCCGCCTCGGGATCCCCCCGGCGAAGTTCGATCCGCTCCTCGGATTCGCCCGCCATGCGGCAATGGTATCGGAGTGATTGACAGATCTCAATCAGTAGCTCACACTGATTGACATGTCCCAATCAGACGAGCCGACGATGGCCGAGGACGTCGACGACGCCATCCTCGCGGAAGCGCGCGCCGAGTCGTCCGTCCCGGGTTCGCGGGTCGACGAAGCGGTCGAGGCCGATCAGGCCGCCGCGACGAGGCCCGCTCCGGCGCCCGCTCCGAACGGCTCGCTGTGGCGGGACCGCAACTTCCTGACGCTGTGGAGCGGGCAGGCGCTCAGCCAGTTCGGCGCGCAGATCACGGAGCTCGCCATCCCCGTGCTCGCGGTGCTGATGCTGAACGCGACCGAGTGGGAGGTCGGGCTCCTCAACGCGGCACAGGTCGCGGCCTTCCTCGTGGTGGGCCTTCCCGCCGGGGCGTGGATCGACCGCATGCGCAAGCGCCGCGTCATGATCTGGGCGGACGCGATCCGGGCGGTCGCGCTCGCGACGCTCCCCGTCCTCGCGTTGCTCGGCGCCCTGGAGATCTGGCACATGATCGTCGTCGCGCTGATCATGGGCGTCGCGACCGTGTTCTTCGACGTGTCGTATCAGAGCATCATCCCGTCGCTCGTGCGCACCGACCAGATCGGCGAGGCGAACGGCAAGCTGCAGTCGACCTACGAGCTCGCCAACATCGCCGGTCCCGGCATCGGCGGCTGGCTCATCGGCGTGCTCACGGCTCCGTTCGCGATCTTCGCGACGGTCGGCACCTACGTGGCCTCCTTCATCGCCCTGCTCTTCACGCGCGACCACGAGAAGCCCCGTCCGCCGGAGGATCGCAAGCCCCTCGTCCACGAGATCGGCGAGGGCCTGCGCTGGGTGTTCGGCAATCCGCTCCTGCGCCGCATCGTCGGCACGACGGGAGCGGCGAACTTCTTCGGGACGATCGCGCAGACCCTCGTGCCGATCTTCGTCCTGCGTGAGCTGGGCCTGAGCCCTCAGATGTTCGGCATCGTGTTCTCGCTGTCGGCGATCGGCGGCCTCGTCGGCGCCGTGGTGACGCCGCGGATCATGGCGAAGCTCGGCGAAGCCCGCGCGATCCCCATCAGCGCGATCGCGTTCAGCGTCGCACCGCTCTTCCTCCCGGCGATCTCCCTCGTGCCGGCGCTCGCTTTCCCGCTGCTGGTGGTGCAGGGGTTCATCATGAGCTTCACGATCCTGCTGTACAACATCACCCAGGTGACGTTCCGCCAGCGCATCACACCGCCGCGCCTCCTCGGTCGGATGAACGCCTCGATCCGCTTCGTCGTGTGGGGGGTCATGCCGCTCGGAGCACTCCTCGCGGGGGCACTGGGGACGTGGATCGGCACCGTTCCGACACTGTGGATCGCCGCGATCGGCGAGCTCCTTGCGGGCCTGTTCGTCGTCATCGGCCCGTTCTGGGGCATGCGCGATCTGCCGGACGCGCACGCCGAGCACGCTGATGCGGAGGCTCCGGACCCAGGTCGCTGACGCTCCGGATCTCGGATGCCCCGGCCCGCCGTGCAGGGTACGGGCCGGGGCATCCGCGTTCTCCGGGGTCGCAGCATCCGTCGCCTCGTCACCCCGTCCTCGAGACAGGGGTTTCTCGCCGAGCCCCAGGGAGGCGAGGTCCTCGGTCTCGACGAAAACGCCTCGGCTCGACGAACCGGGGCCGGCGCCAACGGGCGGTACCCGACGTCCCGGATTCCGGCAAGGTCGTGCCCTCCAGGGCATGAGCATGCTTAGGTTGCTCCATGACGGCCCGCATCGTCTCGATCGGCACAGCTGTTCCGCCCACCCGCATCGCGCAGGAGGTCGCGCGCGACATCTTCGCTGCGCAGGAAGGGGCTGACCGTCTCGCCCGGCGCCGCATCCAGGCGGTCTTCGACGCGTCGGCGATCGCGCAGCGGCACACCGTGCTCACCGAGTTCGCATCCGGCGCGGCGGCCGGCCCCGCCGCCTTCGTGGATGCCGAGGGGCGGCTCCTCTCCCCCACGACCGGCCCGCGCAACGACCGATTCATCGCTGCGGCGCCCGAGCTCACGGCCGCCGCGGCGCGCAGCGCCCTGGCCGACGCCGGGATCGACCCCTCCGCGGTGACCCACGTGGTGACCGTCTCGTGCACGGGCCTGTTCGCGCCCGGACCGGACTACCGCCTCGTGCGCGACCTCGGCCTGAGCCCGACCGTCGAGCGGTGCCACCTCGGCTTCATCGGGTGCGCCGCGGCGCTGCCGGCCCTGCGGGTCGCCTCCGCCCTGGCGGCCACGAGGCCCGACGCCGTCGTGCTGGTCGTGTGCACCGAGCTGTGCACGCTGCACCTGCGGCCCTCGAACGATCCGCAGCAGATCGTCGCGGCATCCGTCTTCGCCGACGGCGCGGCCGCTGCGGTCGTCACGGCCGACCCGTCCGCCGGGCGCGCCGGCGGACTCGACCTCGACAGGTTCGGCACCGCCCTCACCGACGAGGGCGAGACCGACATGGTGTGGACGATCGGCGACAACGGGTTCGAGATGATCCTCTCGGCCGAGGTGCCGCGCATCATCGGCCGCGAGATCCAGGGCGCAGTGGGGCGTTTCCTGGGCGACGACGCCCCTCCGGAGGTCTGGGCGGTGCATCCGGGCGGGCGCAGCGTGCTCGACCGCGTCGAGGCGGGTCTCGACCTCCCGCCCGATGCCCTCGCGGCGTCGCGCGCCGTGCTGCGCGACTTCGGCAACATGTCGAGCGCGACGATCCTGTTCATCCTCGCGTCGCTGCTGCGGGACGACGAGGTCCCCGACGGCGCGCGCGTCGCCGGCCTGGCCTTCGGCCCGGGTCTCACCGTCGAGTCGGCGCTCATGACGCGCCGCCGCCCGGCGGTGACGACCGCCGACGACGTCGGGCTCGCCCTGGCGGCCTCCGCATGAGGGCCGCACCGGCATGAGCCTCGCCGTCCGCGACGACCGGCTCGCCGAGCTCATGGACGATCCGGCCTGCGACCCGGATCTGCTGCGTGCCACGCTGGTGCGCTTCGGGACGGTCAACCGCCTCGTGTCGGGCTGGGGCGTCGTGTACCGCACGCTGCTGCGCCCGCACCTGACCGCGTTGGGGCGGCCGGCGCAGATCCTCGACATCGGCGCCGGGGGCGGAGACCTCGTCGCCCGCCTCGCCGCGGCGGCCCGTCGCGACGGGCTCGACGTGACCTGGACCGGCATCGATCCCGACCCTCGCGCGCTCGAGGTCGCGCTGGCGCGCCCGCCGATCGCCGGGGCGAGCTTCCGGGAAGCCGATGCCGCCACCCTCGTCGCCGAGGGACGCACGTACGACGCGGTGCTGTCGAACCACGTGCTCCATCACCTCGGCGATGATCTCCCCGAGTTCGCCGAGGAGTCGCTGGCGCTCTCGCGCGGCATCGTCCTGCACAGCGACATCGCCCGCTCGCGCGTGGCGTACGGGCTCTATGCCGTAGGCATCACGCCCTTCCAGCGGGGGACGTTCCTCCGCACTGATGGCCTCCGCTCGATCCGCCGCAGTTACACGCGCGCCGAGCTCGCTGCCGCGCTCGCAGGCAGTCGTCCGGGCGCATGGACGGTGCGGATGCCGGTGCCCTTCCGCATCCTCGCCGTCGGGCGCGGCCGTGCGTGACGTCACCGTCGTCGGCGCCGGGCCGGTCGGCATGCTCCTGGCCGGCGAGCTCGCCCGCCGCGGCGTCGACGTCGAGCTCCTCGAGCGGCGACCCGCTGTCGGCGACGGCACCCGGGCCATCGGCATCCACTCCCCCGTCCTTGCTGCTCTCGAACCCTCGGGCCTCACCGACCGCCTGCTCGGCGAGGCAGCCCGCGTGCGTCGCGGCGAAGCCCGGTCGCGAGGCCGCCTGCTGGGGACCGTGCACTTCGACGTGCTGTCGGCGCGCTTCCCGTTCGTGGCGACACTCCCGCAGGCGAGCACCGAGTCCGTGCTCGGCGCCACAGCCCCCGCGCCGCTGCGGGGCGCCTACGTGCTCGCCGTGATCCCGCGCCGGGATTCGGTGGTCGTACGGGCGGGGATCCTCGGCCGTCCCGTCGAGTCCGAGAGCCGAATCGTCGTCGTCGCGGGCGGAGGAGCGGCGCGCGAGTTGCTCTACCGGCCGGGCGCAGTGCCGGCGCGCGAGTATCGCGACCGGTATCTGATGACGGATGCTGCCGCCGACGCCGACGCCGACGCCGAGCTCGCGGTGATCCACCTAGATCCCGACGGCGTTCTCGAGTCCTTCCCGCTGCCGGGCGGCCGCCGCCGGTACGTCGCGTGGGACGCGCCGGGCGCGAGCGACGAGCCCGAGGACCGCGCCCAGCGGCTGCGCGACGCGCTCGCACGTCGCGGGGAAGGGGCCGCCGCCGACGCGGTGTCGACGGCGACGTCGTTCGGCGTGCGCCGCGTCGTCGCGCCCCGGCTGCGCAACGGCCGCGTGTTCGCGATCGGAGACACCGCGCACGAAGTCAGCCCGATCGGCGGCCAGGGCATGAACCTCGGCCTGCTCGACGCGGTCACGCTCGCACCGCTCCTGGCCTCGTGGGCGCGCACCGGCAGGGCCCCCGATCTCGGGCTGCTGCGGTGGGAGGCACGTCGCGTCCAGTCGGCGCGGCGCGCGGCCGCCCTCGCGAGCGTGAACACCGCACTCGGCCGGCCGAGCGGCCGGGGCGACGCGCTCCGGCGCGCGGCCGTCCGCGCGATGCTCGCCGGCCCGTCGGCCCGGGTGTTCGCCCGCGCCTACTCGATGGGCTTCGACGTCGACGCCTGACCGGCCGTCGCACACCCTCACCCGACGAACGCGCTGCCCGACGCCACGAGCTGGGCCGCCAGGAGCAGGGCTGCCAGCATCACGAGCCGGAACAGCGCGCGCGTCGGCGGTCTCGCGATCGCCCGCCACGCGGTCACCGCCGCCACCGCGACCACGGCCCCGAAGAACACCCACGACACGGGCGACACCGCCCGGAGGTCACCGCCGGCCGCGCCGATCAGCACGGCGACCGCACCGCCCACGACCGCGAGCGCCGCGACGATCGCCGCCACCCGCGGACCCAGTCGGTGCGGAAGCCCGCGGACGCCGGTGCGGGCGTCGTCGTCGAGGTCGGGCAGCACGTTGGTGAGGTGCACGGCGGCGCCGAGCGAGGCACCGGCGATCCAGGCCCACCCCGCTGCGAACGCCGGATCGGGCGCCGAGAGTGTGGCGAGCGACGGGAAGATCCCGAAGCTCACGAGGAACGGCACGATCGACCACGGCGTGGACTTCAGGCCCGCGTTGTAGGCCCACGCTGAGCCGAGGGCGAGCGCGTGGGCCGCCAGCATCCGCCAGCCCAACGGCGCCGACAGCACCAGCGCGAGCAGCAGCAGGCCGAGCGCCGCGCCCCACGCGACGCGCACCGACACGTCCCCGCGGGCGATCGGCTTGTCGGTGCGCGCGACCGCGCGGTCGCGTTCCGCGTCCAGGGCGTCGTTCGAGATGCCGACAGACAGCTGCCCCGCGAAGACCGACGCGGTCAAGAGCGCGAGCCGCCACGCCTCGAGCCCGGTCGCGACGCCCAGGGCGAGCGCGAGCGCGGTCACGACGAGCGTCGGCCCCGGATGCGATGAGCCCCACAGAGCCCGGACGGTGCGCACGGGTCGATGCTCTCACGGGCCGGCCGGCGACACGGGAGGTCATCGAGGGAATGTTCCCAGGTCCATGTCGTTGCATGGATCTGGGCCGATGGGGTCCCGGCAGAAACCGCTCGACCCCAGAGGAGCAGCCCATGTCCACTCTCACCGCCCGTACCGCCGAGACGGACGCGCCGATCATCGATGTGCTCGCCGAGCGCTGGAGCACCCGCATCTTCGACCGCGAGTCGGTCATCGACGAGGCCGCCCTCGCGAGCGCGCTCGAGGCCGCCCGCTGGACGCCGACGGCCGCCAACACCCAGGCGTGGCGCGTCATCGTCGCCCGCCGCGGCTCGGCCGCGCACGGGACCGTTCTCGGCTCGCTCGCCGGGTTCAACAGCGCGTGGGCGGGCGACGCCGCCGCGCTCGTCGTGTTCGTCGCCGAGACCACCCGCGACGGCGAGCCCATGCGCTGGGCCCAGTACGACACCGGCCAGGTCGCTGCGCACTTCACCGTGCAGGCTCACGCGAACGGCCTGTCGACCCATCAGATGGGCGGTTTCGACCGCGACGCCATCGCCGCCGGCTTCGGTCTCAGCGCCGACTTCACCCCGGTCACCGTCATGGCGATCGGCGAGCTCGGCGACATCCGCCTGGCGTCGGAGGAGCTGCAGTCCCGCGAGAACGCCCCGCGCGTGCGCCGCCCCGCCGTCGACTCGGTGCTCGTGAACGACTGACCGGCCTCGATACGAGAAACGGATGTCTCGCCCCGCCGCCGCGGAGCGAGGCATCCGTCATCTCGCCGCCGTGATGCGGGGTTCGGCACCCGCGTGCATTCGGCGTGTGCGGGTTGCGCCCCGAACGCACGGCACGCGCCGCACGCCGGAGGACGGGCACGCTAGGCCGCGGGCGGCGTGGGCGCAGGCGCAGCGCTCTTCCCGGAGCGGCCGCGTACGATGCCCGTGATCGCGAGGACCAGCGTGGCGAGGTAGGCGAGGACGATGATCGCTGCACTCGTGGTGAAGACCGTCGACGATGTCCCCGCCGAGACCGCCGTCCACGACATGAGCGCGGATCGGAGCGGCTCGGGGCTGTCACCGGCGTCCGTCAAGGTGAGGGCACCGATCACGGACGCCGACCACAGGATGATCGCGGCCACGTCATAGCCGAGTCGAGTCGCCCGCAGGCGCCGGCCCTCGCCATCGAACCGCGTGAGCAGCGGTGGGATGAGCGATACCGCGATCGCGACCGCGGCGTAGGCGGGGCCGAGGATCACGAGCCAGCCCGGCTGGGCACCGATCTCGACGCGTCCGAAGAAGACGAAGAGCGGCAGACCGATCGCTGCGACCCACTGCGCGACGTACACGAAACGGCCGGAGCGTGCGAATCGCATGCCCCGACCGTATCGTCGGCGCCCCTTCCGGCGTCAGTCGTCGAGGAGCTCAGCCTCGATCACGTCGTCGTCCTCGGCCGCCGGCTCGGGTGCCGCGGGGCCGTCGCTCGTGAGCACGAGCTGCGAGCCGTCGGCCGCGACGTCGACCCGCACGACGTCGCCGTCGCGGACGCCGCCCGAGAGCAGCGCCATCGCGAGGCGGTCCTGGATCTCGGACTGGATGAGCCGGCGCAGCGGCCGCGCGCCGAACACGGGGTCGTAGCCGCGCTCGGCGAGCCAGGCGCGGGCGTCCGGGGTCACGGCGAGGGTGAGGCGGCGGTCCTTGAGGCGGCGCTGCAGCGCGTCGACGGCGAGCTCGACGATCTGCGCGAGGTCGTCCTCGCTGAGCGCCGCGAACATCACGATGTCGTCGAGGCGGTTGAGGAACTCCGGCTTGAACGCCTGGCGCACGATCGCCATCACGGCGTCCCGCTTCTGCTCGGTCGACAGGGTCGGGTCGATGAGGATCGGCGAGCCCAGGTTCGACGTGAGGATCAGGATCACGTTCGTGAAGTCGACCGTGCGGCCCTGGCCGTCGGTGAGGCGTCCGTCGTCCATGACCTGCAGCAGCACGTCGAACACCTCGGGGTGTGCCTTCTCGACCTCGTCGAGCAGGACCACCGAGTACGGGCGTCGACGCACGGCCTCGGTGAGCTGGCCACCCTGCTCGTACCCGATGTATCCCGGAGGGGCGCCCACCAGGCGCGAGACCGAGTGCTTCTCGCCGTACTCCGACATGTCGATGCGCACCATGGCGTGCTCGTCGTCGAAGAGGAACTCGGCGAGCGCCTTGGCGAGCTCGGTCTTGCCGACACCGGTCGGGCCGAGGAAGAGGAAGGAACCCGTCGGGCGACCCGGGTCGCTGATGCCCGCACGAGAGCGGCGCACAGCATCCGATACCGCCTTCACGGCCTCCTTCTGCCCGATCAGCCGCTTGCCGAGCTCAGCCTCGAGGTGCAGCAGCTTCTCGGTCTCGCCCTGCAGCAGCCGGCCGACGGGGATGCCCGTCCAGGCGGCGATGACGGCCGCGATGTCCTCGTCGGTCACCTGCTCGTTGACCATGCGCTCTTCGGTGGACGCGGCCTCGGCCTGCTCGGCCTGCGCGATCTCCACCTCGAGGCGCTTGATCGTCTCGTATTCGAGCTTCGACGCGCGCGTGTAGTCCGCCTCGCGCAGGGCGCGGTCGCGGTCGATGATCGCCTGGTCGAGCTGCTTCTTGAGCTCGCCGACGCGGTTCAGACCCGCGCGCTCGCGCTGCCAGCGCTGCTCGAGAACCTGGAGCTCGGACTCCGCCTCGCCCATGTGCTCGCGCAGGACGGTGAGCCGCTCCTTCGATGCGGCGTCCTTCTCCTTCTTGAGCGCGAGCTCCTCGAGCCGCATGCGGTCGAGCTGTCGACGCAGCTGATCGATCTCGAGCGGGCTCGAGTCGATCTCCATCTTGAGCCGGCTCATCGCCTCGTCGATCAGGTCGATGGCCTTGTCGGGCAGCTGGCGGCTGGGGATGTAGCGATTGGAGAGGGATGCTGCCGCCACGAGCGCGCCGTCGTTGATGGTCACGCCGTGGTGGGCCTCGTACCGGCCCTTGAGTCCGCGCAGGATCGCGACGGTGTCCTCGACGCTGGGCTCGCCGACGTAGACCTGCTGGAAGCGACGCTCGAGCGCAGCATCCTTCTCGATGAACTCGCGGTACTCGTTGAGCGTGGTCGCGCCGATGAGGCGGAGCTCGCCGCGCGCGAGCATGGGCTTGAGCATGTTGGATGCCGCCACCGACCCCTCGCCGCCTCCGGCGCCCATGAGCACGTGCAGCTCGTCGATGAACGTGATGATGCGCCCGTCGGACTCGGTGATCTCCTTGAGGACGCTCTTGAGCCGCTCCTCGAACTGGCCGCGGTACATCGCACCGGCGACGAGGGCGGAGATGTCGAGGGTGACGAGCTCCTTGTTCTTGAGCGACTCGGCGACGTCGCCCGCGACGATGCGCTGGGCGAGGCCCTCGACGACGGCGGTCTTGCCGACGCCGGGCTCGCCGATGAGGACGGGGTTGTTCTTGGTGCGGCGCGTCAGCACCTGGCTGACGCGGCGGATCTCGCTGTCCCGCCCGATGACGGGGTCGAGCTTGCCCTGGCGGGCACGGTCGGTGAGGTTGATCCCGAACTGCTCGAGGGCGCTCTGCGCGTCCTCCTGTCCGGGCTGTTGCGTGGCGTTCATGTGTCTCCTGAAATCTGTGGATCTCAACTCTTCGTCAAAGTTGAGTCGTCGTGGCTCAAGTTTATCAGCGGTCCGCTCGACGAGCAACGCGACGCTAGCGCTCGACCTCCACGCGGGCGTCGGCATAGGCGCGCCGCAGAGCCTCGCCGACCCACTCGGTGCCGCGGTACACGTTCTCGACGCCGATGTCGGCGGTGAGCCCGCCGGCCTCGAGCTGGGAGATGACGCGATCCTCGGTCGCGACGATCTTGAGCGTCGAGTCGGCGTCGCGCAGCTCGGCCGCGAACCGGCGCAGCACCTCGACGTGCGAGAGACCGATCTCATCGGTGCCACGCAGGCGCACGATGACGACCGACCCGCTCGATTCGCGGCTGACCTCGGGCAGCTGGCGGTCGAACACCGGCGCGCTGGCGAAGAAGAGGCTGCCGTACGGCTGCAGCACCAGCACCTCCCCCGGCGGGACCACCGCCGGCGGATCGACCTCCCGCATGCGCCCGTCGTCGGCGATCACGACGGCCCGCACGCGCACGCGGTTGGACTGCTCGGCGACGTAGAGGATGATGCCGAGCCCGACGCCCACCAGCACGGCGAACTGCAGCGGGATGATCAGGGTGAGGCCGAACGTGACGGCCATGATCGTCGTCGGCAGCAGGCCGGACTTGATGACGGAGTAGACGCGACTGGGCTTGATGGCACGCCACCCCACGACGATGAGAAGCCCCGCGAGCGCGGGCATCGCCACGAACGCGACGACGTCGGCGGCGACGAAGACCACGACCGCCATGACCGCGCCGGCGACGAAGAGCGAGAGGCGCGTCTTCGCGCCCGCCTGGACGATCAGCGAGGACCCCGACATCGACCCGCCGACCGGCATGCCCTGGAACAGCCCCGACACGACGTTGCCGAGGCCCTGCCCCATGAAGTCGCGGTTCGCGTCGGCGCGCTTCCCGTCGGCGGTCGGGATGCCGGCCGACACGGCGGCACCCTGCACGAGGCCGATGAAGGTCAGCGACAGAGCGGGGATGAGCAGCGTCGGCACGTCGGAGATGCTGGGCAGCACCGGCGCCGGCAGACCCCGGGGCACGTCCACGATGTCGCGCAGCAGCACGACGGAGTTCGGCACCCACAGGTTCAGCAGCACCGCGCACGCCGAGCCCACCACGACGGCGATGACGAGCCCCATGCTCCCCACCCGGGTCGGGAGGAGAACCACGATGATGAGGACCGCGATGGTGCCGACGACGAGGGACGGGATGTTCCACTGCCCGACGTGGACGAGCACATCGATGGTCTTCAGCAGACGGTTGGCACCCTGCGCCTGGTAGCCGGTGAAGTTCGACAGCTGGCCGAGGATGATGTTGACCCCGATCGCGGTGACGAATCCCGTCATGACCGGCGTGGGCACGAAGCTGATCAGGCGCCCGCCGCGCAGGAGGCCGGCGATCACCATGATGATGCCCGTGAGGATCGCCAGCGTGAAGAGTCCGCGATCGGGATCGGGGAGCGTGTCGAGCCCCGCGTCCGAGACGACGAGCGCCATCGCGCTCGTCGCCTGCACAGCCATGAACGCGCTGCTGGTGAGCACCGCCGCCCCCACCATGCCGAAGAGGTACCCGTAGAGTCCCGCGAGCGGATTGACCCCGGCCAGCAGCCCGGCGGCGAGGCCGTCGGGCACCGCCTCGACGCCGAGGATCACTCCCGCGACCGCGTCTTTGCGCAGCGTCTTGCGCGAGAACCACGTCCGCGGATCGAGCCCCATGGCCCCACGGTAGCGAAGGCCCGTGCGCCGTCGCCGGGTCTCTTTCCGACACAGGCGGCCATGCGGCGAAATTCTCGGGGAATGCGACGCCCACCCTCTTCCCAGCGTTCTCCCAGGTTCACTAATGTGACGCCTGGCGGCACGAATGCCGCCCGGGCTCACCCGCCCGACGCTGAAGGCCTTCGGGCCGACATGAAGGGACCTCGCCATGACCAACTCCGACGTCAACACCTCCGGCTGGGCCGGCTGGGGCGTCTTCGCCGCCGTCGTCCTCATCGTCGGTGGCACCATCGACGCATTCCACGGCCTCCAGGCCCTGATCGGGCCCGACACGGCCTACTTCCTCGGACAGGAAGCGCTCTTCTCGATCGACATCCAGAGCTGGGGCTGGTGGCACCTGATCGTCGGCGCCCTGCTGATCCTCGTGGGCGTGTTCCTGCTCCTGGGCGCGAAGTGGGCCCGTGTCACCGCGATCGTGCTGGTCGCGATCAACGCGATCGGCCAGCTGTCGCTCATCTCGGTGCAGCCGTGGCTGTCGCTCGCGCTGCTCGCTATCGACGTCGTCGTGATCTACGCGCTCACCGTGCACGGCCGCGAGATCGACGCCAAGAAGGCCTGACCCCCTCGTAGGGGACGAACCGGTCCCCTACGCGACGGACACGAGAACGGATGCCTCGGCCCCCGCTTCGGCGGAGGCCGGGGCATCCGTCATTCCCGTGTCGTCGCACGCCTCGTCGAGGTGGCACGCGAAGCGCGACCGGTACGCCGTGGGAGTGATGCCCAGCACGCGGGCGAAGTTCTGGCGCAGCACCGCCGCCGACCCGAACCCGCTCTCGTACGCGATGCGATCGAGTCCGAGGTCGGTCTTCTCGAGCAGGCGCTGGGCGTGGATGATCCTCTGCCGCGCGAGCCACGCGGCAGGCGTCGCACCGAAGTCGGCCTTGAAGCGGCGCGCGAAGGTGCGCGGCGACATGTGCGCCTTCGTCGCGAGCTGGTCGACCGTGAGATCCAGGCGAAGGTTGTCGAGCATCCAGTCGGTGACGGGTGCGAGAGACAGCGACGTCGTCGCGGGGAGCGGGTTCGCGATGAACTGGGCCTGGCCGCCGTCGCGCTGCGGCGGCACGACCATGCGGCGGGCGATGATGTTGGTCAGCTCGGCGCCGAGCTCCTGGCGCAGCAGGTGCAGGCACGCGTCGAGGCCGGCCGCGGTGCCGGCGCTCGTGATGATGCGGCCGTCCTGCACGTAGAGGACGTCCGGGTCGACGTCGATCGACGGGTACATCTCCTTCATCTTCTGCGCGTACATCCAGTGCGTCGTCGCGCGGCGGCCGTCCAGCACGCCTGACGCGGCGACGACGAACGAGCCGCTGCACACGCTCAGCACCCACGCGTCGCGGGCGACAGCGGCGCGGATGACGTCGAGCACGCGGTCGTCGACCCTGCCCCAGTACTGGTGCGGAACCGGCGACACGACGACGAGGTCGGCCTCGTACGCGAAGGAGAGGTCGGCATCCACATTGATCGAGAAGCCCATCTTGGACTGGACGACGCCGGGGTCGGGCGTGACCACCCGGAAGTCGAAGTTCGGGATGCCGTCGTCGGAGCGATCGAGGCCGAACGCCTCGCATGCGACCCCGAACTCGAACGGCGCGAACCCGTCCGTGACGATGCAGGCCACCGTTTTCATGCGAACCTCCGCGACTGGCAGTTTTCGTGCGATGTGTGTCCATTCTGCCACTCGTGGCAGTCGCACCGCAAGCGTAGCGTTTCTGCCATGTTCATGGTGATTCTTCTCGCAGCCCTCTCCGCGGTGGCCCTCGCCTCGACGATCGCCGCCCTCCGCAACGACGGTTACCACCGTCTCCCCACCGACCGCACCCGCCTCCCCTGACTCGGCCCCCGACCGGCAGCCGATCCAGGAACGCGAAAGGGTGGGTTTCCGCACAACCACACGTGCGGAGATCCACCCTTTCGCGATTCCGTGCCAGGTCAGGCGGTGACGCGGTCGTAGACCTCGACCATCGCCGCGGTGCGCGACGACTGCCGGAATCGCTCGCGGATGGTCGGGTCGGGCACGGGGGGCGTTCCGGCGGAGATATCGGATGCTGCGACCCGCAGCGCGTCCGCGAGCGCGGCCACCGACGGGTCCGCGGTGACGCCGTCCCCCACGGCCCAGTGACCCGCGCCGAGTTCGGCCGCAAGGTCGGGGTCGCTGACCACCGACGGGGTTCCGAGCGAGGCCGCTTCGAAGATCGTCATGCCCTGCGTCTCGAAGCCGATCGAAGTCTGCACGACGGCGTCGGCCGCCGCGATGCGCCGCAGGGTCTGGGCGTACGGCATCCGTCCCGCGAAGACAACGCTCGCGCGAGGCCGGAGCTTCTCGACGAGACGCCGCGCTGCGCGCAGCTGACCGCCGCCGCCGATGAGCTCGACCTCCGCGTCGATGCCCGACGCCGCGACCGCCTCGAGGAAGGGCAGCAGGCGCTTCTCGGGGCTCATGCGGCCCAGCCAGACGAACCGGGGCGGCCCGGGAGCCCGCTGCGCGGGCGACGTCGGCAGCACCTCGTCGAGCGCATCATCGTCGATCCCGTTCCAGATCACGTCGACCGCAGGCTCCGGCCGAGCGGGCGATCCGCCGTCGCTCGGCACGCGGCCGGCGCCGGGGACGACGCCGTGCTCCTCCAGACGTCGGGCGAAGTGCGCCGAGGGAGCCGTGACCGCGTCAGCGCGGGCGGCGAAGCGCCGCAGGAACTCCCACCCGTCGCGGCCGGACGTCTTCGACTCGAACCATCGCCCGAGCGCGCGGCGCTGCCACGCGTTCAGCACCCGCAGCACCGTCTTCGGGAACGGCGTGGTCGCCTCGATCCCGACGTCGAGCCGGTTGTGCATCGTATGGACGATCGGGATGCCGTGCCGCTGGGCGTACCGGACGCCGATGAACGCACCCCAGAAGTCGCCCTGGATGTGCACGACGTCGACCGGCGGGCGGCTCGCCATCGCAGCATCCAACCATCGATCCGTGCGCCGTCCGGGCCACGTCATCGAGTACTCGCGGTCCACCGTGATCGGGACCGACGGCAGGTCGACGTAGGCGGGGTCGGGCGCCCCACGCCGCGCGCGGGGGCCGTGCATCGCGGGCGCGACCATCGTGACGGTGTGGCCGGCCTTCTCGAGGAAGCGGCGCTGCAGCCGCATCGAGACCTGCGCCCCGCCGAGCGACTCGGCGTGCTGGTCGCCGAACATCACGACGTGCACTGCGGTCTACTCCGGCAGCGGCTCGTCGCGGTACAGCGCCTCGAACGTGTCGAGCGTGCGCTTCATGTCGTGGACCTTGACGCCGTCGAGCGAGGCATGCTGCATCCGGGCGCGCTCCTCGGGCTCCTGCGTGAGCACCGTCGTGAGCTTGGCGGCGAGGTCGTCGACGTCGCCGGGCCGGAAGAGGTACCCGTTCTCGCCGTCGTGCACCAGGTGCGGCAGGGCCACCGCGTCTGCGGCGACGATCGGAAGGCCCGACGCCATCGCCTCCATCGTCGCGATGGACTGCAGCTCGGCGATCGACGCGATCACGAACAGGCTCGCATCGGTCAGCAGCGACCGCAGCTCCTCGTCGGTCGTGTGGCCGTGGAAGTGGACGCGGTCCCCGAGGCCCAGCTCGGAGACGAGCTGCTCGAGGTTGCGGCGCTGATCCCCCGAGCCCACGATGTCGAAGCGCACGTCGAGCGCCGGGTCGAGCGTCGCGATCGCGCGGAGCACGACGTCGATCTGCTTCTCGGTCGTGAGGCGGCCGACGAACACCAGCCGGTGCGCGTCGCGGGGCGTGAGGTCGGCCGTGTAGTTCGAGGCGTCGATGCCGCAGCTGACGGGGATGACGTCCTGGATGTCGACGGTGCGCTCCAGGAATTCGGCGGCCTTGCGGGTCGGGGTCGTGACCGCGCGCGTCATCTTGAAGGTGCGCTCGGCGTCTTCCCACGCGAGCTTGACCGCGTACCGGGTCAACGGCGCCGGGAGCACCGTGAAGTCGAGCACGTTCTCCGCCATGACGTGGTTGGTCGCGACGACCGGGATGCCGCGCTTGCGCGCCTCGCGCGTGAGGCCGCGCCCGATCACGATGTGGGACTGGATGTGCACCACGTCGGGCTGCACCTCGTCGAGCACGCGGCGCGCGTAGTACTTCGAGCGGAACGGCAGGACGAACGTGAGCCAGTCATGCGGATACCAGCGCCACGACGGCAGCCGGTGCATCGTCATCCGCTGACCCTCGATGACCTCGGTGAAGGTGCCGTGCTCGCGGTGCGTCTTGCTGGGCGCCATCACGTGCACGTCGTGGCCGCGCGCGACCATGCCGGCGGCGAGGCGCTCGGCGAAGCGGGCGGCGCCGTTCACGTGCGGGAGGAACGTGTCGGCGCCGTAGAGGATCTTGAGTGCGCGAGGACTCGCGGCGTCGGCGGGGGTGTCGTCGGGCGTCGCAGGATCGGTCACGGGGTTTTGGGCCTGTCTGTGCGGCGGGGACGCGCGGCGGCGGCTGGTCGCCACGCGCCCTCCACCCTACCCGAGCGGTTTCCGGGGCCTCCCCAGGAACGCGCCGGTCGCGGCACGTACCCTGGTCGCATGCCCCGACTGCAGGCCGACGCCGACCCGAACCTCTGGGTGCCCGTGACCGAGTCGCTCGGCTTCCGCGGGCGCCGTCACCGGAAGACGGCGATACGGATGCTGCTCAACCAGGCCGGCGGCATGATGATCGGTCCGGCGGGCGCCGTGCCGATCGAGTCGGCCGCCGGCGCGACCGGGCAGCCACGCCCCGGGAACGGCTTCGCCGCCTGGGCGATGAGCCAGGCCGCGCCCTTCCTGATGCGCAAGGCCGCGGGCCGCGTGCTGGTGTGGGTGTGGAAGGCCGATGCCGAACTCGTCGTCGTGATGGCGCAGGTGCAGCAGGCCACCAACGACCTCCGCGCCGCCCGCGCGATGATGCCGATGGAGTACGACGACACCGAGTCGTTCCGCAACCCCTACCTCGGCGTCGGGGAGAAGCTCGAGATGGCGCTGCCGTCCGACACCCGCACCCCGCCGTTCGCCACCTACACGTGGGACACCGGCACGCACTTCGTCACGGTGACCGCGGTCTGCTCCGACCGCGAGCGCTTCGGCACCGTGATCGGCAGCGTCGACGACCTCGCCCGCACCCTCCGCGTCGTGGACGACCTCACCGTCGGCGAGTCGCCCGAGGTGCTCCGCATCGAGCCGAAGAGCTGAGAGACTCCCCGATGTGACCGAGTCGAGGCATCCGGCGTCCCATCGTCCCCTGCGGATCGGCGTGCAGCTCGCGCCGCAGCACGCGTCGTACGCGGCGTACCGGGACGCGGTGCTGCGCGCGGAGGACCTCGGCGTCGACGCGATCTTCAACTGGGACCACTTCTTCCCGCTCACCGAGCCGTTCGAGGCCGAGCACTTCGAGGCGTGGACGGTCCTGGCAGCGCTGGCCGAGCAGACCGAGCGCGTCGAGTTCGGTCCGCTCGTCAACTGCAGCTCGTACCGCAACCCCGACCTGCAGGCCGACATGGCGCGCACCGTCGATCACATCAGCGCACGCGCGACCGGCACGGGCCGGCTCATCTTCGGCACGGGCTCAGGCTGGGCGCAGCCCGACTACGACGCGTACGGCTACGAGTTCGGCACCGTCGGCTCGCGCCTCGACGATCTCGCCGAGGACCTGCCCCGTGTGCGCGCCCGCTGGGACCGCCTGAACCCCGCACCCACGCGGCGGATCCCGATCCTCATCGGCGGCCAGGGCGAGCGCAAGACGCTGCGGCTCGTCGCACAGCACGCCGACATCTGGCACACCTTCACGCGGCTCGACGACCTCGACCGGAAGATCGGCGTGCTGCACGAGTGGTGCGCACGCGAAGGTCGCGACCCGGCCGACATCGAGCTGTCGACCGGCTACACCGTTCGCGGATTCGGCCCGCTGCTGGAGGGCACGGATGCCGCATCCCGCCTGTACGACCTCGGCTTCCGCCTGATCGTCCCGGCGATCGACGGGCCCGACTACGACCTCGCGCCCGTGAGGGCGCTCCTGGAGTGGCGCGACCGGATCAACGGCGTCTGAGGGCCGTCGGCCGATACGGTAGGCCACGCCGCTGTCGCTCGACACCCTCAGGAGGACGCCCATGGGCGCCGTCATCGGAGAGATCCTTCCCCTCGCCCTCGGCGTGGCGATCAGCCCGATCCCGATCATCGCGGCGATCCTCATGCTCCTGTCGCCGAAGGCGCGGGTGACGAGCGTGGGGTTCCTCCTCGGCTGGGTGCTCGGCATCGTCGTCGCCGTGACCGTGTTCACGCTGCTGTCGTCGATCCTCCCCGGGCAGGACGAGGATGCCTCGAAGCCGATCCAGGGCGTGATCCAGCTCGTGCTGGGGGCGCTGCTGATCCTGCTCGCGCTGCGTCAGTGGCGCGGGCGGCCGAAGGCGGGCGAGGAGCCCGCGATGCCGAAGTGGATGCAGGCGATCGACAAGGTCACGTTCCCGGTCGCGCTCGGGCTCGGCTTCCTGCTGTCGGCCGTCAACCCGAAGAACCTCCTCCTCGCGGCGGCGGCCGGCGTCGACATCGGGTCGGCGGTCCTCGAGATCGGGGAGATCGTGCTCGTGATCGCGATCTTCACGGTGATCGCAGCATCCACCGTCCTGGTTCCGGTGGTGGGATACCTCATCGCCGCCGACAAGCTCCGCGACCCCCTCGACGCCCTGCGGGTGTGGCTGTCGAGGGAGAACGCCGTCATCATGGCCGTGCTGCTGCTCGTCATCGGCGTCTCGCTCATCGGCAAGGGCATCGGCTCGTTCTGACCCTCACCTGTCTGCTCACCTGTCACGATGTGTCGGGCCGGGCGGCACATCGTGACAGGTGAGCGATGAAGCGCCGGGCTACGGTGGAGCGGTGACTGCGGCGGCCCACGACCAGGTGCTCCTCGACGGCGGCGTGTTCCGCATGGGCTCCGACGAGTTCTACCCCGACGAGCAGCCCGTGCACGAGCGCGAGGTCGCGCCGTTCCGCATCGACCGGTACGCGGTCACCAACGCGCAGTACGCCGCGTTCGTCGACGACACCGGCTACGTCACCGTCGCCGAGCGCGAGCTCGACGCTGCGGCCTTCCCGGGCGCCGATCCCGCCGACCTGGTGCCGGGCGCGATGGTGTTCACCCCCACACCGGGTCCGGTCGACCTGCGCGATTGGCGCAACTGGTGGCGATGGCAGCCGGGCGCGTTCTGGCGCAAGCCCTTCGGGCCGGAGTCGTCGATCGACGAGCGGCTGCAGCATCCGGTCGTCCACGTCGCCTTCGAGGACGCGACCGCGTATGCCGAGTGGGCGGGGCTGCGCCTGCCCACCGAGGCCGAGCACGAGTTCGCCGCTCGCGGCGGGTTCGAAGGCAAGCGGTTCGCGTGGGGCGATGAGCCCTACCCGGGCGGCGCGGCGCAGGCGAACTCATGGCTCGGGCGGTTCCCGTACGACAACCAGGGCGTCGGGGATGCCGCGCCGGTCGGCTCGTACGAGCCCAACGGCTACGGGCTGTACGACATGACCGGCAACGTGTGGGAGTGGACGACCGACTACTACACGCCGCGCCACCTGCGGCTGTCGGACAAGCCCGTCGACGCCGGCAAGCGCGCGAACCTGCTCGCCGCGGCGAGCGCACAGGACGGGTTCCCCTCGATCCCGCGCCGCGTGCTCAAGGGCGGCTCGCACCTGTGCTCGCCCGACTACTGCCTGCGCTTCCGCCCCGCGGCGCGCTCCCCCCAGGCGGAGGACACCGGCATGTCGCACATCGGCTTCCGCTGCGCCGCCGACGCCTGACCTGCGGTCGTCGAGCGAGCGAAGCGCGACGAAACGCCCTCGGCCCGGCGCGCTCAGTCCGCCGGCGGGAAGACCCGTGACCAGTCGTCGCGGACGCTCACGACGGTGAAGCCGTGGACGGATGCTGCCGCCAGCGCCTTCTCGGCACCCTTGTCGTAGGGGGCATCACCCCGGCCGGTGTCGTCGTCGTGGTGGATCAGCACGCTGAGGCTGCGCGGACTGCCCTGCGCGAACCGGAGCATCGGGATGTCGCCGTTCGAGTTGCCGACGGCGAGGATCGGGCGCCGGCCGACCCGCATCCAGATGCGCACGGGCTTCTCGGGGCCGTCGTCGAAGAACGCGAGCTTCGCGGTGTACCGCACCACGTTGTCGTCGGCGTCGTATTCGAGTCCCATGCCCGTGCCGACGACGCGCTCGGCGGGGATGCCGTAGTAGTCCTGGGTCATCGGCCGCATGAAGTCGCGGTCGCCGCCCGACACGATGTACGCAGTGAACCCGTTCGCCTCGAGGTAGCGGATCAGCTCGACCATCGGCTGGTAGACGGTGTGCGCGTAGGAGCTCCCGAGCGAGAGGTGGCGGGCGTCGCGGTAGAACGCGGCGACGGATGCCTCGTACTCCTCCACGCTCGCCCCCGCGCTCGATCCCGACACGGCCTCGATGAGCGCGCCGAGGTCGGAGTCGTCGCCGGCGTAGTGCTTGTCGACCGCCTCTCCGAGCCACGTGAAATCGCCCGAGGCCGCAGCCGTGTAGGGCTGCCGGTCGGTGAGGGACGGGTCGGCCGCGGCCTGCGCCTTCCACTGCTGCAGCAGGTAGTGCAGCTGCGTCGGCATCGGCTTCTCGGTCCAGAGTGTGCCGTCGTTGTCGAACACCGCGACGCGGGCGTCCGGCGGGACGAAGTCGGGGCCGCCCTCGGCGGTCACGGCGGAGACGAACTCCACGATCGCGGCACGGGTCGCCGTGTCGCGCCACGAGGGCAGCGGCTCGCTCATGGTCGCGACTCTAGCGCGGTGGTGAGTCGACCCTTTCGCGGGACACGGAGTCTCAATAGGGTCCATAGTGAGGGGCCTCGTCGGGTCCCTTCTGCGTTGTGACCGGTGTGAAGAACGGAGAACCCTGTGCCTCGGGAATTCCAGGGAAAGATCGAACTCGACGTCCGCGACTCGGTGGCCGACTGGGACGCGTTCCTGCCGACCAAGGCGCCGAAGGACGCGCCCAACGTGCTGGTCGTGCTGTACGACGACACGGGCATGGCGGCGTGGTCGCCGTACGGCGGCCGGATCAACATGCCGACCATGGACCGGCTTGCCGAGAACGGCCTGACCTACTCGCAGTGGCACACCACCGCCCTGTGCTCCCCCACGCGCTCCACCTTCCTCACGGGCCGCAACCACCACCTCAACGGCTTCGCGACGATCTCCGAGTCGTCGACCGGCTTCCCCGGCTACAACTCGCACATCCCCCCGTCGAATGCGACCATGGCGAATGTCCTGCGGGATGCGGGGTGGTCGACGTTCTGGGTCGGCAAGAACCACAACGTGCCGATCGACGAGTGGACAGCGGGCGCCTCGAAGAAGAACTGGCCACTCGCCCAGGGCTACGACCGCTTCTACGGTTTCATCGGCGGCGAGACGAACAACTGGTTCCCGTCGCTCGCCGAGGACAACCACTACATCGACCAGCCCTACCTGCCGGAGCAGGGCTACCACCTGTCCAAGGATCTCGCGGACCAGGCGCTCAAGATGATCCGCGACGTGAAGCAGACCGAGCCCGACAAGCCCTGGTACCTGTGGTTCTGCCCCGGTGCCAACCACGCGCCGCACCACGCCCCGCAGGAGTACATCGACAAGTACAAAGGAAAGTTCGACGACGGGTACGAGGCGTACCGCGAATGGGTGCTCCCGCGGATGGTCGAGCGAGGCATCCTTCCGGCCGACACCTCCCTGACCGAACTCAACCCGCTGCCCGACGGAACCTTCAGCGACGCCGACGAGGTGCTCCCGTGGGACACGCTGTCGGACGAGCAGAAGGCGATGTTCAGCCGCATGGCCGAAGTCTTCGCCGGCTTCAGCGAATACACCGACGCGCAGGTCGGCCGGATCGTCGACTACCTCGAGGAGTCGGGTCAGCTCGACAACACGCTCATCATCTACTGCGCCGACAACGGCGCCTCGGGAGAGGGCAGCGCCAACGGTTCGGTCAACGAGGGCAAGGTCTTCGGCGGCTATCCGGACAGCCTCGAAGACAATCTGCGCCTGGTCGACAAGCTCGGCTCGCCCGACACCTACAACCACTACCCGACCGGGTGGGCGGCGGCGTTCTCGACTCCGTACAAGATGTTCAAGCGCTACGTCTACCAGGGAGGCGTGTGCGACCCCCTGGTGATCCACTGGCCGGCCGGGTTCACCGCGAAGGGAGAGGTGCGCCACCAGTATCACCACTCCACCGACATCGTGCCGACGATCCTTGAGGCGTGCGGCGTGGCCTTCCCCGACACGTACAACGGCGTCGATCAAGCGCCGCTGTCGGGCGTATCCATGAAGTACTCCTTCGATGCGGCGCCGGACGCGCCGACGCAGAAGCAGACGCAGTACTACGAGATGCTCGGCAACCGGGGAATCTGGCACCAGGGATGGAAGGCCGTGACAGTGCACGGCCCTATGGCCGGCCGCAGCCGCTTCGACGACGACGAGTGGGAGCTCTACCACACCGACGTCGACCGGGCCGAGGCGCACAACCTCGCCGCCGAGCACCCCGACAGGGTCGATGAGCTCAAGGCGCTCTGGCTCGAGGAGGCGAAGGCCAACAACGTGCTGCCGCTGAACGATCTGCAGATCATCGGCAACCCGAAGGACTTCGAGACGTTCGTCGCGATGGAGTTCCACCAACCCGCTCCGCCGTCGGGGCAGTTCGTCTACTACCCCGGCACGAGCGAGATCCCCGAGCGGTCGGCGGCCAACGTGCACGGCGGCTCGTACAAGATCCTCGCCGAGGTCGAGTTCACGCCCGACACGCAGGGCGTGATCTTCGCGCACGGCTCGCGCTTCGGCGGCCATGCGCTCGTGGTGAAGGACGGCGAGGTGCACTACGTCTACAACTTCCTCGGTATTCCGCCGGAGGACCGCGTCTCGGCGCCGGTCCCGACCTCGGGCAGGCACATCATCGGCATCGAGTTCGTCAAGGAGGGCACCGGCGACTACCGCGAGCCCAAGGGACCGGTGAAGCTCTACATCGACGACGAGCAGGTCGGTGAGAAGCAGATCCGCACGGTGCTCGGTCACTTCTCGCTGTGCGGCGAGGGCCTCACGATCGGCCGCGACAGCGCCGACCCGGTGTCGTCGCTGTACGGCTACGGCTTCGACTTCACCGGCGGCGAGATCTCCAAGATCGTGTTCGACATCGGCGACGACGTGTACCTCGACCTCGAGGCGCACCTCGCCGCCGCCTACGCGCGCGACTGACCGGGTCGACGAGAGGACGGATGCTGCGAGGCATCCGTCCTCCTCGTTTCACGGACGGGAGACGGATGCTGCCGCCAGCCCCTCCTCGACGGTGGCGTGCACGCGGCCCGCGGCCTCGAGACCCTGGTACCAGGGCGTGCGGCGGGCGACCGTCTCCGCCGTGTCGGGGAGCGCGGCGATGTGGAGCGTGACCCCCCGCTGCGCGAGCTCCCGGTCGAGGTCCTCGAACATGTCGAGCACGGTGATGGTGACGAGGTACTGCCGCTCGAGGTCGAGCACGACCGCGGCCGCGTCCCGGTCGGCCACGAGCTCGAGGATCGCCTGCTCGTTCTCGAGCGCGTTGGCGGTGTACATCGCACGGATGACATGCACGGCCATGGCTTCGCCTCGCGCGTCCTCGATCACGACCTTGGGGATGTTGAGTTCGCGCAGGACCATGACGAGGGTGACCACGACCCCGACCGCGACCGCCGCCAGCAGACCCGCCACCAGTCCGATCAGGGCGACCGCGACCGCGACCCAGAAGTCGCGCGGGCTGATGCGCCGCCACCGCACGAGCTCCGGGATGTCGATGAGCCCGATCACCGCCACGAACACCATCGCGGCGAGCGTCGCCTCGGGCAGCAGGCTCAGCACCGGCCCGAGGAACAGCGACACGAGCACGGCCAGGGCGACGGTGACGAGCGTGGACAGCTGCGTCCTGGCTCCGGCGCTCTGGTTCACGGCACTCTGCGAGAACCCGCCCGCCGCCGGCATGGTCGTGAAGAACGCGCCCGCGACGTTCGCGGCGCCGGTGGCGAACAGCTCCTGGTTGCTGTCGATCTGGGGCTCGGAGGTCTGACGGATGCCGCGCGCCACGGCGGCCGACTCGAGGAAGGCCATCACGGCGATGGCGAGCGCCCCGGGCACGAGCGCGGTGAGGTGGGCAAGGTCCGGAAGGCCGGGCACCGGGAGTCCTGAGGGAACCGGGTCGATGAGATCGACGCCCGCCTGCTCGAGCCCCGCGAAGGCCACGAGCAGGATGCCGGCCGCGACCACGATGAGGGTCGCCGGCATTCGCGGGGCGAAGCGCTTGAGCACAAGGAGCGTCGCGATCGACCCGGCCGACAGGGCGACGGTGGGCCAGTTGACGCTCCCGAACGCCTCGCCGACGGCTGCGAGCGAACGGATGAAGCCGTGCCCCGAGAAGTTGTACGTCTCGCCCAGGAGCTTCGGCAGCTGCCCGACCGCGACCGTGGCGCCCACGCCGATCTTCATGCCGAGCAGCGTCGCACCGCTGATGTTCTCGACGAGCGAGCCCAGCTTGAACAGTCTGGCCAGCAGCAGGATCCCGCCCACGAGCAGGGTCAGCATCATGAGGGAGCCGAGGGCGTCGGCGGCGCTCTCGGCCGACGCGGCGACGCCTGCCGACACGAGCGTGGTGGCGGTGAGCGTCGCGATCGTGGAGGTGGTCGAGACGCTCATCGCGCGGCTGCCGCCGAGGAGGGCGTACACGAGCATCGGCACGATGCACGTGTAGAGGCCGACCTGCACCGGCAGGTTCGCGATCGTCGCGTAGGCCATCGCCTGCGGTACGACGACGGCCCCGGCCGAGATGCCGCCGATGACATCGGGGGCGAGCCACTCGCGACGGTAGCCGGCGAACGTCGGCAGCAGCCACCGAGGGCGCGGCGCAGCACGCTTCGTCGTCATGCGCCGAATCTACCCATCGGCGGCGACGCGCCGACGATGCTCCGGGGCCCGCCGATCATCGTGTCGGGCGTTCACTGGTGCCACACTGACCTCGTGGATTCCGGATTCCTCGCCAACCTGTCCTGGTCTCTCGCGGCCCTCGTGCACGCCGCGATCGTGATCACCGCGCTCATCGTCATCCCTCGCGGGCGCAAGCCCACGGCGGCGATGGCGTGGATCCTGCTCATCGTCGTGCTTCCGGGCGTCGGCGTGGTGCTCTACCTCGTCATCGGCAACTTCCGGCTGCCCGAGGAGCGACGAGCCGAGCAGGCCCGCATCGACGAGATCATCCGCCGCCGCGTCGCCGACAACGCGCTGGACGAGACGGATGCTGCGTGGCCGCGGTGGTTCCAGCGCGTGGTGCAGCAGAACCAGGCGCTGACCGCCCTCCCCGCGTCCAGCGGCAACGAGGCCACCCTGCTTCCGCACTACCAGGAGTCGATCGACGCGATGGCCGCTGAGATCGACACCGCGAAGGACTTCGTGCACATCGAGTTCTTCATCGTCGGGTGGGACGACACGACGCGCGGATTCTTCGCCGCGATGGAGCGTGCCGTCGCCCGCGGCGTCTCGGTGCGCCTCCTGGCCGACTACGTCGCGACGAAGAAGGTGCCGGGATGCAAGGCGATGCTGGCTGAGCTCGACCGCATCGGCGTGACCTGGGCCTGGATGCTGCCCGTCGAGCCGTTCAAGGGCAAGTACCAGCGTCCCGACCTCCGCAATCACCGCAAGATCGTGGTGGTCGACGGCCGCGTCGGCTTCATGGGCTCGCAGAATCTGATCGCCCGCGACTACGAGTCGCCGAAGAACATCAAGCGCGGCCTCAAGTGGCAGGAGCTCATGACGCGGCTGACCGGGCCGGTTGTGGCATCCGTCAACACCGTCTTCCTGTCGGACTGGCTCATCGAGACCGGTGAGGACCTGTCGCAGACCGCCCAGGTGCCGGCGGCGCAGCTGCCCGTGTCGACCGCGCCCGGCGCGCTGCAGTGCCAGGTGGTGCCGAGCGGCCCCGGCTACGACACCGAGAACAACCTGCGCCTGTTCCTGTCGCTCATCTACGGCGCGACCGAGAAGGTCATCCTGACGAGCCCCTACTTCGTGCCGGACGAGGCGATGGTCTACGCGATCACGAGCGCCTGCCAGCGGGGCCTCGAGGTGCAGCTGTTCGTGTCGGAGATCGGCGACCAGTTCATGGTGTGGCACGCGCAGCGGTCGTACTATCAGGTGCTGCTCGAGGCGGGCGTGCGGATCTTCCTCTACCCCGCGCCGTTCATCCTGCACTCGAAGCACTTCTCGATCGACGACGACATCGCCGTCATCGGCTCGAGCAACATGGACATCCGCTCGTTCAGCCTCAACAGCGAGGTCTCGCTGATGGTCCGCGGCGAGTCCTTCGTCGCCGGCATGCGCGAGGTCGAGCAGGCCTACCGCGACGCCGGCCGCGAGCTCACCCTCGAGGAGTGGCGGCGCGAGCCCGCCAAGGCCACCTTCCTCGACGGCCTGATGCGCCTGACGTCCGCCCTCAACTGACTCTTCGGCCGACGGATGCCTCGGCCCGGGGAATCCGCCATCCGTTCTGCGTGTCCGCGGCGCTGTCGTCTCCGGGTGACGTCGAGAAACCTCGATGCGGTGGAGACGACCCCGCGGCTCGTGGTGTCTCGCGCGACATGAGGTTTCTCGGTGTTCGCACCGCGCGGAGCGCGGCTAGACCTTGAGGTCCTGCCTCGGGACCACGACCTCGCGGATGATCAGCAGGATCGACGCCATCACGGGCAGGGCCACCAGCACGCCCACGATGCCGGCCAGGGCGCCGCCGGCGAGCGCGCCGATGAGGACGAGAGCGGCGGGGATCTCGATCGCCCGGTTCATGACGCGCGGGCTCACGACGTACGACTCGAGCTGGATGTACACGAGGTACGCGATGAAGAAGATGAGCGCCTGCGTGGGGCTCGTGAACAGGGCGATGATCGACGCGAAGATCCAGAAGATCACCGAGCCGAACAGCGGGATGAGCGTCACCACGAATGCGATCACGGCCATGAGCGCGGGGAACGGCAGCTGGATCACGACGTGCAGCACGAAGACGACGGCTGCGTTGATCGACGACAGGATGACCGAGCCGATGAGGGCGCTGCCGACGGAGTCGGTGATGCGCTCGGTGAGGTCGGCGAGGCGCACGCGGCTGTGTGCCGGCGCGAGGGCGTACAGCGCACGCTTGGCGGCCGTGAGCGAGGCGAGGAAGTAGAGCGTCAGCGCGATGACGACGAAGCTCGCGGAGATCGCGGCGACGAAGCCCACGCCGACCGCCAGAACTCCGCCCCCGAGGGCGGCCAGCGTCGAGGGGGCCGAGATCCACTCGGCGATCTGCTGGAGCGCGCCGAGCACCGCGACCTGCGCGTCGGGAGCGAGACGCGCGAACCACTCGGACTGCGGAATGTTCTCGACCAGTTCGGGGATGGCCTGCACCAGCTGCACGATCTGGGCGATGACCGGCGGCAGCACGAAGACGAAGAAGGCCACCATCACCAGCGCGAAGCCGGCGAACACGATCGCGATGCCCGCGCCGCGCTTGACGCGGTGGCGTTCCAGCATGCGCACGATCGGATCCAGGCCGACGGCGAGGAACATGGCCAGGATGATGTAGACGAGGATCGTCGAGATCGACCCGATGGCCGAGCCCAGCACCAGCGCGCCCAGTACGCCGAGCGTCACGAGGAACCCCGTCGCGAGCGGATGGTCGAGCCCAGCCAGCACGCGCGAGAAGCGGCGCGGGCGGTCGGGCGCGACGGCGACGGCCTCCTCGGCGGACACAGGCGGCGAGACGGGTTCGGCGGGGTCGGTCATGCCCTAATGATGGGGCCTCTGAACTCCTGAGGAACAGTCCGACGCGGCGTGGATTTTCCTTGGTTCCCACGGGTGTTTTGGGAGTACGGTTCTGCCAGGGGATGACGACGACAGAGTCGGTCCCTTCGTCAATTCGATTCCGACGGCTCGTCCCGTCGAGAAAGCTGGTGTGACATGGGTGGCGGCTTCTGGGACTTCATCCTCTGGTTCTTCTGGATCTTCGTCTTCGTCGCGTACCTGATGGTGCTGTTCTCGATCATCGGCGACATCTTCCGCGACCACGAGCTCAACGGCTGGCTGAAGGCCGTGTGGATCCTGTTCCTGATCTTCGTTCCGTTCCTGACCGCGCTGATCTACTTGATCGCCCGTGGAAGCAGCATGCAGAAGCGGTCGATCGAGCAGGCGCAGGAGCTCCGCGCGGCGCAGGACGCGTATATCCGCCAGACGGCGGGCACCGGCGGCTCGAGCGCCGCCGACGACATCGCCAAGGCGAAGTCGCTGCTCGACTCGGGCGCGATCTCGCAGGCCGAGTTCGACGCTCTCAAGGCCAAGGCGCTGGCGGCCTGAGCCGGCACCGGAACAGGAGAAGACATGACGACCTTCGACTACGGCCCGATCGAGTTCTACGCGATCGGCTTCGATGGTGACCGCCCGGGACCCGCTGTGCTCCAGGCGATCGACGACCTCGTCGCCTCGGGCACGGTGAACGTGCTCGACCTCGTGTTCGCGCGCCGCTCGCCGGAGGGCGAGATCGAGGTGCTCGAGCTCTCCGACACCATCGACGACGGCGCTCCGGCGCTCGACCTCGCGGGCCTCGCGGGCCAGGACGACATCTTGTACCTGGCCGACAGCCTCGAGCACGGCAAGTCGGCCGCGATCCTCGTGGTCGAGCTCCTGTGGGCGAAGTCGTTCGCCGCGGCGCTCTACGACGCCGGCGGCGCCGTCATCGCGCGCGAGGGCATCCCCGCACCGATCGTCAACGCGTTCCTGTCCGAGAACGCCGAGTAAGGAGGAAGACATGCCACTCGGAAGAATGGGCCGCCCCGGCCTGATCGGCATGGCCGCCCGCACCGCTGTCGTCGCCGGCACGGCGACGGCCGTCTCGGGCAGCGTCGCGCGCCACCAGCAGCAGAAGTACTACGACCAGTCGCAGCAGCAGGCCTACGAGGCCCAGGCGCAGCAGGCGGCCATGGACCAGGCTGCCGCCCAGACCGTCGCCAACGCGCAGGCCGCACAGGCGCCCGCGCCGGCGGCTGCTCCCGCACAGGACGACATGATGGCGAAGATCACGCAGCTCGCGCAGCTGCACGCTCAGGGCATCCTGTCGGACGAGGAGTTCGCGGCCGCGAAGGCCAAGCTGCTCTCCTGACGCCCACCGTCGAGAAGGCCGCGCACCCTCCGGGGGACGCGGCCTTCTTGCGTGAGGGGGAGACGGATGCTGCGCCCCGCCGCCCGCCCCAATGGCCCCCGATCAGCCGCCCGGGCGGTCGTCGCCGCCGTCTCCCATCGGCCCGGCGCCGTGCTCCGGGCCTGGACCGCGCTCGGGGCCCGGAGCGCCACCGGGCGCCGGGGGCGGGGTGAGCGCGTCGATCTTCTCGATGAGCGCGCGGAGCTGCGCGCGGGTCGCCGGCTCCTCGTCGTCGTGGTCGCGCGCGGCGCGCTCGAGCACCCACGACGCCAACGTCGCCGTGATCACCCCGGCGAGCGCCACACCGCCGAACATCAGCCCCACGCCGACCAGGCGTCCGGCATCCGTCACCGGTGTGTAGTCGCCGAAGCCGGTGGTCGTGACCGTCACGCACGACCACCACACGGCGATGCCGAAGCTCGTGATGTTGGCGTCGGGTGCGTGGCGCTCGGCCTCGAGCACGGCGAGCGAGGCGAGGTAGATGAGGATGAGCGACGCGCCCACCCCGTACACGAGGATCTGCGTGCGCAGGACGCCGCCGGCCGTCGTCTTCATTCCCGGCACACGCGTCAGCACCCGCAGCAGGCGCACGAGCCTCAGCACCGGGACGAGCGCGAACGTGAGGGCGGGGAGGTGCTTGCGGAACCACACCCGCTTGTTGTCCGCCAGTGCGAGGCGCACGAGGTAGTCGGCGATGAACATTGCCCAGGTCACGGCGATCACGGTCGTCGCGACGGCCCGGCTCGGACCCTCCAGGTCGGCGATGACCCGCCACGAGTACGCGACGAGGTACGCGAGGCCCGCGACGATCAGCGGCGCGGAGGTGCGCTTGTGCCAGGTGTGCTCGTCCACAGCCGAATCATGGCGCATGGGTGCCCGTGCGGCCTGCGGGACGCGCCCCGCCGCGCGGGATCGTGTCGTCCGCGATCCTCGCGGTCGTGGCCGGTGGCCGCTATCGTGTGCCCATGCCCGGCCCCTCCGCCGCCTCGCCCGCACCTGCCACGCCGCCGGGGCCGCAGCTCACCGTCCGACGCCTGGTGCTGCTGTCGATCCCCGCGATCCTCATCGGGGTCCTCTCCGCACTGTCGCTCCGCGCGGTCGACCTCATCGCCGACCAGCTCGACGACGGGCTCTGGACGAGCCTGCCGGACTCCCTCGGGATCGCGCCCGATTCGCCGTGGTGGATCTTCGCGGTCCTCACCTTCACCGGCATCGCCGTCGGGCTCGTGGTGTGGCTCATGCCCGGTCACGCCGGTCCTGACTCTGCGACGACCGAGCTCGCGGCCACGCCGCTCAAGCTGTCGGTGCTGCCCGGCCTCGTGGTCGTGGTCATCCTCGGCCTCGCCGGCGGCGTGAGCCTCGGGCCCGAGAACCCGATCATCGCGATCAACGTGTCGCTGGCCGTCGCCATCCTCGCGCGGATCTCCAAAGCGGTGCCCCCGGCGCTGATCGGGGCGCTGGCGATCTCGGCGACCATCGGCGCGCTCTTCGGCACACCGGTCGCCGCCGCGCTCGTCTTCACCGGGATGGTGGGCGAGTTCAAGATGGGCGGCTCGCTCTGGGACAAGCTGTTCCTCCCCCTCGTCGCGGCCGGCGCGGGATCGGTCACGACGTTCCTCGTCGGAGGGGGCTTCGGCGCGCAGGCGCCGTTCGACCCGTACGGTGCCCCGCAGCCGTTCGATCTGCTGCTCGGCGCAGTGGTCGCATGCGCCGCCGCCGCCTTCGCGCTCGTCGGCGTCTACCTCTTCCCGCTCGTGCACCGCGCGTTCCGCGCCCTGCGGCATCCGCTGCTGTTCACCGCCCTCGGCGGCGTCGTGCTCGGTCTGCTCGGCGCGATCGGCGGCCCGATCACGCTCTTCAAGGGCCTCGACCAGAGCGAGCAGCTCCTCGCCGATCCGAGCGCCTACCCGCCCGGGCAGCTCACGATGATCCTGCTGGTCAAGCTCGCGGCGCTGGTCGTCGCCGCCTCGGCGGGATTCCGCGGCGGCCGCATCTTCCCCGCCGTGTTCCTCGGGGTCGCGGCGGGACTGCTCGGCGCCGCGTTGCTCCCGGGCCTGCCGATGTCGCTCGCGGTCGCCTGCGGCATCCTCGGCGTCGTGCTCGCCATCGCGCGCGACGGCTGGGTCGCCCTCTTCGTCGCCGTCGCGCTCGTGGACGACATCACGGTGCTGCCGATGCTGTGCATCATCGTGCTGCCCGCCTGGCTGATCGTCACGAGGGCGCGGGAGATGCTCATCAGCCCCGCCGACCTCGCGAAGGAGCGCCCGGAGGCGCCCCTCCCCTGGGCGCGAGCGAATTCGGCCCGCTGAGGCGCCTCAGCTCGCCGACGGCGCCTGGCGCGTGTCCTGTTCGAGCGCGGCCGCGTTGCGGATGAACAGCACGATCCACGCGAAGACGAGGATGCCGGCCACGAGCTCCACGGCGGTGAGCGTGTAGTAGCCGACGAAGAAGAACACGGCGAGCAGCAGCGTGACCGCGAGGAACAGCCACCCCAGCACGACGAACGGCCGCGGGATGCCGGTGATCCACTTCGGCAGCGCGATGACGAGCACTCCGAACGCGGCCACCATGCCCGAGGCGACGCCGGTGTGCAGCGCGAAGAACTGGTCCACCGGGAAGACGCCGACCAGCCCCAGGAACACTCCGAGCACGATCAGGGTCACGCGCACGCGCCCGATCCCCTTCGGGTTCGCGGTGGGGATGCCGCGCGTCGAGTAGCGGGCGAGCGTCGTCACGAGGAAGCCCGCGACGATGATCGTGATGTTGAACGCGAACGCCGACACGTTCGACGACATGCCGAGGGCGCTCAGGTTGTCCTTCCACCAGTTCGGGTCGCTGGCGGTGAGCATGCTGGCGAGGACGCCGAACACCAGGAACACGGCGAGCACGACCGCGAGCAGCTGAAGATCCATGTGGGTCGCGGAGTAGAAGGCGATGTAGCCGCTCATCGCCGCCGTCGCGCCGGCGAGGATCAGCACCGGCAGCGCGAACACCTCCGCGCCGATGAACGCCTGCTCGAGGATCACGGCGAGCAGCGTCCAGCCGAGCAGCGCGATCACACCGTGTGCGAACGCGAGGGCCGCGACGTCCACGTAGTCCAGCACGTGCAGGCGGCGACCGCCTTCGTGGCGGTGCACCACGAAGCGCCCCGCGATCACGGCCAGGAACGCGACGACGCCCGAGGCGATCGCCGCGAACTGGCCGACCGAGCCGGGGCCCGAGATCGGCGCCGCCTGGAACTGGAACACGATCAGCGACACCAGGGCGACGACGACGAAGGAGACCGCGCCGACGCCGAGGGCGAGCGACTCGAGCGACCGCTCGCTGGATGCATCGAGCATGCCCGCGGCGGTTCGGGGCGAGGAAGGCCGCTCGGGAGAGGGCCGGTCGAGCGAGGTCTGGGTGGTCATCGAAGGCTCCGGGAGGACTCGGGTGGTGCGGGCGAGGGGCGGGTCAGGAGTCGGAGAGGGAATCGCGGGCGGCGGACGCCGGCGTCGCCGTCCGGTCCCCCGACAGCCATCGCAGCCATAGTGAGCCAGGGTCGCCCTCGAGCACCAGCGTTCGCACGAACAATGTCAGCGGGATGGAGAGGATCGCGCCCAGCGGCCCGATCACGAAGGTCCAGAACACGACCGAGAAGAAGCTCAGCGTGAGGCTGAGGTCGACCGCGTCGCTCACGAACTTGGGCTGCACGAGCACCTGCAGCACCACGTTCACGACGCAGTAGATGGCGATGACGGCCAGGAACAGCGGCCAGCCGCCGACGACGAAGGCCAGCACCGCCGGTGGGATGAGCCCCAGCACGAACCCGATGTTGGGGATGAAGTTCGTCACGAACGCGAGCACCGCCCACACGATCGGCGCGGGAACGCCCAGGGCCCAGAGCGCCAGTCCGTCGATGATCGCGACGATCGCGCCGAAGGACGCGTTCACGACGTAGTAGCGACGGACTCCCGTGTTGAGCCGTCCGATCCGGGCGAGCACCGGACGACGCGCGGCGCCGAAGACCCGCTCAGCATCGCGGTACCGCGCCGCATCGGCCGCCGTGAAGATGATGTACGAGACGACGAAGAAGAGGGCGGTGACCACCCCGATCACCGTGCCGCCGATGCTCCCCACGAGCCCCAGCAGCGCCTGAGGGTCGAGGACCGAGGCGGCAGCATCCGTCGCCTGCTGATCCAGCCCGACGGACTGCAGCCACGCGAGGAAGTCGTCGAGGCTGCCGCGCAGCTGGTCGAGGTAGTCCGACACGAGGCCCGCGAACTGCACCCCGGCGACCCACAGGAGCAGGCCCATCGCGACGAGCACGAGGTAGGCGAGCAGGATGACCGCGGTCGTGCCCGTCCAGCGGGGCCAGCCGCGCCGCTCGAGCGGCCTGCGGACCGGTTCGCAGATCACGACGAGGACGATGGCGAGTGCCAGCGGGCCGATCAGGCTGCGCGCGAAATACACGCCCGCGAGCACCACCACGGTCGCGGCGAGCACCAGGAGAACGCGCAGGCTCGGCGAGATCGCAGGAGGCGGAGCGGGCTGCGCGGCGCGGGTCACGGCGTCAGGGTACCGCTCTTCCGAGCGCCCACCGCGCAGTGCCACACTGGGCCCATGTCTACGATCGACGCCTCGCCCATCGGCCGCACGTGGGCCCCGCTGCCGTCCTACGCCGACCATGTCGCCGAAGGGCGCGCCGCCCGCGAGCGGACTCCGCGGGAGTCGCTCGCGGAGCTGCCGACGAACGACCGCGACCCGATGGGGATCCTCGACGCGCAGGACGAGGACCGCGTCCCCGAGCTCGTGCCGCTGCGCACCGAGCGCATGGCCGCGAGCGCGTTCGCGTTCTACCGGGGCACCGCCGCCCTGATGGCCGCCGACCTGTCCCGCTCGCCGTCGAGCGGTGTCAGCGTCGGGTCGTGCGGTGACGCTCACGTGTCGAACTTCGGGCTGTACGCCTCGCCGCAGCGGACGCTGGTGTTCGACCTCAACGACTTCGACGAGTCCGCCTGGGCGCCGTGGGAGTGGGACGTGAAGCGCCTCGTCACCAGCATCGTCATCGCCGGGCAGTCGACCGGACGCGCCGACTCCGTGGTGCGTGAGGCCTCACTGGACGCGGTGCGCGTCTATGCGCGTGCGATCGGCACAGGGGCGAAGCGCAGCCCCCTCAAGCGCTACTACGACCGCTTCGACGCCATGGCCGCCGAGCGGGCGGTCGACGACGACACCCGCGCCGCCATCGACTCCGCGATCAAGGAGGCCGAGAAGCGCACCGGCGCGCGTGCGGCGAAGAAGATGACGGAGCTCAACGACGAGGGCAGGGTCGTCTTCGTCGAGGCTCCGCCGACCATGACCCACATCGACGCGGAGTCGGAGCAGCGGGTGCTGAGCGTCTTCGACCAGTACGTGCAGTCGGCGAACATCGACATCCGCGCCCTGCTGCAGAAGTACCGCCTGTCCGACATCTCCCTCCGCGTGGTGGGAGTGGGCAGCGTCGGGACGCGCTGCTTCGTGGTCTCGATGCAGGACGGCGACGACGGCGTTCTACTCCTCCAGGGCAAGGAGGCCGGCCGGAGTGTCCTGATCGAGTACGGCAAGGCCGAGCAGCCGGAGGTCGTCACCCGGTTCATCGACCAGTACGGCGACGGGGGCCGCGTGGTCGGCATGCAGCGCATCCTCCAGTCGGTGTCGGATCCCTTCCTCGGCTTCGTGCGTCGCACGACGTACGGCGCCCAGCGCGACTTCTACGTGCGCCAGTTCCGCGACAAGAAGGGCGGGTTCGACATGGACGAGCTCGACGACTCGGCCTTCCTCTGGTACGCCGACGCGTGCGCGGCGACCCTGGCCCGCGCGCACGGCCAGTCCCCGCTGTCGTCGTCGGTGGCGGGCTACGTCGGCGGCGGGCGCGTGGCGGGCGAGGCGATCCTCGAGTGGGCCTACGCGTACGCCGACCTCTCACGCGCCGACTGGGAGCTGTTCCGCACGCACCGGAACGTGCAGACCGATACAGCATGACGAGATCGGATGCTGCGGTCCGCGGCATCCGATCTCGAACGCGTCCTTTTATCCGGTAGCCGGCGGGTGCGCGGCGAGCCACTCGTTCGCGACGCGCTTACTCACTTTGAGCAGCCACGCGTCTGTGACGACCTCGCGGAGCTGGTCGAGTTCGATGCTGTCCAGGCGCACCAGCACCGCCGGGTAGCCGTCGAAGTGCGGGATGGTGAAGAATGCGCCGGGGTAGGTCTCGAGCAGCGCCTCCTTGACCTGGGTGCCGTCGGTGCGCACACCCACCACGTCGCCCGGCGGCCAGGCGCGCCCGAGCGCCGCGAGCTGCTCGAGGTCGCGGGCGCTCGGGCCGCGCTGCCACACGAACGCGCCGGCGGGAGTCCGCCAGGAGGCTCCTCCCCGGTGCCCGTCGATGCTCTCGATCGCTCCCGGAAGCTCCAGCGCGATGGCGCGGACGTCGTCGAGTGTCGCCATTCCTCCATCCTGCGCCCGATGTCGGCGCGGGTCGACCCCGTCGATTGTCCGGTTGATCAGGACCGATAGGGTACGACTACCGAGCGGTGCACCCCACGCGCCTTCGGCGGGAGAGGGGCCTCGCACATGCCACGATTCGACCGTTCACGCCTGCGACGCGTCGTCGCGGGAATCACTGCGACGCTGCTGGCCGCCACCGGCGCCGTCGTCGTGGGTGCGATCGATCCGCAGCCGGCCGCCGCCGCCTACCCCGAGTCCGTGAACCCCTTCGCGATCGCGGGCGGCTTCACGGTCTACGCCCGGGAGAACGCGCTGCTGCAGAACCAGGAGACGGAGGGCAGCATCGCCGTCGGCCGCACAGCCACCGTGCAGGGCAGCAGCGGGCAGTACACCATCGTCCACGTGGTGGCGGGCACCGGCGACTACGACCTCCCGACGGTCGACGGCGATCCGACGCGCTTCCTCGTCGGCGAGTACAGCACCGACAGCACCGGCATCCTCGCCATCACCAGCGCCGGCACGAGCGACCCGGCGCTGTGGGGCGATCTCAAGATGGTGCAGCGCGACGGCGGCTGGGAGGCGTTCGCCCGTGCCGACTGGCTGCGACTCAACCAGAACCGCTCGAACGCCGACCAGACCCCCCTGATCGACGCCACCCATCAGACCTATCCCACGAACGCCGCGCCGCCGGCCGGCGCAGCCGGCGACGGCAGCATCTACACCGCGAACACGTCGCAGACCGCCGTCGCGGACTACGTCGAGGCGAACCGTGACGCGTCATGGG
Source organism: Microbacterium sp. NPDC056569 (assembly GCF_042793475.1). Lineage (NCBI taxonomy): Bacteria > Bacillati > Actinomycetota > Actinomycetes > Micrococcales > Microbacteriaceae > Microbacterium > Microbacterium sp. NPDC056569. Next base: position 25,906 of record NZ_JBHTUV010000018.1, on the reverse strand, counting down.
AGGAGGCGTCGAGCTGCTTCGACGACATCGCCGACCCCACCACCGGCATCGGCTACCCGGTGGGCGTCGCCGAGGACGCCGGCGACCGCGTCGTGCTCGCGCAGCTGAGCGCGGACCAGCCGAACATCGTCGACTACGCCGACATCGCGGGCGCATCGCTCATCCAGTTCTCGCCCGGACCGACGCCCGGCGTGGCGAACCCGCTGGTCATCCGGGTGCCCGCGGGCACGACCGAGGTGATCGGCGCGCGGGCGGATCCGCAGGGCGTCCACTCGCCGTACATCGTGTGGGACCTCTCGCAGCTCACCGGCGATGTCGCCGTGACCGCCGGGCAGGCCCGCATCGACGGCTCGATCTATGCGCCGAACGCATCGGTCACGGTGAACGCCGCGCCGCTGGACGGTCAGGTGATCGGCCAGAATGTGATCATCCAAGGCGGCGAGGTCCACTCGTTCCTGTTCTCGGGCGAGATCTCCTGCAACGACGCGAGCGGCACATTCACCGTGCGCAAGGAGCTCGACGGCATCGAGCCCGCCGACCTCCCCGAGGGCACCACCTTCACCGTCAACTACCGCGCCGTCGACCCCGACGACAACGTCACCGTCGGCTCGCTCGAGGTGCCCGCTGACGGCACTCCCGTCGCCGCGGGCGAGCGATTCCCGGAGGGGACCGAGATCACCTTCGAGGAGATCGCGCCCGAGACCGTGCCCGGCTGGGAGTGGGGCGAGGTCTCGATCGCGCCGAATCCGCTGATCGTCGGAGCCGGCACCGCGCAGGTGGTCGTCACCAACACGGCGGCCGAGCTCGCCGGCACCTTCAGCGTCTCGAAGTCCATCGTGGATCTGTCTGCCGACGGCGCTCCGGTGCCCTTCCCCGAGGGAACGACCGTCCTGGTCCGGTGGGCGGCGTTCTTCCCTGCTCCGGAGGGCGGTTTCACCACCGGTGAACTGCGAGTGCCGGTCGACGGCACACCCGCCTTCCCCGATGAGCAGTTCCCCGCAGGCACCCGTATCGTGCTCGCCGAGGACCTGGAAGGCACGGCCCCACCGCCAGGATTCGAGTGGAGCAGCATCGGCTGGAGCCCAGGGCGCACCTTCCTGATCACCGCCGGCGACGAGGAAGGCGACACGGTCGCCGTCGAACTCACGAATGGCGTCACTCCCGTCGAGTCCGAGCGCACCATCACGATCGTGAAAGCAGCCGAGGGCGAGGCGCGTGACTCCGCGTTCGGGTACGGCGTGAGCTACAACACCGATCCTGCGCCGGCCCGTGCAGAACTGCCCCTCCCCGTCGGAGAACCGCAGCTGATCACCGACCTCGAGACGGGCGCCGACACGCTGGAGCTCGCCGAGCTGCTGCCGACGCTGGACGGCCAGCCGGTCGATCCCGCGGATTGGGCGCTTCCCGTCATCGAGGTCAGCATCGACGGCGGCGATCCCACGATCTACCGCCCCACAGCGTTCGACGAGGGGCAGGAGGATCTGACCGGCGCCATCGTCGACATCGAGATCCCCGAGACGGGCGACATCTCGATCGTGGTGACCAATGCGCTCAAGGAGGGCACGTTCGAACTGCAGAAGCGGTTCACCAACCTCCCCGGCGGCATCGGGCTCGAAGGCCTCGAGTTCACGGTCGCCTGGACCGCGACGCTCCCCACCGGCGAGGTCCAGGAGGGCGTGATGCGGCTTCCGGGCACCGGTGAGGCAGTCAGTCCGGTGGGCGACGACGGCGCGACCCGCCTGTTCCCCTACGGCACCACCGTGACGTTCGCCGAGCTTCCGTCGCCGGCGGTGCCGCAGGTCGACTGGAGAGCCGCGGTGTTCACGCCGGACGAGCTCACGATAGGTGCGGACGGTCAAGCCGTCGTGACGTCAACCCTCACCAACGACGGCTCTCATCTCACCGGAATCTTCGAGGTCTCCAAGTCCCTCGCCGGCATCGATCCCGAGAACCTGCTCGTCGACTCGTTCACGATCGGCTACGTGGCGTTCGTTCCTGGCCCGAGCGTCGAGGTGGGCCGGTTCGAGATTCCGGCGAACGGCGACCCTGTCGGCCCCGTCGACGCTGATGGTCGACCCATCACCTTTCCGATCGGCACCGTGATCCACCTCACGGAGGAGGAGCCGGACGCCTCGGCGCTGCCGGAGGGGTACGAATGGGGCGAGTCGGTCTGGCGGCCCTCCAACTCGGTGACGATCGGGCTCGGCGAGACGCCGGTGCTCGAGGTGACGAACACCGCCGTCGAGATGACCCGCTGGGCGGTCACCAAGGTGGTCGACGGGGATGGCGCGTCCGCGCTTCCCGCCGGCACGACGTTCCCGATCGAATGGTGGTGGGACTACGAGCCGCAGCCCGGCTTCAGCCTCACCCCGAACGTGCCGGTGTACTCGCCGTACTTCCCGGTCGGCTCGATCATCCAGGGACGCGAGGGCGCGCTGCCGGACATCCCCGGCGTCGACTGGGGCGACCCGGCCTGGACCGTCGACGGCGAGCAGCTGGTGCCCGACGCGAACGGGCTCGTGACGCTGCCCCAGTCCGTGACGCGCGACCAGGAGTTCGCCGAGCTCACGCTCACCAACACCGCCACCACGCGTCCGCTCCCGGCGACCGGCGGCGGCGCGATGTCGCCGCTCGTGCCGCTGGGTGCCCTCGGGCTCATCGCCCTCGGGGTGGTTCTGGCCACCCGACGCGCGCGACGCGTCTGACGCTCCACCGCGGGCGCACGCGAAGAGGGAGGGGACGGCATCCGTCCCCTCCCTCTTCGTGAATCAGCCCGCCGGCGTCTCGTCGGGAGCTTCGCCCGGCTGCTCGATCGGCATGCGGGGTCGCCACACGACCACCTCGGTCGCCCGGCGCACGCGCGTGCCGTGCCGCAGCGTCACGACGGAGCCGGTGGAGCCGGCGGCGAACACACGCGCGCCCGGTCTCTTCTCGAGCTCGGCGCGCATGCGGTCCTCGAGGTCGCGGACGCGGCCGTGGAGCTCCTGCACGCGGTTCTCGAGCTCGAGGATGCGCACGATCGCGGGAAGGCCGATGCCGTCCGACGACATGCGGGCGACTTCGCGCAGCTGCTCGACGTGCCGCAGCGAGTAGCGCCGCGACCCGCCCTGCGTGCGGGCGGGCACGACCAGTCCGATCCGGTCGTACTGTCGGAGCGTCTGCGGGTGCATGCCCGACAGCTCGGCGGCGACGGCGATCGCGAAGATCGGGGCATCCTCGTCGATGTCGTCCTCGGTCATTTCGTCACCTCCTCATCGCTCACGAGAACAGGAGATCCCGCCAGGACAGGACGCTTCGCGCGGAATCGTCCTGTTCTCGCCAGATCTCCTGTTCTCGGCAAGCATCTCAGCCCTGCGCCTTGGCCATGAGGTCGGCGCGCGGGTTCTCCTTCGACTCCAGGCTCTGGAACCGCTCGAGCGCCTCGCGCGCGGCCTCGTCGAGGTGTGACGGCACGGCCACCTGGACTTCGGCGAGGAGGTCGCCGGTGCCCTTCGCGGTCTCGACGCCGCGCCCCTTGACGCGCAGCACGCGCCCCGAGGGCGTGCCCGGGGCGACGCGCAGCCGCACCGGATCGCCGCCGAGCGTCGGCACCTCGATGGTGGCGCCCAGCGCGGCCTCGGTGAACGTCACCGGCACGGTGACCCTGAGGTTCAGTCCGTCGCGCGTGAACACCGGGTGCGGACGCACGGTCACCTGCACCACGATGTCGCCGTTCTCGCCGCCGTCGGGCGAGTGGCGCCCGCGGCCGCGGAGCCTGATCTTCTGTCCGTCCGCGACGCCCGCGGGGATCTTCACTTTGAACGGCTTGCCGTCCTCGCCCTGCAGCGTGATGGTCTCGCCCTTGGTCGCGGTGACGAAGTCGATCGTCGTGCGCGCCGTGACATCGGCGCCGCGGGTCGGGCCGCCGAAGCCGCGATAGCCGCCGCTCGGCTGCCCGAACCGCCCCGAGCCGAACCCGGTGCCGCCCTGCTGCTGGTTGAACATCGCGAAGATGTCGTCGAAGTCCTCGGCGCTCTGGTAGCGCGCACCGCGGCCCTGGTTGAACATCGAGAAGACGTCCTCGAAGCCGCCGGCGCCGCCCGGACCGCCCGAAGTGAATCGGGCGCCCGAGCCCATCGCACGGATCTGGTCGTACTCCTTGCGCTGCTCCGCGTCGGAGAGCACCGAGTACGCCTCGCTGACCTCTTTGAACTTCGCCTCCGCGGCCGCGTCACCCTGGTTGGAGTCGGGGTGGTACTTCCGCGCGAGCTTGCGATACGTCTTCTTGAGGTCCGCCTCGCTGACATCCTTCGAGACGCCGAGCACCGAATAGAAGTCCTTGTCGAACCAGTCCTGACTGGCCATGGAGCCTCCTTCGGGCTACTCGGCGGGAACCGCGACGACGACCTTCGCCGGACGCAGCTCCACCGTGCCGAGGCGGTAGCCGATCTCGACGACCTCGAGGATCGTGGTCTCGGTCGCGCCGGGCGTCGGCACCTGGAAGATCGCCTCGTGCTGCTGCGGATCGAACCCCTCGCCGGCGGCGCCGTACGTGGTGATCCCGATGCGCTCGGCGACGCCGCGGAGCTTGTCCGCGATCGCCGCGAACGCCGACCCCTCTTCGAGGTCGCCGTGCTTCTCGGCGCGGTCGAGGTCGTCGAGAACGGGGAGCAGGCCTTTCGCGACCGCGCCCTGGGCGCGCGCGATCTCCACCTCGCGCTGCTCCTCGGTGCGGCGGCGGTAGTTGGCGTACTCGGCCTGCAGGCGCTTGAGGTCGTTCAGCAGCGCGGACTCGAGGTCGGCGAGCACGGCGTCCTCCGCTGCGGCGTCGACGTTCTGCGGGGCGCCGAGGATGTCGTCGACCGTCAGCTCGTCGTCCTGCCCGTCCTGCGGCGCGGGGCCGGAGGCGTTCGCCTCCGACCCCTCGCCCTCAGGCCGGACCTGTTCGCCGTCGCCCGGTTCTTCGACCGGGTCGGGGTTGTGGTCCTTGTTCGCCATGGTTACTTCTTCTCGTCCTCTTCGTCCACGACCTCGGCGTCGACGACGTCCTCATCGGAGTCCGTCGAAGCCTGGCCGTCGCCCGCGTCGCCGGCGGCAGCATCCGGAGCAGACTGCGAAGCCTGGCTCGACGCGTAGATCGCCTCGCCGAGCTTGCCCTGGCTCTGGTTGAGCTTGTCGAACGCGGCCTTCACGGCGTCGTCGTCCTCGCCCGCGAGCGCGGTCTTGAGAGCGTCGACGTCGCCCTGCACCTCGGTCTTCACCTCGGCCGGGAGCTTGTCCTCGTTCTCCTTGATGAGCTTCTCGATCGAGTACGACAGCGTCTCGGCCTGGTTGCGCACCTCGGCGGCCTCACGACGCTTCTTGTCGTCGGCGGCGTGCTCCTCGGCCTCGCGCACCATGCGCTCGATGTCGTCCTTCGGCAGCGACGAGCCGCCGGTGATCGTCATCGACTGCTCCTTGCCGGTGCCCTTGTCCTTGGCGGACACGTGGACGATGCCGTTCGCGTCGATGTCGAAGGTGACCTCGATCTGCGGGATGCCGCGCGGAGCCGGCGCGATGCCGGTCAGCTCGAACGTGCCCAGCGGCTTGTTGTCGCGGGTGAACTCGCGCTCGCCCTGGAAGACCTGGATCGCGACCGACGGCTGGTTGTCGTCGGCGGTCGTGAACGTCTCCGAGCGCTTGGTCGGGATGGCGGTGTTGCGCTCGATGAGCTTCGTCATGATGCCGCCCTTGGTCTCGATGCCGAGGCTCAGGGGGGTCACGTCGATGAGGAGGACGTCCTTGCGCTCGCCCTTGAGGACACCGGCCTGCAGGGCCGCGCCGACGGCGACGACCTCGTCCGGGTTCACGCCCTTGTTGGGCTCCTTGCCGGCCTCGCGCTGCACGAGCTCCGAGACCGCGGGCATGCGGGTCGAGCCGCCGACGAGCACGACGTGGTCGATGTCGCCGACCTTGATGCCGGCCTCGCGGATGACGTCCTCGAAGGGCTTCTTGGTGCGGTCGAGGAGGTCCTTGGTGAGGTCCTCGAACTTCGCGCGGGTGATCGTCTCGCTCAGCGACACGGGGCCCGAGTCGGTCAGCGACAGGTACGGCAGGTTGACCGAGGTGCTCGTCGACGAGGAGAGCTCCTTCTTCGCCTGCTCGGCGGCCTCCTTGAGGCGCTGCAGCGCGATCTTGTCGCCCGAGACGTCGACGCCCGTGGTGTCCTTGAACTGCTTGATGAGGTAGTCGACGAGGCGCTGGTCCCAGTCGTCGCCGCCGAGGCGGTTGTCGCCGGCGGTCGCGCGCACCTGGATGGTCGAGAAGTCGTCGTCCTTGCCCACCTCGAGGAGGGAGACGTCGAAGGTACCGCCGCCGAGGTCGAAGACGAGGATGAGCTCGTCCTCCTTGCCCTTGTCGAGGCCGTAGGCCAGGGCCGCGGCGGTGGGCTCGTTGATGATGCGCAGGACGTTGAGGCCCGAGATCTCGCCGGCCTCCTTGGTGGCCTGGCGCTCTGCGTCGTTGAAGTACGCGGGGACCGTGATGACGGCGTCGGTGACGGTGTCGCCAAGGTACTGCTCGGCGTCGCGCTTCAGCTTCTGGAGGATGCGCGCCGAGATCTCCTGCGGCGTCCAGTGCTTGCCGTCGACGTCGAAGCCCCAGTCGGTGCCCATGTGGCGCTTGACCGACGAGACGGTGCGGTCGACGTTGGTGACGGCCTGGCGCTTGGCGGTCTCGCCGACGAGCACCTCGCCGTCCTTGGTGTACGCGACGACCGACGGGGTCGTGCGGAAGCCCTCGGCGTTCGCGATGACCTTGGGCTCGCCGCCCTCGAGGACGCTCACGACCGAGTTGGTCGTACCGAGGTCGATTCCAACAGCACGTGCCATGTGTATCTCTCCTTCATATGGGCGCAGACGGATGCTGCCACCCGGGGTTACAGGGAAGTCTTCTCGCGGCCCACCATGAGGTTGAGTCGCGATGACTCAACCATACGCCCGGGATGCAGCATCCGTCAAATCAAAGTTGATATGACTCGGCTCAACTTGTTCTCAGATCGAGTGCGCCAGGGTCTGCAGACCCACGACCAGGAGCCCCAGCGCGACGAGGATCGCGAGCGCGATCACCTGCTTCCACCACGCGAGGTCGGAGCGGCGCACCGCGAACCAGCCGATGACCGCCAGCGTCGCGATGTAGACGACGGCGCTCGCGCGCAGCGCCGCCTCCAGCGGCATGACGTCGAGGAGAGCCAGCAGGAGGAGGATGCCGGGGGTCAGCAGCGTGCCCAGCGCACCGCCCGCGATCCGCGTGGAGATGAGGAGGTCGACGCGGCCCGGGAACGTGCGGTGCACGGACAGGTGCGAGATGACGTCCGACACGAACCCCGCCGCTGTGATGCCGACGACGCCGAGGATGAGCGCCCAGAACGCGTGGTCGGCCTCGGCGTGCTCGCTCGAGGCGACGACCAGCACGATCGCGAGACCGGTGAAGGTCGCGTACACGCGCTCCTTGAAGTAGGCGACGATCGCCTGCTCGCCGCCTTCGACCTGGGCGAGCTGTGCTCGCGCGCGGTCCGTCCGCCGGCTCACCCGCCCAGTATCCCTTCCGCGGCCTCGTTCGGCTTCGGGTCGGGCAGGCGCCGCATGCGGAGTCCGTTGAGGACGCCCAGCACGGCGGCGAGGATCGGGATGAGCAGCGCCACCTGGAGGGCGAGGTGGCGGGCCTCGGTGTTGATGCGGATCACCTCGGCCGATGCCTCCGGCGGCTCGTCCGCCAGGAGCTGCTCGAGCCCGGTGTTCGACATGAGCTCCGCGTCCTCTTCGAGCGCGGTCGCCACCTGCTCCTGCTGCTCGCTGGTCAGCACCGTGCTCGAGTACGCGAGCGAGGTGAACGACGCCGCGAGAGTCGCGAGCATGATCGCGCCGGCGAACGCGAGGCCGAACGACAGGCCGAACGACCCGGCGGCCGAGTTGACGCCCGCCGCCTCGCTGACCCGCTCGTCCGAGATGGGCGACAGCGTGTAGTTGTTGAGCTGCGAGACGAGGAGGCCGAGGCCGGAGCCGGCGATGATGAGCGGAACCGTGAGGTACCACCCGTTGTCGGCGATCGGCACGAGCGGCACGATGGCGATGAGGCCCGCGGCCGCCAGCGAGAAGCCGAGGAGGATGAGGTTCGCGGCGCGTCCCTTGGCTCGGCGGCCGGCCCAGATCGCGACCGCGAACATGCTGAGCGACAGCGGGGCGATCGACAGACCGGCCTGCAGGGCGTTGTACTCCAGCACCATCTGCAGGTAGAGCGGGAGCACGATCATGGTGCCGCCCAGGGCGATCTGCTGGAGCAGCTGCCCGCTCACGCCGGTACGGAACGGCTTCGACGAGAACAGCGCCGGGTCGAGGAGGACCGGCTTGCCCTTCTTCTTGCGCGAGTTGAGCCACCACGCCAGGCCGCCCAGCGCGACGGCGCCGAGGCCGATGATGATGCCGACGTAGCCCCCGCCCTCCTGCCACACCAGGATGCCGAGCACCACGCCGCCCATGCCGATGACCGAGAGGGCGGCACCCACGAGGTCGATGGAGCGATCGCCGGTGTACTTGACGTCCTTCACGAGGCCGGCGCCCAGCAGGACGATCGCGATGATGACCGCCTCGAGGCCGAAGGCGACGCGGTACGACCAGAAGGTGGTGATGAATCCGCCGAGCAGCGGCCCCACCGCGGCCGCGATGGCGGCCGACGCGCCCACCAGCGCGTAGACGCGCTTCTGGTGGGCGCCGGAGAAGTTGCCGTGGATGAGCGACTGCATGGACGGGAGGAGAAGGGATGCTCCGATCCCGCCGATGACCGCCCAGAAGATGATGACGGCTGTCAGGCTCTGTGCGAACGTCATCGCGACGGCGCCGACGGCGTACCCGAGAAGACCCAGGAGATACGCCAGCTTGCGCCCGATCAGGTCGCCCGTCTTGCCGCCGATGAGGATGAATGCCGCCGAGACCAGGGCTTCGAGGGCGATCGCCCCCTGCACGCCGCTGGCCGTGGTGCCGAGCTCCTCCACGACGGCCGAGATCGAGACGTTCATGATGGACGTGTCGACCACGAGCACGAACATCGCCATCGCGAGCAGGATGGCGAGGCGTCCGTTGAAGGCGGTGGTCGGCGAGGATTCCGCGGTCATGAACGAAGCAAACCACCACGTCCCTCGCGAGCGCTACGGTGATTCCGCACCAGTTCACCGAAGGGCCGTACTGTGACCGACATGAGCTCTCCCGTCCCCGGCTCGGACGAGTCCGGCACGCCCGCGCAGTCCGGCACCCCGGCAGGGTCCGGCCCTTCGCCGGAGCACGCTCTGTCGACCGCGGCCCTCCACACCGACGGCCTCGACGACACGCCGGTGCCGCGCCGTCGCGTGTTCGCGTGGGCCCTGTGGGACTGGGCGACGCAGCCCTTCAACTCGGTCATCCTGACCTTCGTCTTCGTCTCGCTGTACCTCGTGTCGGATGCCTTCCTGCCGGCCGACATCGCGGCGCAGAACGCGGACGGCGACATGGTGTGCTCGAGCGCGGCGGACGCGGGCACCGCGTACTGCGGCGCCCTCGCCGACCTGTCGGAGTGGTACGGGTGGGTCACCTTCGCCGCCGGCATCCTGATCCTTCTCCTCGCACCCGTGCTGGGTCAGCGCGCCGACGCGGCGGGCACGAAGAAGCGCTGGGTTGTCGGCGCGACCGCGGTGCTGGCGCTCCTGCAGTTCGCGCTCTTCTTCGTCTACGCCGAGCCGCAGTTCTTCTGGCTCGGGGCGATCCTCGTGGCGCTCGGGTCGGTCTCGTCCGAGATCGCCGGCGTCAACTACAACGCGATGCTCGTGCAGGTCTCGACCCCGAAGACGATCGGCCGCGTGAGCGGCCTCGGCTGGGGCCTGGGCTACATCGGCGGCATCCTCGCGCTCGCGCTCGTCGTCGTGCTGAACACCGTCGGCTGGTTCGGCCTCGACGTCTCGGACGGACTCGCCTACCGCCTCATCGCGGTCGGGGCCGCGGTGTGGACGGTGCTCTTCGCCCTGCCGTTCATCTTCCTGGTGCCGGAGTCGCCGCCCGATCCGGGCCGCAGGAAGGTCGGGTTCTTCGAGGGCTACGTCGTGCTCGTGCACGACATCGTCGCGCTCTTCCGCGAGCACCGGCCGACGTTCTGGTTCCTGATCGCCAGCGCCGTCTATCGCGACGGCCTCGCCGGCGTCTTCGCCTTCGGCGGTGTGCTGGCCGCCGTCTCGTTCGGGTTCGGCGCCACCGAGGTCATCGCGTTCGGCATCGCGCTCAATCTCGTCGCCGGCGTCTCGACGATCATCGCCGGCAGCCTCGACGACCGCTTCGGGGCGCGCGCGGTGATCATCACCGCGCTCACGATCCTCATCGTGAGCGCGCTGTTCGTCTTCTTCCTCCGCGAGGGCGGCAAACCGGTGTTCTGGGTGGGCGGCATCATCCTCTCCGCCGCGGTGGGCCCCGCTCAGGCATCGAGCCGCTCGCTTCTCGCCCGCGTCACGCCTACCGGAATGCAGGGCGAGGTCTTCGGCCTCTACGCGACGACGGGCCGTGTCATGAGCTTCTTGTCACCGCTGCTGTGGTCGGCCTTCATCGCGTGGTTCGGCGCGACGCACTTCGGCATCCTCGGCATCGTGATCGTGCTGCTCGTCGGGCTCCTCCTGCTGCTCCCCGTGAAGCTGCGGCCCGCAGACATCGCCGGCTGACAGCAGCGGATCGGTCCGGCCGGCCGGCGGGGGCGCAGCATCCGATACCCTCGCTTTCGGGCAACATGCGGACGGGGGGTCGTCGCGCACGCGTGCCTCACCTCGCCGAACCCGAGAGGCACCGTGACGACCCCGCTGATCCAGCGCCAACGCGCCGAGCGCCTGCGCGCCGCCCGTCACCGTCGTGCGGTCGGGTACTGGTGGGTGCTGATCGCGTGGCTCCTGTCGCTGTGGATCGGCACATCCGTCGTGCCGCACGAGTGGCTGCACGCCCCGGCGCTGTTCGGTCATCTGGCATCGGTGATCGTGGGGCTCGGCGCGGCAGTGCTGCTGGAGATGAGCGGGCTGCTCTGGATGCTGCGCCGCACGTCTCTCGACGACCTCCGCCGCACCGAGCCCCCCGTGACCGCCCTGGCGTGGCTGGGCATCGCGGGCCTGTTCGCGACCGGCGCGTTCCTGCAGCCCGACCTCGCACAGCCGCTCACCGCGATCAAGATGATCGCCGTGCTGGTCGCCGCGATGAACGGCGTGGCCATGACGAGGCTCACCGACCAGCTCGACCGCCTGCCGGGCTCCGTGCGCTTCTCGTCGCTGCCGACCCGGTTGAAGTTGTGGTGCGTCTGGAGTGCCGTCGTGTCGCAAACTGCCTGGTGGACGGCTGTTCTGATCGGCATGCTGAACACCGCTTCACGGTGATCTCACGGTTTTCTCCCGCTCGTCTCGCAAGAGCACTCGGGCTAGGCTGTCGCCTGACCGGACTACCCGGCCGGTGACCCCCCGCCCGGCTTCACGGCCGCACCCGCTTTGAGGATGCCCCCATGCGCGATGGAACGCGCGGCGAGGAAGACGTCCCTGGCCCCCGTAGGGGCCAGACTTCCCACCCGAAGACCGCACCGATGCCCTCGGCATCTTCATCGACCCCTTCTCCCACCTTCTCCGCCGGCGCTTCGCCGTCGAAGCCCGCACGGCCGTCGGCCATCGACGAGCGCCGCGAACGCCGGCGCAAGCGCCGCCGCCAGGCGCTGATCGCGACCACCATCATCGGCATCGTCGTGCTGGTCGGCTCGATCGGCACCGTGTCGTACGCGATCGTCTCGAACTTCGCCGACGCCGAGCAGCCGGCTGCCGAGCCCGCTGCCGAAGCGCCGGCCGTCGCCGAGCCGATCGTCTTCCCCGAGGACGAGCCCGCCGCCACCGCGGGCGCAGAGCCCTGCGCGAGCGTGCAGGTGCTGTCCTCGTTCGAGAACGCCGAGATGGTCGAGGGCCTCGCCGCCGCCTACAACAGCCAGCCGCGCAACGTCGCAGGCTCGTGCGTGACGGTCACCACCACCCGCGAGAAGTCGGGTGTGGCTGCCGCCGTCGTCGCGACGAGCTTCCCGAACCTCGCCGACGACCAGAAGCCCACCGTGTGGCTGCCCGACTCGTCGACCTGGGTCGACGTCGCGCAGGCCGACGGCGCGACCAACCTGCGCGCGGAGGGCGCGAGCGTCGCGGTCTCCGACATCGTGCTCGCGATGCCCGAGAACCTCGCCGCCGCGATCGGATGGGATGCCGAGGCCCCGACGTGGCCCGAGATCTTCGAGTCCGCCGGCGACCCCGACCTCTGGAGCGGTCTCGGCCACCCCGAGTGGGGCGCGTTCAAGCTGGGCAAGACGAGCCCGCTCGTCGCGACGTCGGGGGAGGCGGCCATGTTCGCCTCCTACGGCACCGCCGCCGGCTCGATGACGGACTTCACCGCCGCGCAGGTGCAGGACCCCGCCGTGCAGGCGGAGGTGCACGAGAACGAGACGGCGACGAGCCACTACATGGCCACGCCCGAGCACTTCCTCTGGCACGCACGCCAGGCCGAGGCATCCGGTTCCGCCGCCGACTTCCTCTCGGCGGTCATCGTCGACGAGAAGTCGGTGTGGGACTACAACCGCGGCATCACGAGCCGCGACGGCATCACCCGCACGCAGGCCGACCCGCCGGCCGAGCAGCTCGTGCCGATCTATCCGGCGGACGGCTACTACTCCGCCGACAACCCCATCATGCGCCTCACCGGCCCGTGGATCGACCCGGTCGAGTCGGAGGCGGCGGCGGACTTCATCCGCTTCACGCACACCGCGCAGGGGCAGGCCGCCGTGCGCACCGCCGGCTACCGCGACCTCAACCGCGACCTCGACGAGGGCGTGCAGCAAGTCGGTCAGCTCGACGGCGACCAGAGGGGCACGCTCCCGTTCCCCGGCGCCGACATCGTGACCGCGGTCCAGGCGTCGTTCCCCGACGTGCGCAAGCGCGCGAACGTGCTGTTCCTCCTCGACGTATCGGGCTCGATGGACGAGCCCATCTCGGCGAGCGACACGAAGCTCACGCAGGCGCGCAAGGCGATCGAGGCGGCGCTCGGCCACTTCACGAGCGGCGACGACGTCGGCCTCGCGGCCTTCGCGCAGGCCCCCGACGGCGCGATGGTGCCGGGACTCGTGTCTTCGGTCTCCGACATCGGCTCGTCGCGCGACGCCTTCCTCGGTGCGCTCGGCGGCATCGCCTCGATGGGCGACACCCCGCTCTACCAGGCGGTCGACACCTTCGCGGCGCAGCAGGCCGCCTCGTGGTCGAGTGACCACATCAACGCCATCGTGCTGCTCTCGGACGGCGAGAACGACGCGCCGAACGCGCCGACGATCAGCGCCGACCAGATGCTCGCGAACCTGAAGGACATGCACCACGCCACCCCGGTGCTGATCTTCACGCTGGCGTACGGTGCCGACGCCGACGTGGCGACGCTGCAGTCGATCTCGAGCGCCACGGGCGCGCACTACTACGACGCGACCGACCCGTCGAAGCTCGAGGCGGTGCTCGGCGACCTCGTCACGAGCTTCTGAGGCGGCCGCCCGCTGTGGTCGGTGTCAGACTCCGGCCAAGGGATCGGTGGGCTCGGTGAGATCGGTCAGCACGACACCAGCTCCTCCACCTGCCGGCTCAGGGATGGCTCGCCACCCAGGAGCGTCACGCCGGCGACGTTCTTCTCCAGCAGCCCCCAGGCTGCGTCCGCGCTGAGGCACTCGGCGGGCGAGAGGAACAAGGGGGCGCCCAGCGCACCCGCGAGGGCGCCACCGGCGAGCGCATCGACGAACCCCGCACCCGTGGCGAGGAACGCCTCCTCGCTCTCACCCAAGAGCACCGAGTTCACCATCCGTGCCGTCTCGTAGCGGTTCGCACCGGCCGCGCGCAGGACGGCATCCCGGCCGAGGATCGCGACGAGCTCGGACTCGATCTCCGAACTGACGGTCTCTTCGCCTCCTGCAATCACGACCTCGGCGATCCGGAGATCAGCGATGAGCGACCTCGACCGCTCGTCGAGCGCCCCCGTGCCCGGCACCAGGATGACCGGCGCGCCGTTGGCCGACGCGGCCGGGCCGGCCGCCAGCGCGTCAGGGAATTTCTCTCCCGTCGCGATGACCGCGAGGGCCGCATCGGCGAAGGCGTCGCGCACGAGCAGCTCCGCCGTCTCATACCGCGATGTCCCGCCGATCCGATCCACGGCCGTGCCGGCCACGACGGTCTGCTCGATCTGCCGTTCGACGTGCGCCGAGATGGAAGCCAGGTCGCCGGTGATCACCACGCGCTGCGGCGCGAGACGGCGCAGCTCCTCGGCGATGATGCCAGGCAGTCCATCCGCGGCGGTGGGGAGGATCACCCCGCCGCCCAGCACTGCGCCCGGCCCGGCCGCGAGAGCGTCGGGGAACTTATAGGCGTTGGTGATGTAGACCACAGGCACATCCGTGCCGGGTGGGGCTGTCGATCGGCTGATCTCGACGGCGGTTGCGAAGCGGTCGGGGCCGGAGAGTCTGCCGACGTCGAAAGCGCGCGGCTCGAGCTCGATCTGACCGAGATCGGTCTTCTCACCCGGACCCACCTCGATATCGGTTCGTCCGGCGAAGTATCGCGCGTTGTCGTACCACTCACTGCCGATGTACTCCCACTTGCTCGCGAACTGCAGCGCGTAGCGCCCCGGCTCGAGGAGAGGCGATACGAACACGCCGTCGGCATACGGTCCGCCGGTCATGAAGTCGGGGAGCGGCTCGTAGAGCGATGATTCCTCGTCCAGCCGGTAAGCCCTGACGTCTGCGTCGCCGAAGGTGAAGAGATCCTGCCCCGGAGCGGTGCGCCAGTGCAGGGACCCCTCGATCGTCCCACCTCGTTGCACGACGATGTCGATCCCGCTGACGGCCTCCCCGTCGGCGACCGGGAGAAGTTCTCCTTCCGACGGGTACTGTGCTCCGAACGTCATGCTCACCGAAGACTCGGGCACCGAGACGACGTGCTCGCCCGCGCCGACGCCGAAGACGGTATACGTGCCATCAGCTGCCGTCTTCGCGGACCTCGACGCGACCGAGCCGCCGTTCTCCATCAGCAGAACGGAGACCGGCGCATCGGCATAGGGAATGCGTTGCCCGGCGCCGTCGTCGATCATCACCCGTCCCGAGACGGAGGCGTTCGGATCGAGGACGACGTCGAATTCGAGCTGCTCAGCGGGCCGGATGCTGATCCACTTCGTGCCGGCGCTGCCGTTGGGCGGCGGCAGAGTCGAGCCGTCGAAGAGCCCTCCCTGCCACTTCTCCCCGCCTTCAAAGGACAGCAGATACTCGCCCGGCCACAGTGGACTGCTGGAGAATCGGCCGCCCACGACCGTGCCCCACGCGCCGCCGAGTCGAGTGTCGCGCTGACCGTAGATCGTCATGCGGCCCAGGCCCTCATCGATCGCCCCCGTCGCCCCCGTCAAGGCGCCTGAGACGATGGCTCCCACGTCAAGCTGCGCGTCGACGTCGACCTGCTCACCAGGCGTCACCGTGATGGGGATCGACTCCGCCTGCGAATACGCCCCGCCCGCCCACTCGCCGATGATGGAGCGGGGCGCGGGGGCGGTCAGGACGTAGTGGAAAGAGACGCTGTAAGTGCCGGCGTCGATCGGCAGCGAGTATGCACCCGTGGTGCGGTCGACGTCGACGATCGGGCCGACATTCAGGTCGCCGATCCAGGCCCGTACGACCACCCGCTCGTCCGCGCGCCACGCGCCCCCGTCCGGGGGCAGCACGGTTCCGACGATGCCCGTCGGGGGAGCGCTCGCCTCCGCCGGCAGCGCGACGTTGGCGCCGGCCGCGATGGCGATGGCGACAGCAGATGCAGCGAAGCCCAGGGGACGTGAAAGTCTGGCCACGGCGGTCCTTCCCGGTCGACCCCAAGGGTCATCGAGAGCGACCGTAACAGAGCGCGACCCTGCGCACTGTGGGCCCTGTGGACAAAGTCCTCAGGTCAGACCGGCCAGGCGTCCGCGAGCTTGGTGAGCAGACGCGCGAGCTCCGCGCGCTCGGCGTCGGTGAAGGCCGCGAGCGCCGCGTCGACGGCCTCTCGCCGTTCTCCGCGGAACCCGCGCACCAGACGGGTTCCGGTGTCCGTCAGGGCCACACGCGTGCGGCGGGCGTCGTCGGGGTCGGCCTCGCGCCGCACCAGCTCGAGCTGGACGGCCTGCTGCACGAGCCGGGATGCCCGCGGCTGATCGACGCCCACGGCGTCAGCGATCTCGCCGACCGAGAGAGGGTGGGATGCTGCGGCCAGCGCCTCGAGCAGTCTCATGCGCGCCGGCCCGCCGAAGCGGCCGCCGCCGCCCCACGGTGGGGCGCCGAAGCCCGGGCCGCCGAGACCTGGACCGCCTCGACCCCACGGGCCTCCGCGACCCGCGAAGCCGTGGATGGAGCCGTCGTCGTGGATGTGCTCGGCGCCGTGGCCGTGTTCCCCGTAAGCGTGGGGCGCGCCGTGGCCGTGGCCGTGCGGCCCCGCGGAGTGCGGACCGGGGCCGTCGCCCCACGGCGGCCGAGGCATCCGTCGTCCGCGCAGGCGGGCGAGTGCGGCGGCGATCGCGTCGGACTGGTCGTCAGGGGTGGACGGCATGCCTCCAATTTACATGCGACTTGACATGGATTCGAAGTGCATGTCACACTGCATGTACATGCACTTCGACATGTATTCCCCGGCGGCCCTCGTGAGCCGCCTTCGAAAGGACTTCCTATGAACGACATCAACGACAACGAAGCGATCGACGACACCAGCCCCACCGATCAGCGCCCGTTCGGCTACTGGCTGCGCGCAATCGACGGGCTCCTCAGCCGCCAGTTCGCGACGGCGCTCGAGGCCGAGGGCATCTCGCGACGCGACTGGATGCTGCTGAACGTGCTGTCGGGCGACATCGACGCCCCGGAGCTCCGTGAGCGCCTCGCCCGCAGGGGCAAGCGCCTGCGCGGCCTCGAAGAGCGCGGCTCGGCTGAGGAGCAGGGGGACGGCACGTGGGTCCTGACAAGCCTCGGCCGCTCCGAGAAGGAGCGCATCGGCGCGATCGTCGACGGCCTCCGCGCCCGGGTCGTCTCCGCCGTCGGAGACGACGCGGCCTACACCGCCCTGACCGGCTCGCTCGAGGCGATCGCGCGCGAGCTCGGCTGGGACGAGAACCAAGCCGGTCGCAGCGGCGGAGTCGGGCGTCCCGGCTTCGGCCCCGGGTTCCGGCCGGGCTTCGGTCCGGGGTTCGGCGGCTTCGGTCCGGGCTTCGGCGGGCGTCCGCGCCCGTTCGACCCCGACGTCCACGACGGCTACGGTCGCAACCGCCACCGCGGCTTCGCTCCCGGACGCCCCGGCCACCCGGCCGAGCGCTTCGACGAGCCCCTCCGCGGCCACGGAGACGGCGGATGCCACGGTCAGCACCCGCACGCCGGCCACAGCCACCACGAGGGCCACGGCCACCCGCATGGCAGTCACGGCCACCACGGCGGTCACGGTCGTGGCGGGCGTCGCACACAGCGGGCGTACGAGCGCGGCTTCGACGCCGGCTTCGCCCGCGGCCGGGAGTCCGGCGCGGCCTGAGCCGCAGCATCCGGATCCGCGAAAGGGTGTGTTCCCTCCACCGCAGAGTGCGGGAACACACCCTTTCGCGATTCCACGCCCAGGCCGTCACACGCGCGACACACGGGCGGGGCACAATGGGGCCGTGACCACCGCCCCCGCGCTCCTCGCCATCTCGCATGGCACGTCGTCGCCCGCGGGGCAGGCCGCGGTCGCGGCGCTGGTCGACGCCGTCGCGCAGCGGCTGCCCGGTGTGACGGTGCGACTCGGCCATGTGGACGTGCAGCAGCCGGATGTCGCCGCATCCCTCGATGCGATCCCGGCGGGCCTGCCTGTCGTCATCGTGCCGCTGCTGCTCTCAGCCGGGTACCACGTGCGCGTCGACCTCATCGAGCAGTCCGCGGGACGTGACGACGTCGTCATCGCGCCGGCACTCGGGCCTGACCCGCGCCTCGTCGACGCGCTCCTCGCACGCCTCGAACCGCTCGGTCTGGGACCGAAGGACGCGCTCGTGCTCGCGGTGGCCGGCTCGACCGACGACCGTGCGAACGAGGACTGCCGGGAGATCGCGCGGATGCTGAGCGCACGGCTCGAGCGCGACGTCACGGTCGGCTTCCTCGCCGCGGTCGACCCCCGCGTCGACGTCGCCGTCGCTCAGGCCGGGGTGCACGCCCCCCGCGTGGTTGTCGCCGACTACCTCCTTGCCCCCGGCTACTTCCACGACCTCGCCGTGAGACTCGCCGGCGGAACGGCGGTGGCCGATCCCCTGCTCGACGACAGGGAGCCGCCGGCCGCCCTGGTCGAACTCGTGATCGACCGCTACCTGGCCGGTCGCGGCGTAGCGCCCGTCTGAGACCGCGACGGTCGGGACGGCTCTCGTTCCGGCGGGCTCAGCAGAGGGGCGCGCTGGTGTTGACGACGGCGACCGACGTCGGCCCGCCGATGAGTGTCACCTCGCCGACCGTCGTGCGCCAGGTGCCCACTCGCGCCGACGACGGCACGCATGTCGGGGTGGAGAGGTACAGCGGCGCATCGTAGGCGCCGGCCAACGCGATCGCGGAGAGGCCGTCGGGGAAGCCGAGGCCCGACGCCACCAGCACGTGGTCAGGTTCGTAGAAGGACGCCATATTGATCTCGAACGCGGTCTCGAACCGGTTGGCGCCACCGTGGCGCACGACGTCGGCGCGCCCCAGCTGCTGCACCAGACCTGCCTCCATCGCCGTGCTCACCGTCGCCGCATCGCCCGCGACCACGACCCGGCTCACGCCGAGGTCGGCGATCAGTCCGCTCGTGCGCGCGTCGAGACCCCCGTCTCCTTGGACCAGCAGAACCGGCGCGTCGACCGACGCCGCCGCCGCGCCCGCGGCGAGCGCGTCGGGAAACTTGAGCCCCGAGACCACGAAGGCCTGTTCGGCGCCGGGGAACGCGTCCCTGACGAGGAGTTCCGCGGTCTCGAACCGGTCGACGCCGGCGATGCGCTCGACGGCGGTTGCCGAGGGCAGGGCGTCACCGATGCGATCGACGACCGCCTCGGAGACCGCGTCGGCCCGTCCGAGGACGACGACCCGCTGCGGATCGAGTCGTCGCAGTTCCGCCGCGACGACGTCGGGAAGCACCTCGGGATCGGTCAGCAGCACCACGCCGCCCTGACGAGCAGCGGCAGGACCGGCCGCGAGCGCGTCGGGGAATCGGTACCCATTGGCGAGGTAGACCACCGGCGCCCGATGACCGTCGGGGATGACAGCCCGTGAGACCTCGACCGAGGTCGAGAACCGGTCGGGCCCCGCCAGCCGGGTCTCCCTGAACCCCCACGGCTCCAACACGAGGGATCCGAGGTCGACGACGTCGCCGGGCTGGATCGCAACGGTGCGGGCTTCACCCAGGAACGCGGTGTCGTCGAAGAACCGGCGAGCCATGTCGTACCACTTGCCGTCGACCTGCACGGAGCTGCTGTGCGCGGCGAACCGGTACGTCCCCGGTTCGAGCCCACCGTGCGGCTGCGGGTCGACGACGCTCTTGACGTGGATGGCCGACGAGAATTCGAAGCGACCCGTCTGCTCGTCCAAGCGGTAGGCGTCGACGATCTGCTCGTCGAAGCGTCGCGGAGTGTCCGCGGCGCGGGCGCGGTATTCGATGGACGCGAGCACCTGGACCGGGGCGACCAGCTGCGCGTCCACGACCACGGCGGCGTCCGCGGTCACGGTGACACGGGCCGGCGTGTCTGCGGGGCCGGTACCGCTCCACCATCGCGCACCCCCGGCGATGTCCGACGAGAAGATGAGTGCGTAATCGCCTGGGCGCAGGCCGTCGAACGCGTACGCACCGTTCGTGAACGCGGAGTTCGCGATGTAGTACGGCTGGCCGTCAGCGGGCCAGCGAAAGAGCTGCACGTACCCCTGCGCAGGCGACGACTCGCGTTGCGAGAGCACCGTCACGGTGCCCGAGATCGAGCCGTTCGCGACCGGCGCCGGTTCCACGGCCTGCGCGGCCACCGGCACGAGCCCGACGAAGACGAGGGAGAGACTGACGAGCGCGGCGAGCCGTTTCAGGGGCAACAAAGAGCCTTCCTGCCGTAGGGCGCCCCATCGGGCGTTCGGCGCCAACGTATCAGCGGGCAGGCGCGGGCAGCCAGACTTATCCACAGCGCGTCGGCCGCGGCATCCGTCGATCTACAGGACCGGTCCACAAACCTCGCCACCCGCAACTCTGTGACGCCCCGTTACGTCGGTTAACGCCTCTTGACGCTCGGATAGGTCTCACGGACGCCCGCTTCTAGCCTCAGGCAATGGACTCGATAGGGTCCCGCCCGGGGGACGCCCCGGGTTTCACCCCGGAGGCCACCGTGACCATCAGCGACACCGAAGCGCCCGCCGGCGCGGAGCGCCCGCGCGCGGCCGTGCGCCCGCCGCGCCCGTCGTCGAAGCCGAACGGCCAGTGGAAGATCGACGGCACCACCCCGCTCAACGGCAACGAGGAGTGGAAGCAGGTCGACAACGGCCTGAGCGTGCGCGACCGCATCGAGAACATCTACTCGCAGGGCGGCTTCGCGTCGATCGACCCGACCGACCTTCACGGACGCTTCCGCGTGTGGGGGCTCTACACGCAGCGCAAGCCCGGCATCGACGGCGGCCGGACCGCGACCCTGACGCCCGAAGAGCTCGAGGACGAGTACTTCATGATGCGCGTGCGCATCGACGGCGGACAGCTCACCACCGAGCAGCTGCGCGTGATCGCCGGCATCTCCACCGACTTCGCCCGCGACACCGCCGACCTCACCGACCGCCAGAACGTGCAGCTGCACTGGGTGCGCGTCGAGGATGTGCCCGAGATCTGGCGCCGCCTCGAGGCAGTCGGCCTCGGCACCACCGAGGCCTGCGGCGACGTTCCCCGCGTCATCCTGGGCTCCCCGGTCGCCGGCATCTCGGCCGACGAGCTCATCGACCCGACGCCGCAGATCGACGAGATCACGTCGCGCTTCATCGGCGACGAGTCGCTCGCCAACCTGCCCCGCAAGTTCAAGTCCGCGATCACCGGTCACCCGAGCCAGGACGTCGTGCACGAGATCAACGACGTCGCGTTCGTCGCCGTCGAGCACCCGTCGCTGGGCCTCGGCTACGACCTGTGGGTCGGCGGCGGCCTGTCGACGACCCCGCGCCTCGCGGAGCGCCTCGGCGTCTTCGTCTCCCCCGAGCGGGTGGCGGACGCCTGGCACGGCGTTGCGCAGATCTTCCGCGACTACGGCTACCGGCGCCTGCGCAACAAGGCGCGCCTCAAGTTCCTGCTGGCCGAGTGGGGAGCCGAGAAGTTCCGCCAGGTGCTGCAGGACGAGTACCTCGGCTACGCGCTGCCCGACGGCCCGGCCGCGCCGAAGCCGCTCACGCAGGGCGACCACGTCGGTGTGCACAAGCAGAAGGACGGCCGCTTCTACATCGGGGCGACTCCCATCGTCGGCCGCGTCTCTGGCCCGACGCTCGCGAAGCTCGCCGACCTGCTCGAGGCCCACGGCTCGACGCGCCTGCGCACGACTCCTCACCAGAAGCTCGTCTTCCTCGACATCCCCGAGGAGAACGTCGAGCCGTTCATCGCCGGCCTCGACGAGCTCGGACTCTCGGCCCGCCCGAGCCTCATCCGCCGCGGCACGATCGCGTGCACCGGCATCGAGTTCTGCAAGCTCGCGATCGTCGAGACCAAGGCGTACGCGACGGCAGCGGTGCTCGACCTCGAGAAGCGTCTCGAGCAGTTCGAGCTGCCGCATCCGATCTCCCTTCACGTCAACGGCTGCCCCAACTCGTGCGCGCGCATCCAGACCGCCGACATCGGCCTCAAGGGCCAGCTCGTCACGATCGACGGCGAGCAGGTCCCCGGCTACCAGGTGCACCTGGGCGGCGGGCTCGTGAACGCCGACCGCGACGACGCCGGCCTCGGCCGCACCGTGCGCGGGCTGAAGGTCGCCGCCGACGGCATCGCCGACTACACCGAGCGGGTCGTCAAGCGCTTCCTCGCCGAGCGCGACGCCGCTGCCGACGAGACGTTCGCCCAGTGGGCCCACCGCGCCGAAGAGGAGGCGCTCCAGTGACCCGCGGCCTCGCTCTCACCACCGCTCCATGCTCCGCGAGAGTACAGCTGCTCGCCGAGATGACGGGTGGTTCCCTACCTCTCGTCCACCAGGTGTTCTCTCGCGGGAAGGGGGTGGGGCTCCAGTGACCGTCTCACTCGCACCCCGCGTGACCACCAAGCGCACCCACGAAGAGCTGAAGGCTCTCGCCGAGCAGGGGAACCTCGAGCTCGGCAGCCTGACCGATCACGAGGCATCCGCTGCCGACGTCGTCGCGTGGGTCGCACGGAATTTCGGGACGGATGCTGCCGCCGTCGCCTGCTCGATGGCCGACGCCGCGCTGCCCCACCTCGTGGCCGAGCAGCTGCCCGGCGTCGACGTTCTGTTCCTCGACACCGGCTACCACTTCACGGAGACCTACGCGACGCGCGACGAGGTTCAGCGCGCGCTCGACGTGCGGATCGTCGACATCACGCCGGACCAGACCGTCGCCGAGCAGAACGCCGAGTTCGGCGCGAAGCTCTTCGAGCGCGACCCGGGCCTGTGCTGCGCGCGCCGCAAGGTCGCGCCCCTGCAGGACGCCCTCGGCGGCTACGAGGTGTGGTTCACGGGCGTGCGCCGCGATGAGGCGCCCACCCGCACGAACACGCCCCTCGTGACATGGGACGAGCGCAACGGCCTCGTCAAGGTGAACCCGGTCGCCGCCTGGAGCTTCGACGACGTCCTCTCCTACGCCGCCGCGCACAAGGCGCCGGTGAACCTGCTCGTCGGGTTCGGCTACCCCTCGATCGGCTGCGAGCCGTGCACGAAGCCGGTCGCGCCCGGCGAAGACCCCCGATCCGGCCGCTGGGCCGGGTCCTCGAAGACCGAATGCGGGCTCCACGAATGACCCTCTCGAACACCGCAGCCCCTACAGCGCTCTCGACCCTGGACCTGCTCGAGGCCGAGGCCATCCACGTCATCCGCGAGGTCGTCGCCGAGTTCGAACGGCCCGTGCTGCTGTTCTCCGGCGGCAAGGACTCCGTCGTCGTGCTCCACCTCGCCACCAAGGCGTTCGCGCCCGGCAAGGTGCCCTTCCCGGTGCTGCATGTCGACACCGGCCACAACTTCCCCGAGGTCATCGCCTTCCGCGACGAGACCGTCGAGCGCCTCGGCATCCGCCTCGAAGTCGCCCGCGTGCAGGACTACATCGACGACGGCCGCCTGCAGGAGCGCGCCGACGGCACGCGCAATCCGCTGCAGACGCTGCCGCTCCTCGACGCCATCGCCGCCGGCCGCCACGACGCCGTCTTCGGCGGAGCCCGTCGCGACGAAGACAAGGCCCGCGCCAAGGAGCGCATCATCTCGCTGCGCGACGAGTTCGGCCAGTGGGACCCGCGCAACCAGCGCCCGGAGCTGTGGAGCCTGTACAACGGCCGCCACACGCCGGGCCAGCACGTGCGCGCCTTCCCGATCTCGAACTGGACCGAGCTCGACGTCTGGCGGTACATCCGGCGCGAGGGCATCGCCCTCCCGCCGCTGTACTTCGCGCACGAGCGCGACGTGTACGCCCGCGACGGCATGTGGCGGCCCGTGGGCGAGTTCTCGCCGCCCCGCGAGAACGAGACCGTCGAGCGCCGCACCGTGCGCTATCGCACGGTCGGCGACATGAGCTGCACCGGAGCGGTGGAATCGGATGCTGCGGACCTCGCCGCGATCGTCGCCGAGGTCGCCGTCTCCACCCTCACCGAGCGCGGTGCGACCCGCGCCGACGACCGCCTCAGCGAGGCGGCCATGGAGGACCGCAAGAAGGACGGGTACTTCTGATGACCGCGACTCTCACCGCCCAGCCCACGCTGTTCCGGTTCGCGACGGCGGGCTCGGTCGACGACGGCAAGTCGACGCTCGTCGGACGCCTGCTCCACGACTCGAAGGCGATCCTCGCCGACCAGCTCGAGCAGGTCGCCCGCACCTCGGCCGACCGCGGCTTCGCGCACGGCGCGTTCGACTTCGCCCTGCTCACCGACGGCCTGCGCGCCGAGCGCGAGCAGGGCATCACGATCGACGTCGCCTACCGGTACTTCTCGACGGGCGCGCGGTCGTTCATCCTCGCCGACTGCCCCGGGCACGTGCAGTACACCCGCAACATGGTCACCGGCGCGACGACCGCCGACGCCGTGATCGTTCTGGTCGACGGCCGCAAGGGCGTCCTCGAGCAGACGAAGCGGCACCTCGCGGTGGTCGCCCTGCTCCGCGTGCCCCACGTCATCGTCGCGGTCAACAAGATCGACCTGGTCGGCTTCTCGCAGGAGACGTTCACCGAGGTCGCCGCCCAGGCCGAGGCCGTGGCGGCGGAGCTCGGCATCGAGGACCTGCACGTCATCCCGGTGTCGGCGCTCGAGGGCGACAACATCGTCGACCGCTCGGAGCGCACCCCCTGGTACGAGGGTCCGGCGCTGCTCGAACTGCTCGAGACCCTTCCCGCCGCGGATGACGCCGAACGCGAGCTCGAGCCGCTGCGCCTTCCGGTGCAGCTCGTGCTGCGCCCGCAGGGCGGCCTCGCCCCGGGCATCGACGCTGCCGAGGCCGAGCGCCTGCGCGACTACCGCGCCGTCGCCGGCCGTATCTCGAGCGGCGTCGTGCGCGTGGGCGACCGGGTCGAGATCTTCCCGGGCGGCTCCGAGACCGCGGTCACCGGCATCCGTGTGGCGGGTGCCGAGGTCGAGGAGGCGACGGCTCCGCAGTCCGTCTCGCTCGAGTTCGACCGCGACATCGACACCGCCCGCGGAGCGCTCGTGGTCGCCGCGGGGACGCTGCCCGCAGGGCGTCGCGAGTTCGATGCGGAGCTCTTCCAGCTCGATGCGCGGGCGCTGACCCCCGGCATCCGTGTCCTCGTCAAGCACGGCACCGCGACCGTGCAGGCCATCGTCGCGCAGATCGAGTCGCGCTACGACCTCGATGCGCTGACCCACGGGGCGGCGCAGACGCTCGAGACCAACGACATCGGCCGCGTGCGGCTGCGCCTGGCGGCGGACCTGCCGCTCGAGCCGTACGCCGCCAGCCGCCACGGGGGCTCGTTCCTCGTGATCCATCCGTCCGACGGCGCAACGCTCGCCGCCGGCATCGTGCGCGCCTGACCCGGCGCACACACCCACCACCACTGAGCAACACCCGACCTAAGGAGGCGACACCGTGAACAAGATCCGCACTGCGACAGCACTCACAACCCTGGGACTCGTGGCCGCGATGATGGCCGGCTGCGCCTCCGCCGCAGCGGAGCCGGGCGACGGCGGCGACGCCGCCTCGGTCAGCGAGCTGCGCCTGGGCTACTTCGCGAACGTCACCCACGCGCCGGCGCTCGTCGGCCTCGAGGAGGGCCTGTTCGACGAGGCCCTGGGCGACGTCGAGGTCACGACGCAGGTCTTCAACGCCGGCCCCGCCGCCATCGAGGCGCTCTCCGCCGGCGCGATCGACGCGACCTATATCGGCCCGAACCCGTCGATCAACACCTTCATCCAGTCCGGCGGCGAGTCCGCCCGCATCATCGCCGGTGCCGCGACCGGCGGCGCAGCGCTCGTCGTACGGGACGGCATCGACGACCCGGCAGACCTCGAAGGCACCACCATCGCGACGCCGCAGCTCGGCAACACGCAGGACGTGTCGGCCCGCGTCTGGCTCGCCGACCAGGGCTTCGAGACCGACACCTCCGGCGGGGGCGACGTGCAGATCACCCCGACCGAGAACGCGCAGACGCTGACGCTGTTCCAGGACGGCCAGCTCGACGGCGCATGGCTTCCCGAGCCGTGGGT
>NZ_JBHTUV010000017.1:0-95017 GCF_042793475.1 Microbacterium sp. NPDC056569 | reverse complement strand
CCGGCGCGCTGCGCCGGGCCGCAGCATCCGTGTTCCCGGTGCGCGTGGCGCGCACAGAATCGGAGGTTCTGCGCGACACGCCGGGAGCGCGCGCCACCGGCCCGCGTGGCGCCGAAACCCTCCGATCCTGTGCTTCAGGCGCAGGCGGGCCGCCGTGCACAGAATCGGAAGTTCTCAGCGACGTGCCGGGAACGGATGCTGCAACCCGGCGTGTCGCCGAAATCCTCCGATGCTGTGCGCCCGTCACGCGAGGTGCAGCCCGCGGTCGACGAGGCCGAGGATGGCGAGTTCGACCGTGTCCCAGTCGTGGACGACCAGGGCGTAGTCGAACCGCAGCGTGACGAAGCCCCAGGCCGCGGCGTTGGCATCGCGGACGAGGTCTTTGTGGCGATGCGACTCGCCGTCGTGGTTCGGCGCGCCATCGACCTCGACGATCAGGCGCTCGCCGATCACGAAGTCCACCCGGCCGACGGAGACGATCGACTGCTGCGTCCGCACGCTGAGCCCATGCGCTCGAAGCCGCCACCGCAGCAATGACTCGAGCCCGCTGTCTGCATCACGACGGGCGAACCCGATTGCGTCGCGCGCGTGGGCGTTCGTGTGCCTCGCGAGCCACTCGAGGTCGGCCTTCGACAGCTTGCGCAGCCGCAGCGCCGACTCCAGTGCCACGAAGAACGCCTCGAGCCCTTGGCACTGCAGGATCTGACGCACGACGACCCGAACCGACGGCACTCCGAACGCACTGCGCTTCGCGTCCTCGGCGTCGCTCCAGTGCGCGACGCACGCGCATTCCGGGTGCGGATAGGCGCGCCCGTGGGCGCGGAGTCCGACGTGAAGCAGACCCCCGTGCTCAGCGACCCAGAGTCCGAGGTGCTTCGCCGCGCTCACGCAGGCGATCCAGCCGCCGTGGGCCGCCGCCGTCTTGATGTCCGCGCACGCGCCGAGGCGCTCGTACACTCCTCGCCGCGGCGATATGAGCGTGCCGTCGCTCAGCCCGTCGGTGATTCTCGACCTCGAGAATCCCGATTCCCTCAGCTCTCGATACGTCGTGACGGCGGGAGTCGCGGCGGTGCACATCCGGCCAGACTCGTGGCCGCAGCATCCGTCCTCCGTCCGCCGGGTCGGAATTGTGAGCGGCGGGCGATCCGCGCGCGCTGGGGAGGAGGCTCCTGCGCCCGTGCCCGTGCGGGGCCGCCGGGCACAGAATCGGAGACTCTCGACGGCACGCCGGGAACGGATGCTGCCACCCGACGTGTCGCCGAAGACCTCCGATCCTGTGCGCGGCCCGCACATTAAATCGTTCCAATGTGCCCGGCCCTGCTGTTGACCGAGCCGGGGTGGCTGACCTAAGGTCGTGCGGGAAAACGTATTCCTTACGTGTACAACGATGAAGGTCCGCGCCCAGGCGGATCGACAACCTCGGGAGAGCGATTCGACGATGAATCTCCGCAGAACCTCTGCTCGCGCGCTCGTGGCCGGCACGGCCGCGTGCGCCCTGACCCTCGGACTGGCGCAGCCCGCGCTGGCCGACGAGACGCCGGCCGCGGCGCAGCTCGAAGCCCTCGACCGCGGCCTGGTGGCCGTCTCGACGGGCGAGGGCGTGTTCCTCAGCTGGCGCCTGCTCGCGACCGAAGCCGGTCCGGCGACCGAGACCGGCGTGAGCGGCCCGTCCTTCGCGGTGTTCCGCGACGGTGAGCGCATCGCCACGGTCGACGACAGCACGAACTATGCCGACGCGGACGGGTCCGCAGCATCCGTCTACACGGTCGCCCCCGCGTGGCACGACGTGACCGGCGAGCAGTCCGCGCCCGTCTCGGTGTGGAGCGAGGGGTTCTACGACCTGCCGCTGCAGAAGCCGGCCGACGGCGTCGCGCCCCAGAGCGTCCTGTTCCCCGAGGGCGAGAAGTACACCTACTCGGCGAACGACGCGTCGGTCGCCGACGTCGACGGCGACGGCGCGTACGAGTTCGTGGTGAAGTGGGACCCGTCGAACTCGAAGGACGTGTCGCAGAAGGGCTACACCGGCCCGGTCTACATCGACACGTACGAGCTCGACGGCACGCTGCTCAACCGCATCGATCTCGGCGTGAACATCCGCGCCGGGGCGCACTACACGCAGTTCATGGTCTACGACTTCGACGGCGACGGCCGGTCCGAGACGATGCTGAAGACCGCGCCCGGCACGAAGTCGATCCAGTACAACGCCGACGGCTCGGTCGCGGCCGAGGCCGGCATCACGATGCTCGCCGAGGACCTCGCGGCCGGGTACACGGCGACCGACGACTACCGCATGAGCGCCGCCGACTACCGCCAGCACCTCATCGAGATGTTCGAGGGCTGGTCGGAGCATCCCGAGGTGGTCGCTGGCCACTGGCCGGCGACGCTCGAGCAGGCGTTCGGCATCCCGGTGGCGCACGAGTACCCGCTGTCGACCGCGTCGGCGACCGAGCTCGTCGACTACTTCATCACGACCTACGCGCCCGCCCGCAGCGCGCGCAACGACCTCACGACGTTCGAGGGCTTCATCGTGGACGGCCCGGAGTACCTCACGGTGTTCGACTCGGCCACCGGCGAAGAGCTCGAGACCGTGCGCTACGAGCCGGGCCGCGACGACGACGGCCTGCTGTGGGGCGACTACGCGATGGCCCGCATCGAGCCGGGCAACCGCGTCGATCGCTTCCTCGCGGGCGTCGCGTACCTCGACGGCACGCACCCGTCGGCGGTGTTCGCGCGCGGCTACTACACGCGCACCACGGTCAACGCGTACGACTGGGACGGCGAGCACCTCACCACGCGCTGGGCGATCGACAGCGGCCACGTGCCGATGACCAACCCGTTCAACGACGGCCCGCACGGGCGTGACGGCACCGACCCGGTGTACGGCTCGATCACGACGCAGGGCTTCCACTCGCTGAGCGCGGCCGACGTCGACGGCGACGGCAGGCACGAGATCGTCTATGGCGCCGCGACGCTCGACGACGACGGCGGCCTGCTGTACAGCTCGTTCGACGTGCTGCCCGCCGGCAGTGCGGCGCCCGGCCAGAACGTGCGCCTCGGCCACGGCGACGCCATGCACGTCACCGACATCGACCCGAACCGTCCCGGTCTCGAGATCTGGACGGCGCACGAGGGCGGCACCTTCGCGCCCTACGGCTCGGCGATGCGCGACGCCGCGACCGGCGAGGTGCTCTTCGGCGCCTACTCGGGCCGCGACACGGGCCGCAGCATGATCGGCGACGTGCGCGCCGACGTGCCGGGGATCGAGGCGTGGGCGAGCATGCCGGGCGGCACAGAGGCGTCGGGCCTGCTGAGCGCGACGGGCCAGATCCTCGGCTCGGCGATCCCGGGCACGAACCAGTCGATCCGCTGGGGCGCCGACCTCACGACGCAGATCGTCAACGGCAGCGGCGACCAGAACGTCACGATCGACGACTGGACGCGCGGCCGCGTGCTCACCGCGACCGACACGCGCACGAACAACGGCACGAAGGGCAACCCGTCGCTCGTGGCCGACGTGCTCGGCGACTGGCGCGAGGAGCTGCTCGTGCGCACCGCCGACTCGAGCGCCCTGCGCATCTACACGAGCACCGAGGTGACGACGCACAAGCTGCCGACGCTCATGCACGACGTGCAGTACCGCGCCGAGGTGGCACGTCAGAACACGACGTACAACCAGCCGTCGTACACGAGCTACTACTTCGCGAGCGACATGGACTTCGCGAAGGTGCCCGTGCTCACGACGGCGGCGACGCCCGGCGCGCCGAAGTTCACCGACCCGAAGGGTTCGAACTCCGACCACGTGGTCGTCACGCCCCACCCGGCGTTCGACTACTACGTCAACGGCGGGAAGGCCGCCAAGCCGCTGGTGAAGGTGCCCGCGGGTTCGAAGGTGCAGGTCACCGCCGTGCCGAAGGCCGGCTTCGCCGTGGCCGCGGGCGCGGTCTCGACCTGGACGCACCAGTTCAGCAAGTAGGCAAGGACCACGGATGCCTCGGCCCGGCGCACTGCGCGGGGCCGAGGCATCCGTGTTCCCGCCGTAGGCTGGTGCGGTGAAGCCGTTCGTCCTCCTCGCCACCCGGGCCGAGGACGTGCCCGCCGACGAGGAGTACGCGCTCTTCCTGCGGTACACCGGCCTCTCCCCCGACGAGCTCGTGCGGGTGCGGCTCGAGGCGGACGCGATGCCGCGCTTCGACCTCGACGAGCTGTCGGGCATCTTCGTGGGCGGCGGCCCGTTCAACGCCTCCGACCCGCTGGAGAAGAAGTCCGCCGTGCAGCGCCGCGTCGAGGCCGAGTTCGCCACCCTCCTCGACGAGGTGGTCGCGCGCGACTTCCCGTTCCTCGGCGCCTGCTACGGTGTCGGCACGCTCGGCGCGCACCAGGGCGCCGTGATCGACCGCACGTACTCCGAGCAGATCAGCGTCGTGCCGGTGACGGTGACCGAGGCCGGGGCATCCGATCCCCTGCTCGCCGACATGCCGCAGACGTTCGACGCGTTCGTCGGCCACAAGGAGGCGATCACGCGCCTGCCCGCATCGGCGACGCTGCTGGCGTCGTCGCCGACGTGCCCCGTGCAGATGTTCCGGGTCGGCGAGAATGTGTACGCGACGCAGTTCCACCCCGAGCTCGACGTCGAGGGCATCACGACGCGCATCCACGCCTACGCCGGTTACGGCTACTTCGCAGCTCACGAGCTCGAGCTCACGCTGACCGCCGTGCGCCGCGCCGCGGTGTCGCACCCGAGCCGCATGCTCCGCACGTTCGTCGAACGCTACGCCCGCTGAGCCTCTTCGCAGTGCCGGAGCGCGGTGGTACGCTCCCCGCACCGGCTGCATCCGCCTGGGGAGATCGAGGTGCGTCATGGGTTCGAAGAAGCTGCTCATCACCGGTGCGGTGATCGCCGCGGTCGCCGCGACGGCGCTCCTGGTGCCCGCCATCGCATCGGGCGCCCCGCCGACACCGATGCTTCCCGCGACGAGTGTCGTCGCACCGGATGACTCGCCCGGCGGGCCGGGCAACGGCAAGGCGTGGGGTCACCACAAAGACGACCCCGACTTCCCGGGCGACAACGGGAACGCCAAGCGCGACAAGCAGGGCGACGGCCCTGGGAACGGCAACGCCTGGGGCCACCACAAGGACGATCCCGACTTCCCCGGCAGCAACGGCCAGGCGCGCGGCAACCCGCACCAGCAACCCGACGAGGACTGAGCGTCAGTCCGTCGCGGTGACGACACGGGAGACGGATGCTGCGCCCACCGGCTCGACCGATTCCAGCGCCTGGCTGAGACCGATGTCGACGAGGACGACGTCGCCGGCAAGCTCGGGTCCGCGTCCGGTGACGAGTCCCGCTTTCACCGCGCCGAAGGTGACGGTGACGGATGCTGCGAGCACGGCCTCGTCGGCCGCGCCGGTGTCGGGGTGCAGACCGCTGGGGATGTCGACGGCGATGGTGCGCAGCATCCGTTCGTCCGTGTGACCGTTCTCGAGCAGCAGGGTGACCGCCTCGCGGGCAGTGCCGCGGAGCGCGGGGTCGCGCGAGGCGCCGATGCCGAGGATGCCGTCGATGACGAGCGCGTAGTGGCGCGCGGCGTCGCCGATCTCAGGGAGGTCGACGCGCCTGACGCCGGCGCCGACCGCGGCGGCGAGGGCGGCCTCGTGGAAGCGCTCGGACACGAGCAGCGCATCGACGTCGGCGACTTCAGTGAGACGCGAGGCGGCGAACAGCGCGTCGCCGCCGTTGTCGCCGCTGCCGGCGAGCACGAGCACGCGCGGCCTGGGGACGTCGGGCGCGTCGAGAGCGACGGGTTCGAGGGCGCCGGTCATCGCGACGACGGCCTCGGGCGCCCTGAGCTCGTCGCGCACGATGTCGGCGAGGACTCCGGCGGCGCGCTGCATGAGCGGGACCCCGAGGTCGATGAGCGGGCGTTCCGCCGAGCGGATCTGCTCGGCGGTGTACGTGGGCACGCGCTCGCTCATGCGCGGTCTGCCTTCTGGGTGGCCAGGTCCTCGTCGGCGGGGGTCTTGGCTTCGTCAGCTGACTCCTTCGCCTGCTTCTTCTCGGCGGCGGCACGCTCGCGGTCGGCGTCGGCGCGCGCGTGCTCGAGCTCTTCGGTGGCCACGCGCACAGCATCCTCCGCCTGGCGGACGCGTCGCAAGGCGAACGTCGGGGATCCGAACCGCTCGCGCACGCGGTCGACCCGTTGGCGTTCGCTCACGATGATCCACGTGCCCGCGAGGAGGATGACCTGCGCCGAGAGGTTCAGCCACAGCAGCAGGGCGATGAGCGATGCGAACGACGCGAGGAGCGGGTTCGAGCCGGCACCCGCGACGAAGAGGGACGAGAGCTGCTGGAGCACCGTCAGGCCGATCGCACCGATCAGGGCACCCGTCCACAGCGACGCGGGGTGTGCCTTGACGCCGCTGAGGGAGACGAACGCGACGGCGACGATGGCCATGTCGAGGATGAAGACGACGATGATCGAGACGCTGCGGGTGGCGACGTCGGCGAAGGGGCCGTGGCTGATGCCGAGCCAGTCGAGCGCGGCGCCGACGAACGATGTGCCGATGAAGGTGGCGCCGGCCGACAGCACGAATCCGCCGCCGATGGCGATCGCGAGGAGCAGGTTGCGCAGCAGCACCCACACGAAGAAGACGTCGTCGTGCACCTTGTCGGCGAGTGTGCGCAGCGCGACGCGCAGGGATCCGATGGCGCCGATCGCCGCGCCGACGAGACCGACGAGGGCGATGATCCCGGCGACGGTGAGACCGGCGGGAGCTTCGATGGTGCTGACATCGATGAGGCCATCGTCTCCGGTTCCGAGGAGGCCGGGGATCGCAGCATCCACCGCATCGATCAACGACTGCCACGCGGCGGGGTTGTCGGCGAGCCAGACAGAGGCGAACGAGAATCCGAGCAGGACTCCGGCGAAGACCGAGAACAGCGCGCGGTACGTGACGCTGTCGGAGAGCATCGGGCCCCTGCGCTCGGCGTAGTGGAGCCACACCCGCACCGGTCGGAGGGAGAGCGCCCAGGCCGTCAGTTTCGCGATCAGGTCCGCCATTGCGCCACCTTATCGAGCGCGCGCGGCCGGCCATCCCAGGGTTGACGTGCGGCACATAGTATGTCCCTGGGGATAGGGGAATCACCATGAGGGGTCTTGCACAGACGCTCGTGCTCACCGGAGCCGTTCGAGCAGCAGATATGTCAGCCGCACTCGCGGAGGTGGGCGACGGCCCCGAACTGCAGAGGGCGCTCGTCAGCGCGAAGCTCGTGACCGAGTCGCAGGTGGCTGAGGCGATCGCCTTGCACACCGGCCACCGGTACGTCGACCTGGCCAATACCACTCTCGATCCGAATGTGATCGCGATGGTGCCCGGCAACCTCTGTCGTAAGTACAGCCTCATCCCGGTTGATCGCCGCGGCGATCGGCTGACCGTGGGCGTGCTGGATCCGACCGACATCGTGGCGCTCGACGACGTCGCCTCGATCACCGACCTCTTCGTCGAGCCCGTCGTCGTCGCCGAGGACGCGCTGCTGAACATGTTCGAGCGGTTCCTGCGCTCGGACGAAGAGCTCAGCGAGCTGTCGATGTCGATCGAGGAGTCGAGCGAGGCCACCGAGGCGGCCTTCACGGAGAGTCTCGAGGAACAGGACGACACCGCCCCGATCGTCAGGTTCGTGAACCTGCTGATCGCGCAGGCCATCAACGACCGCGCGAGCGACATCCATGTGGAGCCGGGCGAGAAGCAGCTGACCGTGCGGTTCCGCATCGACGGCGTGCTGCACGAGATGCAGAAGGCCGACCGGGCGATTCAGGACGGCATCATCTCGCGCCTGAAGATCATGTCGTCGATCGACATCGCCGAGAAGCGCAAGCCGCAGGACGGCCGCCTGTCGGTCACGCACGAGAACCGCACCGTCGACCTCCGCGTCGCGACCCTTCCCACCGTGTGGGGCGAGAAGATCGTCATGCGAATCCTCGACAACACCGGTCAGACGATGTCCATGCGGGATCTCCTGTTCTCGAGCACCAACGAGAAGCGGTTCCGCGAGGCGATCACGAAGCCGCACGGCATGATCCTCGCGACCGGACCCACCGGGTCGGGCAAGTCGACGAGCCTGTACACGGCCCTGCGTTCGATCGCGAACCCGAAGATCAACGTCATCACGGTTGAGGATCCGGTCGAGTACCGCATCGCCGGCATCAACCAGGTGCAGGTCAACAACCGCGCGGGCCTGACGTTCGCGACGGCGCTGCGGTCGATCCTGCGGTCGGACCCCGATGTGGTGCTGGTCGGTGAGATCCGCGACTTCGAGACGGCGAACATCTCCATTGAGGCTGCCTTGACGGGGCACTTGGTGCTGTCGACGCTGCACACGAATGACGCGCCTTCGGCGCTGACCCGTTTGACGGAGATCGGGTGCGAGCCGTTCCTGGTGGCGACAGCGCTGTCGGCGGTCATCGCACAGCGGTTGGCCCGGCGACTTTGCATGCGGTGCCGTGAGCCTCTGGTGGAGCCTTCGGAGGTGCTGGCGTCTTTGGGCTTCCCGCATGACCCGGGTGACGTACCCGAGCTGTACAAGGCGGTCGGATGCCCCGCCTGCAGCGGCACCGGATACCGCGGGCGCGTCGCGCTGCACGAGGTGATGACGCTGAGCGACGAGATCGAGTCGTTGGTGGTCACGCGATCGACGGGGTCGGAGATCCGACAGGTGGCGTTGGCGCAGGGGATGATCTCGCTGCGCGAGGACGGGTGGTCGAAGGTCGCGCAGGGGCTTACGACTATTGAGGAAGTGCTGCGGGTCACGGTGTGATGTGGAGCGCGCTCGCGCGCGCTGGCCTATTCCCGGACCCGTCCCCCGGCACCCGGTCGTTGAGCGAGCGAGGAAGAGGCAGACTACACGCCTGCCCCGGCGCACACCAAGGGCTCGTCCCGCGCCTCGCCCCCGGTCGTTGAGCGAGCGAGGATCGAGCGAGACGAACGCGCTGAACGCGGCGCACACCCAACGACCGGCGCCCTGCGCACCGATCGTTGAGTGATCCTCGCTCCTACGCCTGCTTGGCGAGCTCCCCGTACAGGGTGAAGATCGGCAGGTACAGCGAGATCACCATGCCACCGATGAGGATGCCGAGCCCGACGATGAGGATCGGCTCGATGGTCGACGACAGCTGCGCCGTCGCGGTCTCGACCTCGTCTTCGTAGAAGTCGGCGATCGACGCAAGCATGTCGACCAGCGTGCCCGACTCCTCGCCAACTGACACCATCTGCGGCACCATCGCGGGGAAGACCTCGGCCTTGGCCAGTGGCGCGGCGAACGAGCGGCCCTGCCGGATCGACTCCTGCACATCGCGCACGGCCTGCTCGATCTTCCAGTTGTTCGACGCCTGCCCGACGATCGCGAGTGCCTGGATGATCGGCACTCCCGCGTTCAGCATCATCGACAGGTTCCGCGCGAAACGGGCCACGGCAATCTTCGTCGTCAACTTTCCAAACACCGGCATCTTCAGCTTGATCGGGTCGACGAAGCGTCGGTACTGCTCAGTATGGCGGTTTGCCCGCCACCAGATCAGCGCCACCACGACCACGAGAACGATCGCGGGGATGATCCACCACATGTTGTTCGAGATCGTCACGAGGATCTGCGTTGGTAGCGGCAACGAACTGCCGAGCCCTTCAAACATGCCCTCGAAGATGGGAACGATAAACGTCACCATCACTAGCATTCCGATAAGCGCAATAACGAGAACGATGATCGGATACGTGACTGCTGCGCGGATCTTGTTCTGCAACTCGGCTTCGCGCTCGTAGTTCTGAGCGATCGAGCTAAGTGCTCCGCCGAGAAACCCGCCCGCCTCGCCAACCTTGATGATCGACAGCATCAGCGGCGGGAACGTCTGCGGATGCCGCGCCAGTGCCGCGGAGAACGACGAACCTGCTTCGACGTCGGCCTGCACCTGCACGAGCGCTGGCTGCAGCTTCTTGTCGTCGGTCTGCTCGATCAAGATCGCCAGTGTCCGCATCAGCGGAAGGCCGGCGTTGATGAGCCCCGCCATCTGGCGGGAAAACACCGCAAGGGTGCGCGCCGACACGGTCTTGGTCGCGCCCGGCAGCTTGATGTCTCGATTGAGTCCGGTAGTGGACTTCAGCGTCACCTCGAGGGGTGTTAGCCCTTGGGCCTTCAGCTTGCCGGTGACGGCGGATTCGCTTGCGGCTTCGATCGTCCCCTTGACGACCGATCCCCCACGGGGATCGACGGCCCGGTATACAAACTCCTGGACGACGGCCATGTCAGCCCTCCCCGTTCGAGTCTGCCCACGCTTCGAGGTCGTCGACGCCACCCCACTCGACATCGCGCGCGGTCGGATCGACGCGGCCGCCGACGGTAGGAGTGCCGAAGCGCGATCCCATGCCGATTCCCGTCCCCGCCGCGGCGTTGGAGGCAACCACCGCCGCAGGATCTGCCTGCCGCCATTCGCCGGCGTGGTGCGCCCACTCCTCCGCATCGAGATCGCGAGGCTTGATGTAGACGCCATCCAGGCTCTTCGGGTCGACCGCGAAGTCCAGCGCGACGTTGCGCGCGATGGTACCTTCGGCGACCAGCCGGCGGAGGTCCTGGTCGAGCGTGTGCATCCCGATCTCGGACCCCGCCTGCATCGCCGAGTAGATCTGCGCGACCTGGCCCTCTCGGATCATGTTGGCGACGGCGGGAGTGTTGATGAGCACCTCGGTCGCAATCGTACGGCCATTGACCTGCGCTAGCGGCAGCAGTGTCTGACTGATGATGCCCTGGAGGGTATCGCCGAGCTGCGTGCGGATCTGGTGCTGCTGGTCGGCCGGGAACACGTCGATGATTCGGTTGATGCTCTTCGCAGCGCCCTGGGTGTGCAGCGTCGAGAGCACGAGGTGTCCGGTCTCAGCTGCAGACAGCGCGGTCGAGATCGACTCAGGGTCCCGCAACTCGCCGATGAGGATCACATCTGGGTCCTGGCGGAGCACGCGCCGGAGCGCCTCGGCGAACGAGTTCGTGTCTCGTCCGACCTCACGCTGATGGACGAGCGCACGCTTGGACTCGTGGTGGAACTCGATCGGGTCCTCGATCGTGACGATGTGCGCTGGCACGAGCTGGTTCACGATGTCGACCATCGCCGTGAGGGTCGTCGACTTGCCGGAGCCGGTGGGCCCGGTGAGCAGCACGAGCCCACGCGGACGAAGTGCCAGGTCGCGGGCGATCGCGGGAGCGCCGAGCTCTTCGAGCGAGTACACGCGGTCGGGGATGTAGCGCAGAGCGATGGCGATCGAGCCGAGTTGCCGGTACACGTTGGTGCGGAACCGGCCGATCCCAGGGGTCGCGTGGGCGAGGTCGACCTCGCCGTGCTCCACGAACTCGCGTCGCTGCCCCTCTGACATGAGGTCGAACGCGGTGCGCTCCACCCACTCGTCGGAGACGGCATCGGAGTAGCCCGGCACGGGCACGAGGTCGCCGTCGACGCGTAGCAGCGGCGGTGAGCCGGCGGTGATGTGCACGTCAGAGGCACGATGGCGCGCGCCTCGCGCGAGGAGCGTTTC
Organism: Microbacterium sp. NPDC056569; assembly: GCF_042793475.1. Classification (NCBI taxonomy): domain Bacteria; kingdom Bacillati; phylum Actinomycetota; class Actinomycetes; order Micrococcales; family Microbacteriaceae; genus Microbacterium; species Microbacterium sp. NPDC056569. Next base: position 83,452 of record NZ_JBHTUV010000017.1, on the reverse strand, counting down.
GAAGTCGAGGTCTTCCATCGTCTTCACCCTTCCGCGTCGACGTAGGTCAGCGCGGTGATCTGCAGGTCGACCGTGCCTTCCCCACTCTGGGTCATCGTCACGGCCATGCTGTTGAGCAGACGCGGCCCGGCGCGCAGGGCGTCGACGAAGGCTGTGGCCTGGGTCATATCGGTAGCCGCCGCGCTGATTACGAAGTCGGCCTGCTGTCGTTCCGCACCTGCGGGCGTGGCGGGAGCCGGCGCAGCGTCCGTCGTGATGGTTGCGGGGTCGGTTGCGGCCCTGGTGGCTTCGGGCGCTGGCGCTGGGGCTGCCGTCGCGGCTTCCTCGTCCGTCGCGCCGGTACGGGTCGAGTAGGCGACCTGCTGCCCCGCGGTGACCGAGGTGATGGCGATTCCGGATGCTGCGGCGGCGCGGCCGACGACCTCGAAGACGTCGTCGAACTGGCCGGTCGCCGGAATCTGCGACCGCAGCCCGGCGACATTCGCGGTGATCTCGTCGAGGTTCTCCTGCTCAGCGGTGAGGCTGTCGACCTGTTCCTGGTAGAGCGCATTCGTGCTGGCTACCGTCGCGGTCTGCTGGTCGACCGTCACCGCCTGGAAGTAGAGCGGCATCGCGACGAGGAAGACACCGAGGGCGATCACGCCGAGCGACACGATCAGGCCGATCGCGGTGACCAGGTGCTTGGGCATCAGTCGCCCCCTTCTTCGGCCGCGTACTCATTGGAGTAGACGGACTGGTCGAACTCGACGTTCAGCAGATACGAGAAACGGTCCTCCGACACCTGGCTGGAGGTCACCGACTGCCCGTCCGCGTACAGCACGCCCTCGACGCCGCGCAGAGAGCGGATGAGCGCGACGATGTCGAGCGGGGTCGGGCTGTCAAATGTCACCGTTCCGACGATGCCCTGCTCGACAGTGGGGTCCTCGCCCTGAGGCACGCCGCCGACGGTGAAGTCAACCCCGGTGATAGTGGTCTCGGCCGGCAGCACGCCGCTAATCTTGGCGATCACGGGCGTCCACGCCAAGTCGGTTGCCATGGCGTCGGTACGGAAGTCCGTCAGTTCGGACTCGGTCGCGAGAGCCTGGCTGACCTCCGAGAGCGACGCGATCTCGGTGAGCAGCACGTTGGTACGCGCCTGTTCCGCGACGAGTCGCTGGTCGGCGAGGAACTTGAACGCGAACGCGCCGGCGATGATGAGCACCGCGACGACGATCGCGCCAAGCACGATCCAGACCCACATTCGAACCAGCGATTCGCGCTCACGCCGCGCGATCTCGCTGCGCGGCATCAGATTGACACGAGGTGCTCCCGAGAACGGGACGGCGACGGCGGTCATCTCCCCACCTCCCCGAGCGCGATTCCGACGGTGCCGACGAGGTTGAGCGCGACTTCTCCGGTGGGCGGCGGTGTCGACATGGAGATCACATCGCCGACCGACGTGATCGTCATCGGTGTGTCGATGGCCGCTCCAAGCGCCGGCACGACGCCCTCGACGGCGGCGCCCGCGCCGGTAATGAACACTCGCGACAGCGGCACGGAGATGGGACGGCTGCCGAAGAAGGCGAGGGTGCTGCGCAGGCGGGCCGCGAGGTCCGAGACGCCGGGGGGCATCGCCGCGCGGATCGCGCCGCGCGTGCGGCTCGCCGCCGCGACGCCGGTGCCCCCGCCCATGCCGTTGCCGGCGACGGCGAGTTCAAGTTCCGGCTCGACGACCTCGGCGTTGTGGCGTCGCGTCGTCCCAGTCGCGACGTCGATCGGCAGTAGTCGCACGAACAGCGGCACGCCGCCCCGCGAGATGACCACCTGAGTCGTGTGGTCGCCGATGTTCACCGTCGCGACCGTCTCCGAGGGCGATGCCAGCGGTGCGGTGACTCGCGCCAGACCGAAGGCTGCGAGATCAACGGCCTGCGCGCGAACCTTGACCTTGGCGAGGGTCGAGATGATCTGCTCGATGTTCTCCGACACGGCAGCGACGAGCAGGCCCGAGACCTGGTCGCCGTCCTGGGTCAGCGGGAAGAAGTCGAGCACCGCTTGGCTCGCCGGCACCGGCAGCAGGTCCTGAACCTGGTAGGGCAGCGCCTCGCGGAGCAGATCAGGCCGCATCGCCTGAGTCGTGTACTCGCGCACCAGGATGCGGCGGCTGGCGACGCCGAGCACGGCATCCTTGCTCTTGAACTTCGCGCCGGTCCACAGCTGCCGGAGCGCGACCGCGACGGCGCCCGAGTCGAGCACCTCCGAATCGCGCGCTGCCTCGGGCGGCAGCGGCACTTCGCCGTAGGCGACGAGCTGTGGCTTGCGGCCGAGCGAGATCTCCGCGGCGCGGACGCTCTCTTCCGTCACCTCCAGCCCAACGATCGTCTTCCCCATGATTTCCCCTTCCCCAAAGACCGTCGGCGTCAGGCGCCGACGAAGAGATCCACGTACCACTTGCCGGCGGCTTCGCCGGCGAAAACACCTGTCCAGGCGCCGAGGATCATCCACGGCCCGAATGGAATGGCGGTCTTGCGCCCGGCGCGCCGCAATAGCATGAGCGCGATGCCGAACACTCCCCCATACAAGAAGGCCGCGAACGTCCCCACAGCGAGCGCGCCCCACCCGAGCCAGCCGAGGTAGATGCCGATGACCCCGGCGAGCTTGACGTCTCCCCCACCCATGCCACCAGGTCGCACCGCGCGCAGCAGGAAGTAGAGGAGGTACATCCCGGCCATGCCGATCGCCGCCCGGGCGAGAGCACCCCAATCGCCCGTGAGCCACGCGGCGACCGTGAACAGGCTGCCGGCGAGGAAGTAGCTCGGCAGCACGATGCTGTTCGGCAGCCGGTGCGTGTCGAGATCGATGAGGGTCAGCACGATCGAGATCGCCGCGAAGTACAGGAACGCGACGACGATGAGCCCGATAGCCCACGCCCGAAGTACAGGCCCGCTGGCGGTGACGCTCTGGGCGTAGACTGCGAAGCCCCACCACGCGACGACCGCGAACGCAACTCCGGTGACGGCTTCGACGATCGGATATCGCGCCGAGATCGGCGCCATGCAATTCGCGCACTTGCCGCGCAGGACAACCCACCCGAGCACCGGAACGTTGTGCCACGGTTTGATTGATGCGTCGCAGTACGGGCAGCGACTCTCGCGCAGCAGCGAGATCTTCGCCGGCACCCGGTAGGCGACGACGTTGAGGAACGACCCGACGAGGAGGCCGAGCACTCCTGCGACGACGAGGAAGATGGTGGGTCCTGTCATGCGCTAGCGCTCACTCTGGTACGTGAGATTGTCGAGTCGAGTGACCGTATTCGAAGGGTCGAAGATCCCGCCCGTTCCCTTGATCCCGCAACTGATTGTCGGGAGGGTCGGCGCCCACGACATCGGCATGCACGTGAAGGTGCCGCCGTTGAGATGAAGGCCATCGCTGCCCATGTAGAGCTGCCCCGACATCGTCAGCGACATCGTGCTACCGATTCCGCAGGCGCTGTAGATCAGCGTACGCACGTTGTTTGTCGTGCCAGCGGTGAACTTGTCGAGCGCGGACGACGAGCAGCTCGGAGGTCGCCCGTCACTTCCATTCGGATCGAGATGAACAATCAGCAGCTGCGGACCTGCGGCCAGGGTAGTACCCGATGGACGCGAGATTGTACCCGTGAGTTCAAGATCCATCTTCTCGCTCGCTGGCACAAGAATCACCACGTCGCGTGCGACCGTCACGTTGCCTGGAGAGACTTTGATGCCGCTGCCTCCCGCCGGACAGCCCGTCATGTCGATCACTGCACGCGTTCCTGCCGCGCTCAACACCGCTTGCAGTTCCGCGGTCGTGCACACGGTCCCTGCGGCGGGCGCATAGACGGGGAGCGCCGCAGAGCTCCACGTGGTGCTCGCGGTGAGTTCGATCCAGGCCGTTGCTGCGAACACCTGCTCGAGCGTCGGCGAGATCACTGGTGTCGGCTCTCCTGTGAGCACCGGCACTGGTGTCGTGCCGTCCGCTTTCGTCCAGTCGGCTGACACGTGGTTCACCATCGCGAGATGGGTCTTGAACGACCCGTTCACCTTGCCCTTGCCGTTCTTCGTGTCGATGTTGCCGGCCGCGTAAACGTCGCCGCCGATGTCGACACCATTGACGTTCAGCTTGATTTGACCAGCCACCGAAACAACGTCCCCACCGACCGTGAACTTCTTGTTCTTTATCTCGATCGTGTCGCGCGCGTAGATACTCCCCGTCACCGTGCAGTCGTCGGTGATGGTCAGACCTCCCCGTAGCACCCACAGATCGCCATCGATCGCGCCGCTGGCACCGTTGTTGCACTCGTAGTCATCTTCACGGATGACAAGGTCGCCCGTGTAGGTGGATTTAGTCGCCTTGAACTCGCCCTCGAAGAACGCAACCGTTCCCGACGGTGTGGTCGCGGGGCCGTGGTACCACGGGTAGATCGCGTCAATCGTGGTCTGGGCGGCGTTTGCGCCAGTGCCCGTGGACCGGATCACCACCCATTTCGTCGCGGCAGTTGGGCAGGTTGCGGTCACACCGGCAGCATCCCATCCAGCGGGCCTGGCCGACGCGTTCGTCGATCGGATCGTGTAGGTGTACGTCGGTGACGTTCCGGTCGTGGAGTTCGCGGACATCGCGACCGATCCACAGTCAAGTCCAGTCGAGGTGATCGCCGACTTCAGTGAGGCGACCGCAACGTCACGCCCCGACTCGGCCGCGATGAACGCCTGCGTACGGTCTTTGTTGTTCGCGTTCGAGCCGATCGTGAATACGACAGCGGCGGCGATTGTCGCAGCGACGACGAAGCCCACGAGCATCACAAGAACTACCGTGACGAGCACCGCTCCGCGGTCATCCTCACGGACACGTGTCGCGGAACGACTCCGATCAGTTACCAACATCCGCCACTTCCTGTCTCTTGCTCGGATCGAGTCGCGACATCACCCGAAAACGTGACTGGCGCGGCATTTGTGCTGATCTGGAAGGTGTACGAAAGCGAGCCGCCTGCTGTTCGAACGAAGTAGGGTGTGCTGCCCTGCTTGGCGAGTCCTGACTTCCAAACCGGCCAGGCAGTGTTTGGTAACGGCAGCGCTGCCGCATCGACGGTGAATTGAGCAGCCGCGTCCGTAAGACGGAAACCTTGACACCGCATGTCTCCGGTCAAAGACGTTCGGACGCGCAACACCGATCCGCTCTCCGTTACGTCGAAGAAGAGGGCGTTCCGCATCGCTCGCTCAACAGTCGAGGACACCAGTTGTCCACGGTTGGTCGCCTGCGTGACAGACGTAACCTGCTCCTGCGTCTTCCAGGAGTTGATGAAGATGGTCGCGACGGCGGCGATGACGATCCCGCTCACGACGACCGCCACGATGAGCTCGATGAGACCGAGCCCGGCATCATTCCTTCTAGCTTCGCAAGTCATGGGACATAGATCAGGGCCGTGGCGGATGCAAGCATTCGTCCCTCACCTTCGACGTTCACGGTGAGCTTCGCTGTAGCACCGGGAGCGCAGCCAGTGACGGTCGTCGCGGACGTCGAGAGGGAAACCCCTCGTCCATCGGTTACCGGTGGCCGCGACGCGATCGACGCGAGATAAGGGCACGTAGGGTTCCCGCGGGCATCATCAATAATGGCGTTCATGTAGCGCGTCGCTGTCGCCGTCGAGGCTTGTTGCGACGAGAGTTCGATCCCCTGCCAGAGCGCAGGAAGTAATGCGATCGCGATGACGCCCAGCAAGAACATTGCTATCACGACCTCGATCAGGCTGAACCCCGCAACGTCGGCGTCACGATGTCTCATCCCGCCCACCTCCCCAGCGGCAGAAACCCCAAGCCAATCCAACCACGTGAGCCGGGTGTGATCCCGGCTCACGCGGTTTGCTGCTTGTTAGCAGCCTGGTCCGGCCTTTTGTGCCACGCCCGAGGGCGTTCCTGCGGTGGATCCGGCCGGCGAAGCGGTCACACAGAAGCCGCTGAGGGAAATCGTGCCTGCGACGGCGACGCTGGAGTTACCGTCGGACTTGAAGACAGTCGCCGGCACCGCCCCTGCCGCGGTAATCTGCGGCGAGTTGCTTGCGAGATCGGCAGCGACCGCAGCCGCCGCCGAACCGGCCACTGCCTTGAGCGCGTTGTCTTTCGCGCTCTGCTGGATGCCGAGGAAGATCGGGATCGCAATCGCAGCCAGAATGGCCAGGATCACGACGACGACGATGAGCTCGATGAGCGAGAAGCCGCCCTCGCGGCCTTCCTCCTCGCGACGAATCTTCGCCGCCTCGAGGTAGTTCTTGATAAATGCACGCATGGCGCGTCTCTCCCCAGTGTGAGTTGAAAGGTCAGCTCTAACCGACCGGCGCGCGCCAAAGCACGTCGGTCTCAAACACCCCAGTAACACATCCCAGACTCTGTTAGAGCTGGGTTTGAGACACACGCGCAAAGCGTGAATCCCCTCCCGCCATAGACGTTGTCATCCGTCCCGCCCGATGTCAACGTGGGCGCACGCAGTCTTCGCCTAAGAAAGCCTCAGTCAGGCCGCGCGAAGACCTTGGGTTGCACGCAGGCCGCCCGCTAGCCTGGCTTCTCCGGGAGGCAGCCCGCGGCAGCATCCATCGTCCACGCTTGACCTATCGCCGGTGCGCCAACCTACACACCACGGCGCTGCCATCGGATTCACGCCTTGTCCATCATCGTCATGATCATCGAATGTCAGAGGCCATCTGTACGTTGTAGGTATGAAGCTTTATCCGGGTGAGGTGGACTGGGAGTCGAGGATCGACGGCGATCCCGAGCGCTTCATCGACCCGTCGGATCTGCTCGGGCCGGGCGAGGGCCTGCCGCCCGAACTCGCGGAGCTCGAAACGACGGGCGCCGCGCATAAGGCTGCGATCGCCGAGCTCGAGGGCATCAGCGTCCGGGCGCGACTTCTCCTCGCCGACGAGTACGCCGGTATCGCGAACGTGCTGACGGATGCTGCGGCCTGCCCCGACCCGTGGGTCGGCCCCGACCCGACACAGGACCCGGCCTGGCTCGATCCGCAGGGGCGGTCGACGGCGGCCGTCCGCACGGAGCGGCGGAACATCGCCGTGCGCGCCGCGGCGCTGGAGCTCGCCGTGCGCCTCGGGATGTCGGAGAACATGGTCCGCACCCGCGCTGCGCATGCCGACACGTTGCGCGAGCGGTGCCCGAAGATCTGGGCGGCGTTCCGTGCCGGCCGGGTCAGCGAGCGGAACGCGACGTCAGCGGCGCAGCAGGCTGCCACGCTTCCCGCCCGGGCCGCAGAAGCCTGGGCGAAGTTCGATGAGTGGCTCGAGACGGCCGCGCAGACGCTCGCGCCCGGCAAATTCCGCACGCGCTCCCGGGTCGTGCGTGAGCGCGTGCACCCCGAGCGTCTCGACGAGCGGCACAAGCGGGCGGCCGACGACCGGAACATGTGGTTCCAGCCCGAGGCCGACGGGATGGCTTCCTTCACCGTGTTCACGACCGCCGACAAGGCGCTGTCGGTCTTTCGACACGCCGACGCGCACGCGCGACACCTCCGAGGTCAGGAAGGTGAGGAGCGCACCCTCGCACAACTGCGCGCTGACGTCATCGTCGACATGTTCACCGCCGGCGCTGACAGCACCGCGAAGACCGGCACGTGGCGTTCGCGCGCGTCCGTCGCGATCACGGTGCCGGTCATGACGCTCCTCGGACACGACGACGAACCCGCCACCCTCGATGGCTACGGCCCGATCGACACCGAGACCGCGCGGCGGCTCGCGGGCGAGGCATCCAGCTGGGTCCGCATCCTCACTCACCCCGTCACCGGCACGGTTCTCGACGTCGACCGCACCACGTACCGCACCCCGAAGGCGCTGAAACGATGGCTCGGGGTGCGCAACCAGGTCTGCACCGGTCCCGGATGCATGCGATCGGCCCGCGACTGCGACATCGACCATCGCCTCGACTGGCAATACGGCGGGAAGACCGCCGACACCAATCTCACGCCGCTCTGCGAGCCGCACCATGTCATCAAGACGAAGAGCAAATGGATGCTCTATCGCGACGAAGTCACCGGCGCGACCTTCTGGACCTCGCCGACATCATTCGTCGTGCCTGCGGATCCGCCACCGTTCTGACGCTCGCACGCCCACACACGAATGCGTCCACTCGACCGACCGCACACGTTCGCGCGCTGTCGCACGCGCGAACATCCGCGCTCAGTTCAGGATCGCTATCGCCTGCCGCGTCGCGACGATCGCAAGCCACACCACGAGTCCGACCGAGACGACGATCGCGAGCACCGACACGAGCCTGCTCGTCCCCCGCTGCGCCGCCACGATCAGCCCACCGATCGCGAGGAAGAACGCGCCGGCGGCGAAAGCCACGCTGACCAGACTGACCAGACCCGCGACCGACTCGTCCCAGAGCCCCAGCCCGAGCACGACGGTCAGGCCGCCGAGCGCGGCCACCACCATCAGCGCGATCGACGCGCGCGCCGGGATGTTCGCAGGACTCGCCTCGGGAAGCGGCCGACGCATCTCCCCCACGTACGAACTCGACACCGGCTGATACACGATCGGCGTCGGCAGCCGATCATCGACCGGCGCAGGACGCCGGGGCGCGATCTGGTCGGGGTACGTCTCAGGTCCCGCCGCTCGGGCACCGTTCGTCGCGCCTTCCCGCGAGGCCGAGGCACGAGCCGAATCGTCCCGAGGCGCGGCGGCCGATTGAGGGCGCTCAGTATCCGCTACGGACGAGGGTGCATCCGCGGGTGCCTGATCCCGGGCGCCGGCCGGATCAGCCAGCGACGACGGCGCCGGCCACACCGCGGCCACGGGGGTATCCTCCGCAACCGCCGGCACTACGTGCGGCAAGCCCTCACGCGGGACCCCGGACTCCGAGTCCACGGCCGCCGCCGCGGGAGCGGCGTGTTCCTCGGGATCCGCCGCCCGCCGCGCGCGGAGCTGTGCCCGGCTCAGCGGCGCGGCCGGCGACACGGCAGCCGCAGCATCCGTCGCCACCGGACGGTAATCCTCCGTCCACGCAGCGCCGTTCCACCACCGCAAGCGGTCGGCCCGCGAATCGTCCGCGTACCAACCGGGCGGCGGTCCCCCCTGAGACCCGTCCGTCATCATGCTCCCCAGCAGAATGATTCCCGAGCGCAAACATACCGGAGCGACCCGACGGCGAGCACCACAACAGCTCCACTCCTTATTTCAATCCGGACGGCTAGACTGAAACAGTGAACGTCGCTGTTTCAGATCCCAGACCGCCGGTCTGGCCTGCCCACACGACCGAGTCGCGCGACTGGCAGCAGTCGATTCGTGGTGGCAGCAAGGAAGATCGGATGCTGCGCTCCGTCGCCGTGTCGATCCCCCCGCGCATCGCGCAGTTGAGTTACACCCCGGGCCCCGACATGACCACCGCCGCCGAGCGCGCGCTCGTCGAGGTGGCGACGACCGACGCCGAGGCACGAGCGCAGTCGCGCGCGCTCGGGCGCTTCATGCTCCGCACGGAGTCGGTGGCCTCCTCGAAGATCGAGCGCATCTCGGCGAGCGCCGCCGACTACGCCCGCGCTCTCGCGGGTAGCCGGGCCAACAGCAGCGCGACCAGCATGGTCGCAGCATCCGCCGCCCTGCATCGTCTCGTCGACCGCGCCGGCGAGACATCGCACATCACCACAGACGACCTGCTCGCCGCACATCGCACGCTCATGGCAGACGATCAGGCCGAGGCCCACTACGCCGGCCGGCTGCGCGACGTTCAGAACTGGATCGGCGGCAGCGACCACAGTCCGCGCACCGCGCTGTACGTGCCACCGCCGCCCGACCTCGTAGCGCCGCTGCTCGACGACCTCATCGCGTTCGCGGGTCGCGACGACGTGCCGGTGTTCGCGCAGGTCGCGATCGCGCACGCGCAGTTCGAGTCCATCCACCCGTTCACCGACGGCAACGGCCGCATCGGGCGAGCCCTCGTCAGCGCCATCCTGCGTCGGCGCGGCGTCACGAAGACGGCGATCATGCCGCTCGCGAGCGGCCTCCTCGCGGTGCGCGACGACTACTTCGCCTCGCTCACGGCGTACCGCGACGGCGACCCGACCACCGTGATCGAGATCATGGTGCGCGCGGCCGTCGCCGCAGCGATCGAGTCGCGAACGTCGATGGACGCCCTGCGCGAACTCCCCGCCGAGTGGCGGTCACTCGTCGACGCAGCCGACGGGTCGGCGACCGACCGACTCCTCACCGCGCTGCTCGACGACCCGGTGATGTCGGGCGAGGACGCGATCACGGCGATCGGAAGCACCCCGGCGACCGCCTACGCCGCACTCGACCGGCTCACCGAAGCGGGGGTGATCGCCGAGATCACCGGACGCAAGCGCGACCGCGTGTGGGCGGCGAACGACGTCATCGGTGAGCTCGACGACCTCGACCGCCGCATCCAGCGGCGCATGGTCGAGACGCCGGCCTGACGGGCCAGGCGGTCAGCCGTCGAGCACCTCGAGGCGCACGGTCACCGGCCCGCCGTCGACCAGGCCCTCGGCAGCGCGCACCGCCTTCTTCAGCGGCAGCACGTACGAGCCGTCCGACGAGGGGAAGATCGATGTCGTCCACTCGCTGCCGCCGATGCTCGCCCGCACACGAACCGAGCCGAACCCGCGGTACGGGCGCGGGATCTCGCGGATCTCTTCGCTCAGCTCAGGCGGCACCGACGTGAAGAACCACGCCGAATCCTCGCGTGCCTCCCAGCGGAACACATCGCCGTCGAACTCGATGATCACGAACACGAGCGTACCCAGCGGGTCCGACGCGCCGAGCGTAGAGTGCGGGCATGGCCGCCATCGTGGCCGGCGGGATCAGCATCGCGTACCGGCGAGAGGGCAGCGGCGCACCGCTCGTGCTGCTGCACGGAGCCCTCGAGGACTCGAGGACGTGGAGCGACGAGTTCGATCGCCTCAGCCCGCATGTCGACGTGATCGCCTGGGACGCTCCCGGATGCGGCGGGTCGGACGACGTTCCCGCCGGGTGGACCGATCGCGACTGGGCCGATGCCGCCGCCTCGTTCCTCACTGCGCTCGGCCTGACCTCACCGTGCGTCGCGGGATTCTCGATGGGATCGGTGCTGGCGCTGCTCCTCGCCCGCGATCACCCCGACGTCGTCGGCAGGCTCGTCCTCGTCGGCGCGTACGCCGGATGGGGTGGATCGCTCGACGCGGACGCGTTCGCACAACGGCTGGAGGCGGCGCGGTTCACCATCGAGCATCCCGTCGACGAGTGGGCGGACGACTTTCTCGACTCGGTCTTCGCGCCCGGCACCGGCCCCGAGCGACGTGCTCGCGCGCGAGCTCTCCTCGACGATTGGCGACCGGCGACCACGACGGCGCTGCTCGAGGTGATGTCGCACGACCTCCGCCCCGCACTCCCCTCGATCCGCACACCGACGCTGATCGTGCGCGGGGCGCAGGATGCGCGCAGTCCGCGGGCGGCCGCGCTCGAGCTGGTCGATCTGCTCCCCGACGCGCGCCTCGTCGAGATCCCGGATGCCGGCCACGACTGCACGGGGTCCGAGCTCGACGCCGTGCTGATCAGCGCCGCTCGGGCCTAGAGGTGCTCGCCCGGTGCCCCGCCGTGGCGATCGACGAGGCGCTGCAGGCACGTCGACCAGCCGTCGATGTGGTTGTCGCGCTCCTCTGTGGTGGCGAAGCCCGAGTGCCGCACGATCACGCGGGTGGCAGCATCCGCCGCCGACTGCAGCTCGATCTCGACATCGGTCGTGTGCTCCTCCCCCGCCCACCGCCAGCCCAGCCTCAGCGCGCGCGGCGCCTCGAAGGTGAGCACCGTGCCCTCGACCGCCATATCGACCGGCACCGACCGCACCTCCCAGCGACCGAGCTCGCGCAGCTCGACGACGGCGGTCGTCTCGAACCGCGGCGGCCAGAACCACCGCTCGAGGCGGCCGCCGACCGTGAATTCCCGCCACGTGACATCGACGGATGCTGCGACCAGCGCCTCTTCGGTGAGCTCATGCATGTCGCCAACGTAGCGGTTCGCGGGCGAGTTATCCACAGTCTCGTCGATTCTTTGTTCGAATGTCGGGGGCCATGGGCATGATGATGTGTATGACATTCATCTCGGAGTTGCGAGGGCTCGTCGATGCCCTCGCTGGAGTGCCGGGGCTGGATGTCGAGGCCGATTCGTTGCCTGCCGTGATCGATGCGCTGCCCGACGAGGTCGTCGAGCACATCCTCGGCGATGCGTCCGACATGCGGCGCTGCGTCGACTTGGTGAGCGTGATCGCGGCGGGGGTCGCGGCACGTCGTTCCTCGCGCGACCGCGGGCAGGGCGGCATGGCCGCGGTTCGAGGCCACCGCACCCCGGCCGCCATGATCCAGTCGATCACCGGCGGCACCGCCGCCGACGCGAAACGTGCGGTTCAGGTGGGCGCGTCGCTGATCGAGGGAACCGGGGCGGGTGCGATCGCCGATGTGACGGGTGAGACGGATGCTGCGGCGGCGGGTGAGCCCGATACGCCGGCACCGCCCTGGCATGAGCCGCTGCGACGTGCCCGATTGCACGGGGGGATCACGAGCGAGCAGCACGACGCGATCCGGCGAGGGCTCGGCGAGCCGCCTGTCGACTGGAGCGACATCGGGGCCGCGGGTGCCCTTCGCGAAGTGTGGTCGATCGCCGCAGAGCAGTTGATCGCCGAGGCCGCGGCCTTCCCCGTCGAAGAGCTCCGGCGCCGTGCGCGCGCCGTTCGAGACAGCCTCGATCCGGTCGGCGCCGAACAAAGATTCGCCGCCCGGTTCGCGGAGCGCGGATTCCGCCTGTACCAAGACGCTGACGGGCTCTGGCAAGGACGCATCACCTTCGACGACGAGATGGCGCTGTGGGTGAAGTCGGCGATGGACGCCGCCCTCCGCCCACGTCGGGGTGGCGCGCGTTTCATGACCGAAGAAGAGCGAACGGCAGCGAAGAGCCTCGTCGACGACGACCGCACCAACGAGCAGCTCGCTTACGACCTGTTCGTCGACCTCGTCCGATCCGGGGCGCTGGCCGAGGCATCAGACGTGTTCGGCGCCCGCCAGCCGGGAGTTCGCATGGTTGTCGTGAAGGACGCCGACGGTCCTCGTGATGCGGCCTCGCGGATGATCGCCGTCGGTCACGCCGAGGACGGCGGCGACCCGCTGCCGGGCTCGATCATCGACCGCAACATCTGCATGAACGGCACTCTCGAGGTCACGGTCGACAGCTGCGGCAACCCCCTCGACCTCGGTCGCGAGCAGCGACTCTTCAACATTCCGCAGCGCAAGGCCCTCGCCGTCCGCGACGGCGGATGCCTGTGGCCCGGATGCTGCGTCCCCGCGTCGTACTGCGAAGCCCACCATTGCGATCACTGGCTCGATGACCTGGGCCGCACCGATATCGATCGCGGGATCCTCCTCTGCCGATTCCATCACCTGCTGCTTCACAACAAGGGCTGGCGGATCACCCGCAATGGCCTCGCGCCATTCATTCTGCATCCGCCAACCGGACAGGGCGATGCGCGCGTGCTGGAGTCGAAGGCCGCCTGGGCGTGGGCGTGGGATCCGCCGCGATCACCGGAACGGCCCGGGTGGAGAGTCGGGAAGTCTGCGTGACACCCGGGTGGAGAGTCGGGAAGTCTGCGTGACGTTTGGGTGGAGAGGCGGGATGTCTGCGTGACGTTTGGGTGGAGAGGCGGGAAGTCTGCGGCACGGCTTTGGTGGCGCGGCGGGAAGTCTGCGGCACGGCTTGGGTGGCGAGGCGGGAAGTCTAGGTCACGGCTTGGCGCGAGTCCTATGCGTCGAGGCATCACGGACGCGAGGGGGCGCCCCTAGGATCGAACCCGTGTCGAACTCCCCCGCCGGACGCCGCAGCCACACGACCGGGACACGACCGCGGAACACGGTGAGGAACACGGTGGACACCACCGGTCGCGGCGGGGAGCGAGTCGACTCGAACAGACCGGGGCGTGACCTCTCGAAGCCGCTGCCCGGGGCGCTCAGCTGGATCATGCTCATCGTGTTCGCCCTTGCCCTCGCGGGTGCGTACGTCGTGCTCGACCTCGCGTGGTGGGTGCCCGCGCTCTATGGCGCGGCGAGCGTCGTCGCATTCGCCGCGTACGGCATCGACAAGTCCGCCGCGCGCCGTCAGGCGGCGCGCATCTCGGAGCAGACGCTGCTCATCCTCGGATTGGTCGGCGGCTGGCCGGGAGCGCTCGTCGCGCAGCAGCTGTTCCGCCACAAGACCCGCAAGCGCTCGTTCCGCCGCGTCTTCTGGGGCACGGTCAGCGTGAACATCCTGGCGCTCGCCGCCTACGTCTACGTCGTGGCGGGGCCCGTCATCGCCTGATCATCGTCACGACGCGAACTCGCTCTTGCGAGCGCCTCGATCCCGGGTGTATTCGATTGCTGACGTGCGACCCGCAGGTTTCCTCGCCACCTGGGGACGGGCGCACAGGAAGCAGGACAACATGCGTGCATACGCCGTCGCATCCGCTGGGGAACCGCCGGCCCACCACGATGTCGACATTCCCGAGCCGGACGCCGGAGAGGTGCGGGTGCGTGTGGCCGCAGCATCCGTCAACGGCTTCGACATCGCCGTCGCCGCGGGCTATATGGCGAACTTCTTCGAGCACCGCTACCCGCTCGTGCTCGGGCGCGAGTTCGCCGGAGTCGTCGACGCGGTCGGCCCCGACGTCGAAGGTTTCGAGGTCGGCGACCGGGTGCTCGGCGTCGTGTCGAAGCCGCACCTCCAGGAGGGCGCCTTCGCCGAGTACACCACCGCCGTCGCCGACAGCGGCGTCGTCGCCGCACCGGATGCGCTGACGGATGCTGCGGCCGCCTCCCTCGGCCACACCGGGTCGACCGCGCTCTCGATCCTCGCCGCGCTGGGTGATGTCGAGGGCAAGAAGATCCTCGTGGTCGGCGCGACAGGCGGCGTGGGGACGCTCCTGACGCAGCTCGCCGCGGCCGAGGGAGGGGAGGTCATCGCCACCGGACGCACCGATGAAGGACGGCAGCTGCTGCTCGAGCTCGGCGCGACGCACGCGGTCGACTATGCCGACCTCGTCGCCGCGGTGCGCGCGGTCGCCCCGGACGGCGTCGACGCGGCGGTGCACCTGCACGGCAACCCGACCGAGTTCGCACCGCTGGTGAAGGACGGCGGGACGATCGTGTCGACGCTGCTCTACGCGCCGGAGATGTTCCCCGACGCCGACCGGATCACTCCGGCGCCGATCGCCGGCTACCCCACGGGCGACGCGCTGCGCCGGCTGACGGGCCTCGTCGACGACGGATCGCTGCGCGTGATCGTCGACCGCGAGCACGCGTTCGACGACGTCGCCGACGCCTTCGCCGCATACGGGCACGAGACCATCGGCAACATCGTCGTGATCATCGACTGAGCACGGCGCCCGGGTGCGGTCAGCGACCGTACTCGGGCGCCCAGTCGTCGCCGTCGGGCATCCACTCGCCCGAGCCGGACGCGACCCGCGACGGCTCGGACCGGCGCCACGCGGCCCCCTCCGGCCAGCTCGCGGCGAACGTCGACGCGACCCGGAACACGCGCCGCGACAGCCCCGACACGGTCTGCACCGGCCGTGCCGAGACGGGCATGCGCAGCTGCGGGTCGTAGCGGACTCCGTCCGACGAGCGCAGCCGGATGGTGAGGTCGAGGTCGTCGTGGATCCGCGCGTTGCCGCGGTCCACCTGGTCGCGCACACGCTCCCAGACCCGCGTGCGCATCGCAAAGTTCGAGCCGAACACCAGCGGGATGCCGAGCCACTTCTTGATCCAGTAGTGCCCGCCGCCGATGTACCAGCGCTCGCCGAGGTAGTTCTGGATCGGCGTGCCGCCGTAGAACTCGGCGCCGCCGGTCAGCACGCCCAGGGTGGGGTCGGCGACGAAGGCGCGCACCAGCCGCGCGATCCAGTCCGGGTGCGGGCGCGAGTCCGCGTCCAGCCGCGCGATGATGTCGGCGTGCTCGAGGGCGGCGTCGTACCCGCGCGCGACCGCGGGCCAGATGCCGATCGACGCCTCATATGCCACGACGGCGTCGTAGGCCCGGGCGACGGCGGCGGAGGCATCCGTGCTGGCATTGTCGATGACGATCACGACGTCGGGTCGATGCGTCTGCGCGGCGAGTGCGGCCAGGCACGCGTCGAGGTAGCCCGCGTCGTTCCGGCACGGAATGACCACGGCGACGCGAGGGGCGAGGGGCACAAGCCACACCATACTCCCGGCGTGTCGGACGGCCGCGTTACCCTGCCGACATGGACGGACTGCGTTTCGCTCCTGCCAACGAGGCCTCGTGGGACGACCTTCAGGCCATCCTCACGGGCGCCGCGGGTCGGTGCCAGTGCCAGCGGCAGCGCCTCGGCGACCACGACTGGTGGTACATGCCGGAGGCGGAACGCGCGGCGATCCTGCGCGCCGAGACGCACTGCGACGACCCGCGGGCGACCGAGACGATCGGCATCGTCGCGTACCAGGACGACGAGCCCGTGGCATGGTGCGCGGTCGACCGGCGCGGGGTGTACGGACGAGTCCGCGGCTCCCCCGTGCCCTGGCACGGGCGCGACGAAGACCCCGATGACGAGTCGGTCTGGGCGATCGCCTGCGTCGTCGTCCGCAAGGGTCACCGGGGCGAAGGTCTCACCTACCCGCTTATCGCCGCGGCCGCCGAGCACGCCCGAGCCCACGGTGCGTCGGCGATCGAGGGGTACCCGATGCTCACCGACGGCAAGAAGATCGCGTGGGACGAACTGAGCGTCGGCCCGGTCGGTCCGTTCCTCGAGGCCGGGTTCCGAGAGGTCACGCATCCGACGAAGCGCCGCCTCGTCATGCGCCTCGAGTTCTGAAACGAATCAGCAAGCGCTCGCCCGAAATTGACTCTTGAGACCGCTCCCACGTTTGGTTACAGTCCGGTAAGTAACCGGCATCCCGCCGCTTCACCGACCTCAACGGAGAGGACTCCCCATGCCCGCCCCCGTTTCCCACCGTGCCCGCGCACTGCGCATCGGCACCGTGGTGACCGGCACCGCACTCATCGCGAGCGCGCTGCTGGCCACGCCCGCCGTCGCGGCGCCGCCCCGCGCGGTCGACCCGTTCGACCCCGACTTCGGCCCGAACGTCACGATCTACTCCCCCGACACGCCGGTCGCCGACATCCAGGCGGATCTCGACGCGCTGCACGCGCAGCAGGTCGACGCCGAGATGAGCACGACGCGCAAGGCGGTCTACTTCCTACCTGGGCAGTACGGCTCGACCGCCGACCCGCTGCAGGTCAAGGTCGGCTACTACACCGAGGTCGCGGGCCTGGGCGCATCGCCCGAGGACGTCACCGTCCACGGCGCCGTCGAGGTCT
The DNA here is from genome assembly GCF_042793475.1 of Microbacterium sp. NPDC056569. NCBI lineage: Bacteria > Bacillati > Actinomycetota > Actinomycetes > Micrococcales > Microbacteriaceae > Microbacterium > Microbacterium sp. NPDC056569. Next base: position 66,114 of record NZ_JBHTUV010000017.1, on the reverse strand, counting down.
ACAACCGCTGCCTCGCCGACGGCGGCACGGGCAACTGCCTCGCGCTCGTCAACTTCTGGCGCACGATCTCGAACCTGTCGATCGACATCGACAAGGCGGGCCAGGACGGCTGCCGCGCCAGCGCAGAGTTCTGGGCGGTGTCGCAGGCGGTGTCGATGCGGCGCCTCGACATCTCGGGCGGCAACCTGTCGCTCATGGACTACTGCACCGCCGGACCCCAGTACGCCAGCGGCGGGTTCATCGCCGACTCGCGCCTGCCGTTCGTGGTGAACGGCTCGCAGCAGCAGTGGCTGATCCGCAACAGCGAGGTCGGCGGATGGTCGAACGCCGTCTGGAACCAGGTCTTCTCGGGCGTCGTCGGCGCCCCCGACGATGCCGGCTTCCCGGACCCGCCGTACACGACGGTCGACGAGACTCCGGTCAGCCGCGAGAAGCCGTACCTGTACGTCGACGACGAGGGCCGCTACAACGTGCGCGTGCCCGCCGCGCAGCGCGACACGAGCGGGATCAGCTGGGGCGCGGGCGAGACGGCGGGCCGCAGCATCCCGGTCACCGACTTCTACATCGCGACCCCGTCGGACTCGGTGAAGGACATCAACAACGCGCTCGCGCGCGGTCAGCACCTGATCCTCACGCCCGGCATCTACGACGTCGCGCAGTCGATCCAGGTGAAGCGCGCGAACACCGTCGTGCTCGGCCTCGGGCACGCCACGCTCACGGCGGTGAACGGAGCGGTTCCGCTCGAGGTCAAGGACGCCGACGGCATCGTCGTCGCGGGTGTCACCATCGACGCGGGCACCGAGCTCTCGCCGGTGCTGCTGCGCGTCGGCAACCCCCACGGCGGCAAGAAGCTCGACGCGCAGAACCCCATCACGCTGAGCGACGTGTACTTCCGCGTCGGCGGCCCGCACATCGGCAAGACCACGACGGCGCTCGAGGTGAACGCCGACAACGTGCTCATCGACCACACCTGGGTGTGGCGCGGTGACCACGGCGTCGAGGGCTTCGACCCGACCGACGGCGTGAACGGCGACAACGAGCGCTGGGCCACCAACACCGGCACCGTCGGCGTCATCGTGAACGGTGACGACGTGACCGCGACGGGCCTGTTCGTGGAGCACTTCCAGACGTACAACACGCTCTGGAACGGCGAGAACGGCCGCGTCATCCTGTACCAGAACGAGCTGCCGTACGACCCGCCCACCCAGGCGGACTGGACGCAGCCGGACGGCACGCTCGGCTACCCCGGCTACAAGGTGGCCGACCACGTGAAGAACCACGAGCTCGACGGCGCCGGCGTGTACGTGTTCAACCAGAACAACCCGTCGATCCTCACGGCGAACGGGTTCGAGGTGCCCGAGACGCCCGGCGTCAGGCTGCACCACATCATGACGGTGAACCTGTCTGCCGGCACCGTCCAGCACGTCGTGAACGGCATCGGCGGCCAGGCCGACAACACGAACACGGGCACCCCGCAGTTCGTGGTGGACTACCCGGCGCCGTAGGACCCCCCGGAAACGGATGCCTCGGCCCTGCGTGCTGCGCGGGGTCGAGGCATCCGTGATTCAGAGGCGGCGCGTCACCACAGCGGGTGGATCGCCGCACGGAGGTCCCGGTCGTAGACCTCGTGCACGGCGCGGTCGAACGCGTCGAGGTCGAGGCCACCGTCGAGGGCACTGTCGAGGGCACTGTCGAGGAGTGCGGCCGCGGCGGCGTTGGACTCGGCCTGCTGCACGTTGCGCGCGCCGGGGATGACGCTCGTGACACCCGGGCGCGACGCGATCCACGCGAGCGTGGCCGCGGGCAGCGAGACGCCGTCGGGCAGGGCTGCGGCGAGCTCGTTCGCCGCCCGGACGCCCGTCTCGAAGTCGACGCCCGAGAACGTCTCGCCGCGATCGAACGCCTCGCCGTGGCGGTTGTAGGTGCGGTGGTCGTCGGCGGCGAAGGTGGTCTCCGCGGTGTACTTGCCCGAGAGCAGGCCGGACGCCAGCGGCACGCGCGCGAAGATCGCGACGCCGGCCGCCGCGGCGGCCGGCAGCACCTCATCGAGCGGCTTGAGCCGGAACGGGTTGAAGATGATCTGCACGTTGGTCACGTTCGGGCGTGCGATCGCCGCAAGCGCCTGCGCCGCGGTCTCGACGGAGACGCCGTAGGCCGCGATCGCGCCGTCGGCGACGAGCGCGTCGAGGGCGTCGTAGGTGGCGTCATCCTCGATGACCACGGTCGGCGGGCAGTGCAGCTGCACCAGGTCGAGCGTGTCGACGCCGAGGTTCGCGCAGGAGCGGTCGGTCCACGCGCGGAAGTTCTCGGGCGTGTAGTTCTCGGGCTCCTGCGCGAGGCGCCGGCCCATCTTCGTCGCGACCGTGATGCCGTGGCCCGGCCGCGCCGCGAGGAACCGGCCGATGATCGACTCGCTCCTCCCGTCGCCGTAGACGTCCGCAGTGTCGAAGAGGGTGACGCCTTCGTCGACGGATGCTGCGAGCACCGCAGTCGCGTCGTCTTCGGTGACCGCTCCCCAATCCGCTCCGAGCTGCCAGGTGCCGAGGCCGATCGCCGAGACCGAGCGTCCGGTGCGGCCGAGTGCGCGCTGCTGCATGAGGATCCTCCGGGTCGAGGGGTGGGGTCGGTTCCAGCATCCCACGGCGGGATCCGCGTGGGGCGGCCTCCGTCGCCGTAACGCGCGGGGGCCCGGGATGCAATCCCCGAGTGCCGATGGACGGCGCGGATTAGCGTGGCCGGGGTCGAAGGAGGGATCCGTGACCGCCGAGCGCACCCCGACCCTGCGCCGCGCCGTCTCGTACACGGCACGCCTCGCGCAGCAGCCGCGCCTGCTGCTCGCGGTGAAGACCTCGCTCGCAGCGGTGCTCGCGTGGTACCTCGCGCCCCTGATCCCGTTCGCCGAGGACCAGTACTCGTACTACGCGCCGCTGGGCGCGCTCGTGACGATGCACCCGACGATCGCCCGCTCCGCCCGCGTCGGCGTGGAGGTGCTGATCGGCCTCGCGCTCGGCATCGGGCTCGGGCTCTGCGGCATCGCGGCCCTGCGGCTCGGCGCGCCGGGCGGTCTCGTGCTGGGACTCGTGATCGGCGTCGGCGTGCTGCTCGGCGGGCTGCGGCTGCTCGGCGTCGGCGGCGACTGGGCTCCGCTCGCAGGGCTCTTCGTGCTGCTCACCGGGAGCGGAGACCCCGAAGGCTTCTCGATTTCGTACCTCGGCACGGTGGCGTTCGGCGTCGTCATCGGCATCGCGGTCAACCTCGTGATCGTGCCGCCGCTGTACCTGCGGCGGGCGGGCGAACGCCTCTCGGCGCTCCGCGACACGGTCACCAGGCTGCTCGACGACGCGGCCGATGCCGTGGCCGAGGACCGCATCCGCTCCGACCGGTTCGAGGTCCCGCTCCGCAGGCTGGCCGAGACGCGGGCGACCGTCACGGCCGAGGTCGAGGAAGCGGAGGAGAGCGCCCACGCGAACCCGCGCCGGGTGCGCCACCGCCACGAGCGGGAGGAGAACGCCCGGCGCATGGCGGCTCTCGACCGCACGGCGTTCCTCACCCGCGAGCTCATCGACCTGCTGCTCGAACTGCACGCCGCGGACGACGCCTCGCTCGCCGCCGCGGTACGCGATGAGCTCGCCGCGGCGATCGGCAAGACCGCGGACCTCGTCGCGACGCCGCTCGGCGACCCGGACGCGTCGCAGCGCCTCCACGAGGCAAGCGAAGCGCTGGCGGACTACCAGCGGGCGCTCGGCACGCCTCGCCCCGGGACGCGCGCCGAGATCGCCACCGGCGCGGCGATGGAACTGTGCCTGCGGCGCATCATCGACGTGTCGCGCGCCTTCGTGTGACGCGGCGCCCGGGTACGGTCGGGGTGCCTCACGGGTTGACGATGACCGGGGTTCCCAGCGGGAGCTCGGACAGCCTCGTGATCGCGGACGGGTCGACGCGGAGGCATCCGTTCGAAATCGGCCCCGAGCGGTCGTCGTGGTAGTGGAAAGCCGTGACCGCGACATCCGCTCCTCCGAAGCCGTCGAGGGTCGGCGACTGCACCGAGAGGTAGACGATCGGGTGGCCGCGCGTGTACGCGTACTCGGGCACGACGCGCGTGGTCATGATGAACGTGCGGCCCAGCGGCGTGGGCGTGCGGTCGGTGCCCCACGCGAAGTCCGACGCGATGCGCTCGGGCACCCCGGCGCGGACGATGTCGATCGTGCGGCCCGAGATGCTGACGACGACGCTGGTGTCGGTCGGGGCGAGGTCGACGTCGCCCTTGCGCATCCACCCGGTGACCTGCGCGGGGTTGCCCTGCGACGGCACCGCCTGACGCCCCGTGAGCAGCACCTTGACCCAGTTCTGCTGCTCCTCGACGACCGGGACGGCGGTGCCGTCATACGGGAACTCGTGCGGCAGATAGGCGACCGGCTCCGACGTCGGATCGGCCCACACGGGGGCGCCGATGCCTCTTGCGACGGCGTGAGTGGGCAGCGGGGCGGTGAACGCGGCGTCGTCGACGGTCAGCGCCGGGATCACGGCGAACACGTTGACCTGCGGCAGGGTCGTCACGTCGTACGAGGCCGTGTTCGCGGCGAACCCCGTCGGGGTGGGCGTCGGTGTCGGCGTGGGAGTGGGCGTGGGTGTCGGGGTCGGGGCGGCGGTGGGGGTCGATGGCGGAGAGGGCGCCGCCTCGGTTGCGGCCGGGCGCAGCAGCAGGGCCGCGGCGACGCCGGCGGCGAGCACGATCGCGGCGAGCGCGATGAGCGCCCAGACCCACAACCGCCGCCGCGACGGCGCGTTCTCGTCGCCCTGCGGCGGGGCAGGCTCGTCCGCCGCCGGGCCGTCGGTCTCGGCATCCCCCATTCCCCCATGGTCGGTTGCGAGAACGGATGCTGCAACCCGCCGCCGCTCGTTAGCCTGGGCCGGTGAGCAGTCAGGGCGATCTCGAGCGGCCGATCCGTGTCCTCGGGATCATCGGGGCCGGGCGCGTCGGCCAGGTCCTCGCGCGACTCGCACGCGCGGCCGGATACCGCGTGCTCATCGCTGGGTCGGGCGACCCGGCGCGCATCGCGGGGACGATCGACGCCGTTGCTCCGGGTGCGGTCGCGGCCGCAGCATCCGTTGTCGCACGTGACGCCGACGCGATCGTGCTCGCGCTGCCGCTCCCGCAGCACCACACGCTGCCGACCGAGGCGCTCAGCGGCAAGCTCGTGATCGACGCGATGAACTACTGGTGGGAGGTCGACGGGCTGCGCGCCGACTTCGGCGACCTGCGCACGACCACGAGCGAGACGGTGCAGCGGTTTCTGCCGGGTTCTCGGGTCGTGAAGGCTTTCAACCACATGGGCTACCGCGACCTCGACGAGGAGGCGCGGCCTGCGGGGACAGCGGGGCGGAAGGCGATCGCCGTGGCCGGGGACTCGGCGGTGGATGTCGACGTCGTGACGCGGCTCGTCGACGATCTGGGCTTCGACCCGGTGCTCGCCGGGCCGCTGTCGGCGGGGATCATGCTCGAGCCCGGCGCCGAGGCGTTCGGCGCGGACGTCGACGCCACGGAGCTGCGGGCGATGCTCGCGCGGTTCCCGACGTCGCAGCGCGGGATCGTGGTGGCTCGTGCACGTGCCGCGGGCCGCTGAGGCCGGTCTCCTCCCTTGGCCAACAGGTCAACCGGGGTTTCACAGGGGCAGCGCCCGGCAAAAGGTCCTGCAAAGGCCCGGTTGACCTGTCGAAGCGAGGTCAGCTGCCGGAGGCCCCGGCCCCGGCCCGAACCCGACGGATCGCGGCATCGGCGGCGGTCGCGAGCGCGATCGTCACGACGTAGACCAGGAGGTCGCGGGGATCGAAGACCGTTCCCAGGACCAGCATCACCGGGGAGAACTGCGCACCCCAGGCGAGCGGGAGGCCCGTCAGCTGGAACAGCTCCACCGCGACGCACCATGACGCCGCGATCGCACCCGCGGCGAGCGCGGGAAGACGCGGGGCGAGGAGCACCACCGCCAGGTAGGCCGCCACGGCGTAGAGGGCGTCTCCCGCGATATCGGTCACGGCGGTGTCGGGCAGCAGCGCGTGCACCAGCAGCCCGGCCACGATCGTGGCGGCGAGCAGCAGAGCGGCGACGAGCCGACGTGTGCGGGTCACGCGATCACACCCGCGGCGCGGGCGGGCTCGGCGTACGCCTCGGCGAGCGTCGCGACCGTCATGTGCGCGTTGAGGCCGCTCGGGTTGGGCACCACCCACAGTGCGGCGCCGCCGAGGTCGTCCGGCTGCCGGCCCGCAACCGCCCGCGGTCGCGCGAAGCCCTGGCGGTACGCCGTGAGCCCGAGGATCGCCACCACCCCCGGCTTCCACCCGGCGACATCGCGCTCCAGCCGCTCGGCGCCCTCGCGCAGCTCCGCCCGGGAGAGCTCGTCGGCACGCGCGGTCGCACGGCGCACGATGCTCGAGATGCCGATGCCCGCGTCGAGCAGCATGCGGCGGTCGTCCTCGGCCATGCCGGCGTCGCCGATGCGCGGCATCCGTGGAAGGATGCCCGCCGCGACGAGGGCCGGGTAGAAGCGGTTGCCCGGGTACGCGAACGGCACGCCGGTGGCGGCCGTCCAGAGGCCCGGGTTGATGCCCACGAACACCAGCTTCGGGTGCGAGGGCATGAGATCCGGGATGCTGCGCCCGCGGTACGACTCCAGCTCGGCGCGCGTGAAACCCATGCGTTCAGTCTCACGCACCCGCGGGCGCAGCCCGGCAATGCGGGGTCGAGATCAGGTGCGCGTCTGACCCGCCGGCTCGAGACGGAAGTCGTTCGAGACGGAGCCGTCCGGACGCGCGGTCTCCTGGAAGACGAACTCCAGTCCGCGCTCGTCGAACGCGCGGAACCACTCGTCCCACGAGACCTCCCTGAGGTCCTCGAGGTCGTTTCCGAAGTCGAAGTCGAGGCGGAGCTCGCCGACATCGCCGTCGTGCTCGGTGCCCTCGACCGTGGCCGGGGTGGCGTGGCGGTCCTCCGCCCAGTGCCGGATCACGTCGTGGTCGGTGGTCGCGCTGTGCTCGACGGCCTCGTGCGGCATCTCCCGCGCAACTCCCGCGTCGCGCGCAACTCCCGCGTCGCGGGCGGCGTCGTACTGCGCGGCGTCCTGTCGGGCCGCCGCCGCGCGGTCGGCGTTCTCCCGAGAGGCGTCGGGCTGTGCGTAGTTCTGCCGGGCGTCGGCGGGGGTGCCGGCGTCGGGGCTCGCCGCCTCGCGCTCCCGCTGCTCACGGCGCGTGGCCGCGATCGGCTCCTCGGCGCGTGCATTCCGCTCCGGGGTGTCCCTGTGGTCTGCGTGGTCGTTCATGACCGTCCTCCTTCTGGGGTTCACCCAGCCTGCGGCGGGCAGAACGCCCTGTGGAGGGGCTTGTCACCGGACAACGTGCACGCTAGGACTCACTTCCTACCGGCCTCGATCTGCGCGGCCATGAGGGTGACGAGCTCGTACAGGACGTGGCTCGCCGCGATGCCGGTGAGTTGTGCGTGGTCGTACGCGGGCGACACCTCGACCACGTCCGCACCCACGACGTTCATGTCGCTCAGGGCACGCAGCATCCGGAGCAGTTCACGGCTCGTCATGCCGCCGGCCTCGGGGGTTCCGGTGCCGGGCGCGTGGGCGGGGTCGAGCACGTCGATGTCGATGGAGATGTACAGCGGCTTGTCGCCGACGCGGCGGCGCACGCGCTCGATCGCCGCCTCGATGCCCCGCTCCTCGATGTCGACGCTCGAGACGATCGAGAAGCCGAGGCGCTCGTCGTCGTCGAGGTCCTGCTTGGAGTAGAGCGGTCCGCGCGTGCCGACGTGGCAGCTCGCGGTGAGGTCGATGAGCCCCTCCTCGCTGGCGCGGCGGAACGGCGTGCCGTGCGTGATGGGCGCGCCGAAGTACGTGTCCCACGTGTCGAGGTGCGCGTCGAAGTGCAGCACCGCGACCGGGCCGTGCTTCTTGTTCACGGCGCGCAGCAGCGGCAGCGCGATCGTGTGGTCGCCGCCGACGGTGACGATCCGGTCGACACGGTCGCCGAGCGCCGTCGCCGCGGTCTCGATCTCGGCGACGGCCTCGCCGATGTCGAACGGGTTCGCGGGGATGTCGCCGGCGTCGACCACCTGCGCGGCGGCGAACGGCGACACGTCCTGGGCGGGGTTGTACGGGCGCAGCAGCCGCGACGATTCGCGCACGTGCGACGGGCCGAACCGGGCACCCGGGCGGTAGCTCACGCCGGTGTCGAACGGGATGCCGACGATCGCGAGGTCGGCGCGCGGCACCTCCTCGATGCGGGGCAGCCGTGCGAACGTGGCGATGCCGGCGTAGCGCGGATAGACGGACGCGTCGACGGGGCCGACGGGCTCGTGGTTGTCGGTCATGACTCACCTCTCGGGGTGGACGTTTCGGTGAACGGATGCTGCGCCCCGGCGTTCTGCGGGATGTGGACGAGCTGCACGCCCCCGGCCGCGATCGCCTGGGTGATCGCGGCCTCGATCTCATCGGGGCTCGACGCGCGGCGACCGGTCGCGCCGAACGCGTTGGCGAGCGCGACCCAGTCGGGCTGGACGAGGTCGACGCCGACGGGACGGATGCCGCGGTCCACCTCGTTCTGCTTGATCTCGGCGTACCCGCCGTTGTCGACGCAGACGACGGTGAGGTCGAGACGCTGCTCGACTGCGGTCGCGAGTTCGTTGACGCAGAACATCAGCGCGCCGTCGCCGACCACCGCGACGACGGGCCGGCCGCCCGCGGCCGGCTGCGCGACGCGCGCGCCGATGGCAGCGGGAAGCCCGTAGCCGAGCGTGGCGTAGGTGGGCGTGTAGAGCAGCGAGTGCGGCTGCGACTGGCGCACCACGTTCGCGAGGGCCATGTAGACGATCTGCGAGGAGTCGCCGGCGACGATCGCATCGTGCGGCAGCGCGGCGGCGATGGTCTCGGCGAGCCCGACGGTCTCGGGAAGGATCCCGGCGGTCTCGGCGGCGATCGCGGCGCGCTCGACCGCGAGATCGCGGGACGGCCGCGGGTCGTCGGGCAGCGCGGCGAGCAGGCCCTCCACGGTCGCCGTGCAGTCCCCCACGATTCCGACGGCGGCGTCGAGGTTCTTGTGCAGCTGCGCGGCAGAGATGTCGACGCGGATCACCGCGCCGCGTGCCTCGAGCCTGGGTGCCCACAGCTCCGCCTCGCCGAGCTTCGAACCCAGCACGAGCAGCACGTCGGCGTCCTCGGCGACCCGCCGAGCGGCTTCGAGGCGCAGGTTCGAGCCGAGCGACAGCGGGTGGTGCTCGTCGACGGTGGCCTTGCCGTTGAGCGTCGTGACGACCGGCGCACCGAGACGCTCCGCGAGCGCCGTGACCGCGCGGCCGGCGCGCGTGGCGCCGCCGCCGGCGACGATGACCGGGCGCGCAGCATCCGTCAGCAGTGCGACGGCTTCGCGGACGGCGCCGGCGTCACCGCGAACCGGCGCGGGAACGGGCCGCGCCGCGCGCGCGGCCGCGGGAACGTCGGCCGGAGCCTCCAGCACGTCCAGCGGGATCTCGATGTGCACCGGGCGTGGGCGCCCGGTGCGGAAGAGCGCGAACGCGTCGTGCACCGCGTCGACGGCATCCGTCGCGCTCGTCACGCGGCGCGACCACTCGGCGATGGCGCCGACCATCGCGGTGGCGTCCTTCGTCTCGTGGAGCGTGCCGACGTCGCGGAACTCGGCCCCGAGTGCCACCCCGGGCGAGATCACCAGGAGCGGTCGCGACTCGCAGAACGCCGTGCCGATGGCGCTCATGGCGTTCTGAAGCCCCGGCCCCGACGTCGTGATCACGACACCCGGCAGCCCGGTCTGCTGCGCCCAGCCGTCGGCGCCGTAGCCCGAGCCCTGCTCGTGGCGGTTGGTGACCGCCCGCATGCCGAGGTCGGCGAGCGGTCGATACAGCTCGAGGTTGTGCGTGCCGGGGATGCCGAACACCGCCGTCACCCCGTAGTTGCGCACGGTCTCGAGCACGGCGCGGCCGGTCGTGTCGGCATACTGCGCCTCGATGTCGGAGCTCATGTCGCCAGCGCCTCCACCCGGACCGCCGCGTACCGGCGCTCGCCCCCGACCCACGTCTCGAGCACCGGGATCTGCGAGATCTCACTCGCGTCGACCGCGAGCGGATCGGCGCCGAGCACCGCGAAGTCGGCGTACTTGCCGGCCTCGAGCGAGCCCAGGTCGTCTTCGCGGCCGAGCGAAACGGCCCCCTCGTACGTGTGGGCGCGCAGCGCCGCGTCCGCCGACACCCGCAGGTCGTCGGGTCCGAGCTTGTGCCCCCGGCGCGTGACCCGCGTCACCGCGGTCTGGATCGCCTCGAGCGGGATCGGCTCGGCCACCGGCGCGTCCGACGAGATCGTGAACGGCACGCCCGCCGCCGCGAACTCGCCGAGCGGGTTGAACCGCTCCCCCGGCGTGCCGATGGCCTGCTCGACGCCCTCGCCCCAGTTGAAGTAGTGCTGGGTCTGGTTGACGGGACGGATGCCGGCTGCCGCCATGCGCCGGATCTGCTCCGGTGTCGGCAGCCCGCAGTGCTCGATGCGGTGGCGGGCGTCGTCGTCGGGGTTCTCGGCGAGCGCCGCCTCGATCGCCGACACGACCATCTCGATCGCCGTCGGCGACTGCGCGTGGGTCGCGGTCTGGAGCCCGGCGGCGTGCGCCTTGCGGATGAGCTCGGTGTACTCGGCCGGCTCGTGGTACAGCTGGCCCGTGCGGCACGGGTCGCCGACGTAGCCGTCGGGGAAGTACGCCGTCCAGCCGCCGAGCGTGCCATCGGCGTAGAGCTTGATGCCCGCGAAGCTCAGGTGCGCGTTGCCGAACTGACCGACGAGCCCCATCTCGAGGGCGTCGTCGAGCAGGTGCGACAGCAGGTACATCGACACCCGCAGCTCCAGGCGCCCGGCCTCGGCGAGCCGCAGGTACATGTCGAACTCGCGGCGCGACACCTGGCAGTCGCCGATCGTCGTCACTCCTCCGGCGAGGAAGCGCTGCGTCGCAGCATCCAACTGCCGCAGATGCTCCTCCGGCTCGTCGGCGAGGTGGAAGTTCGGACCGTGGTGACCGATCTTCACGCCGTGCACGCCCGTCAGCATGTTGCACGCGGCATCCGAGATCTCGCCGGTCAGCTCGCCGTCGGCATCGCGGAAGATCTCGCCACCGTCGGGGTTCGGGGTGTCGCGGTCGACGCCGTTGAGCTCGAACGTGTACGAGTTCACGACCCCGCCGTGCCCCGACGCGTTCATCAGGTACACCTCGCGGTCACGGGCGACCTCGTCGAGCTCGAATCGGGACGGATGCCGCTGCTCGGCGAGGTTGCGGTGCTCGTAGCCGTAGCCCCGCACGGGGCGCCCTGCCGGCAGCTCGGCGGCCGCGGCCTTCAGGAGCGCCACGATCTGGGGGATGCTGCCGGCCTTCTCGGGACCGCAGTCCACCCACGTCATGAGCTGGCCGTACATGAGCGGGTGGGCGTGCGCGTCGACGAACCCGGGGACGATCACCGCGTCCCCGAGGTCGACGACCTCGGGGTAGAGGCGCAGGGAGGCGGCAGCATCCCGGCACTCGTCTGCCGTGCCGATCGCGACGATTCGTCCGCGATCGGTCAGCATCGCGGTGGCGGTGCTGCCGTGCGCGTCGACGGTGCGGATCGCGGCCGCGAGCACCAGGCGCGGCGTCTGCTGCGCGGGGCGGTCGAAGGGGGCGAGCTTTCTCATGGTGTCCTCGGTTCGAGTTCGAGAGCAGGCGTTGCCGCGGCTCAGCGCGTGCGGGCCGTCGTGGTGTCGGTGCGCGGCGTGTACGAGTCCGTGACCGGCGCCTCGTCGGAGTGCTGCGGCGCGAGCCAGGTGCACAGGCCCGCGAGGAGCGCCATGCCGATGAACATGAAGATGACCGACCAGACGCTGCCCGTCCAGGCGATGAGCATGGTCGCGAACCAGGGCGAGAAGCCTGCCCAGATCGCCGCTCCCACGCCGTACGACAGGGCGATCGACGTGTAACGGGCCTGCGGCCGGAACATCTGCGCGAGGATCGCGGCGATCGGCGCGTAGGTGGCGCTCATCGCGATGCGCACGAGCGATGCCAGCAGGAAGATGACCGGCTCGATCTTGCCCGGCAGCACCAGCATGAACGGCACGAACGTCAGCACCGAGGTCACGAGACCGATGTACATGATGTTCTTGCGGCCCCACTTGTCGCCGAGCCATGCCACCGGCAGGGTCACGACGAACTCGACGAACGAGGCGATCGTCATCGCGTCGAGGATGAGCTGGGGGCTCATGCTGATCGGCTCGCCCGTCGCGTAGGCGGTCGCGAACGTGGTCGCGAGGTAGTACCCGCCGGTCGAGATGGGCAGCAGGCCGATGCCGAGGAGGATCGGCTTCCAGTTGACGCGCAGCGCGAACGCGAGCGGCATGCTCTGCTTGCGGCCCTCGACCTTCTGCTCGAAGACCGGTGACTCCTCGACGCGGTAGCGCACCCAGAAGCCGACGCCGACGAGCACGATCGACAGCAGGAACGGGATGCGCCATCCGCCGTTCATGATGAAGTCCTCGCCGAAGCGCGACATGATCGCGAAGATGCCCGAGGCCAGCAGCGCACCGGCGGGGTTGCCGAGCTGCGTGAAGCCGCCGTAGAACGTCTTCTTGCCGGCCGGAGCGTGCTCGACGCTCATCAGCACCGCGCCGCCCCACTCGCCGCCGACCGCGAGGCCCTGGAGCGCCCGCAGCAGGATCAGCAGGATCGGCGCCACGATGCCGATCGCCTCATAGGTGGGGAGGCAGCCCACCAGCACCGTCGAGACGCCCATCAGCAGCAGCGTGATGACGAGGGACACGCGGCGGCCGAGCTTGTCGCCGATGTGGCCGAAGATGATGCCGCCGAGCGGGCGCACCAGGAACGCCACCGCGAACGTCGCGAATGCTGCGGCGGTCTCGGCGAACGGGTCGCCGCTCGGGAAGAAGAGCGGCCCGAACACGAGCGCGGCGGCGGTCGCGTAGACATAGAAGTCGTACCACTCGATGGTGGTCCCCACGAAGGCGGCGATGCCAGCGCGCCGCGCCCTGCTGGTGGTGGAAGTCATGACCGCTCCTTTGCGGATATATCGGGATGCGATGAAGGTTAAGGACGAACGGATGCTGCTGGCAAGGGCAGAACTCCAGCACCAGGCTTGTTCCACTGGTGTTCTGGCGAACCTATTGCACAGAATCACGTGTCGCGTCCTGTGTGCGTGGTTCTAGACTCGGATTCTGCACGGGACGGCGTGCGTTGTCCGGGAAATCGACGAATTCGGGGATCGCTATGGATTTCGACGCCGAGCTCATCCGCGAGCTGCAGGTCGACGGCCGCGCCAGCATCCACACGCTGGCCGGCCGGCTCGGGCAGTCGCGCGCCGCCGTCTCCACGCGCCTGAACGCGATGCTCGCCGACGGCACCGTGCGAGTCGTCGCCGCGGTCGACCCGGTGTTCCTCGGCCAGCACGTGCTCGCGCACGTCTCCATCCGCACGCAGGGCGGTGTCGAGCCGGTCGCGCAGCACCTGCGCGGCCTCAGCGAGACGGTGCTCGTCTCCGCCGTCGGCGGCGCCTACGACCTCGTCACCGAGGTGCGTCTCGGATCGATGCCGGCGCTGCACGACCTGCTCGCGCAGATCCGCGCACTGCCGGGCGTCGCCGACATCAACACGCTCATCTACACCGACGTGGTCAAGGGGTTCTTCGTGTCGGAATACCACGGCGACGTCACCATCGACGCGATCGACACCGCGCTCATCGAGCAGCTGCAGCGCGACGGCCGCAAGAGCTACCGCGCGCTCGGCGAGGCCGTGCGCCTCTCCCCCTCGGCGGTGACGACGCGGGTGCAGCGGCTCGTCGACGGCGGCGTGATCAAGATCAGCGCCGTGGAGGCGCGCGGCCTCGTGCACCGTCAACTGTCGATGGGCGTCGGCCTGAACCTCGCCGATGCCGACGACCGCGTGACCGAGGCGCTGCGCACGTGGCGCGGCGTGGACTTCGCCGCGCGCACCCTCGGCAGATTCGACGTGGTCACGACGCTCGTCGAGCCGTCGGCGGGCGCACTGTACGCGAGCCTCGAGCGGATCCGCGCGATCCCGGGAGTCTCGGGCGTCGAGGCGTGGTTCCACCTCGCGGTGCTCAAAGAGGACTACGCCCGCACCCTGCGGCCCGCCGGCGGCGGCATCCCACAGCCGGTGGGCTCGATCACGGGATGACGGGTCCGCCGCCGGCGGACGCTGCCCTGTCGAACCGTGCGGCCAGCTCGCGCAGCGCCACGCGCAGGTCGGGCGCGTCCACCACATCGAACTCGGCGTCGAGCATGCCGAGATAGAGCGCCAGCATCCGCGGGTCGTCGGAGCCGACGACGATCTCGCACCGGGAATCGCCCTGCTCGATGATCGACAGCCGGACGGGGATCCGCGAGCGAACGTGATCGGCGGACGCGTGCACGACGACCCGCGCGCGGTAGTGCCACGTCGCCGTGGCGACGCCGCGCGCCACGTGCTCGACGATCTGCTCATCGGGCGGCAGCGGCTTCGGCGCGAACCGTGGGCCGACGGGCACGACAAGGTCGATGCGATCGGCGCGGAAGGTGCGCCACGCGTCGCGTGCCGGCTCCCATGCGAACAGATACCAGCGCGAGCTCGCCGCGACGAGCCGGTACGGCTCGACGTCGCGTCGGCTGCGACTTCCGTCGTGAGACACGTAATCGAACCGCACGCGCTCGGTGTTGCGGCACGCGGCAGCGATGGCCACCAGCACGTCGGGCGACACGGTCGCCTGCGGCGACGGCACCGCGAGCGCCGAGACGCGCAGCGACTCGACGCGTTCCCGCAGTCGTGATGGGAGCAGCCGTTGCAGCTTCAGCAGAGCGCGGACGGATGCCTCGGCCGCACCCTCCACCGCGCCGGAGGTCGCCGTTCTCAGCGCGAGGGCGACGGCGACCGCCTCATCGTCGTCGAGGAGCATCGGCGGCATCGTCGCGCTCTCGCCGAGGCGGTAGCCACCCGCGACACCAGGACTCGCCTCGATGGGGTAGCCGAGCCGACGCAGGCGATCCACGTCGTTGCGCACGGTGCGGGTGGTGACGTCGAGCCGCTCCGCCAGCTCCGGGCCGGTCCAGTCTCGCCGCACCTGGAGGAGGGAGAGGAGGCGGAGCAGCCTCGCCGAGGTTTCCAGCATCCGCCGACGATCCCATCGATTGCGGAACGAATCGTTCCGCATCGGACGATAGCTTCGGCACAGTGGACGCGCAAGGCTCCATGACGATTCGAAGGAGAGACGATGGACGGGATCACGCCCTACACGATCGCGATCGGCGACGAGGAGCTCGCAGACCTCCGGCGCCGGCTCGACACGATCCGCTGGTCCGACGAGTCGCCTGCCGACGGCCGGGAACGCGGCATCCGTGCGGCCGAACTGCGGATGCTCGCAGAGCGCTGGCGCGACGAGTTCGACTGGCGCGCGGTCGAGGCGCGACTGAACCGCATCCCGCAGTCGATCACGGAGATCGACGGCCAGCGGATCCACTTCTTCCACGCGCGCACCGCGCAGGAGGACGCCCCCGTGCTGCTCCTCACGCACGGATTCCCGAGCTCCAATGCCGAGTTCGAACGGCTGATCGGGCTGCTCACCACGGCACGTGACGGCCAGGCGTTCCATGTCGTCGCGCCGTCCCTGCCGGGATATGGGTTCTCGACGCCGTTGAGCGGCGCCGGCTGGGCGATGGGCCGCACCGCGCGCGCCTGGGTCGAGCTGATGGACCGTCTCGGCTACGACCGCTACGGCGTGCACGGCGGCGACGTCGGGGCCGGGGTGTCGGGCATGGTCGCGGGACTGGATCCCGAGCACGTCACCGGCGTGCACTTCGTGACGGATCCGATGACGGCCGCCAACACCGCGACCTTCCTCCCCGGTCTCGCGGAGAGCCTCGACCCCGACGACGCGATCGACCGCACCATCCTCGAGCGCATGGCCGCCTTCCGCGACGACGGGTCGGGATACCTCGCGATCCAGAACACGCGCCCGCAGACGATCGGCTACGGTCTGACGGACTCGCCGGTCTTCCTGCTCGCCTGGATCGCCGAGAAGCTGCAGGACTGGACCGACGTCGAGCTCGACCCCGATCAGATCCTGACGCTGGTGTCGATCGCGTGGTTCGCGCGGGCGGGTGCGTCGGCGGCGCATACGCTCTACGACCAGGCTCACTCGCACGACTGGGGCAGCCCCGCGGGCGTGCCGCAGGCGGCGGCCGTGTTCGGCGCCGACCCGACGGTCCGCCGGGTCATGCCCTTCCCCGAGGACGGTCGCTGGACCGAGTTCGAGGGCGGACTGCACTTCCCGGCAATGGAGCTGCCCGAGGTGCTGGCCGACGACCTCCGCGCGTTCTTCGGACCGCTGCGCTGATCACGGGCCGGCGAGCGCGGCGATCAGGGCGCGCTCGACCATCGCGCGCGGCATGCGCGGCACCTCTGTGGCCAGCGTGCCGAACGTCGCCGGGTCCCAGTCGAGTTCGAGCGCGTCGTTCACCGCGATGAGCACGTCGGCGAACCGGTCGACCCCGCTGAGCGGCAGCATCCCGCTCAGCAGTCGTGCTCCCCGCACCGCGCGCTGCGAGGTGCCTATCAGCTTGACGGCGCCGCGCGCATTGATGCTGAACTCGCCGGGGCAGTACTCTCCCGGGACATCGCCGACCCGGGCGTCGACGCCGAGCCCGCGCATCGCCGCGGCGAGCGCGTCGCCGATCTCGCGGAAGAACCTCTCCTGCGCGACCGAGCCCTCGGCTTCACGCGTGATCACGTCGAAGACGATGCAGCTCTCGTCGTACGCGACCGCACGGCCACCCGTGGGCCGGATGGCCGGGGCGAAGCCGTGCTCGGATGCCGCGCGCCGCGCGGTCTCGAACCCCGGCATGCGGCTCTCCCGCCGGCTCATCGCGACGGTCGCCATCGGGCTGTAGAGCCGCACGACGCGCGGCTGCGCGATAGTGCCGTCGGCGACGGCGCGCAGGAGCTCGACGGAGCGCTCGAGGTCGGCCGCAGCATCCGCTCGCTCCTCCTGCCGGATGACAAGCGCCGGGCCGTTGAGCGGGAGCGGTTCGCGCAGGGTCACGGGCCCCACACTCTCACGCGAACGGGCCGGCCGGGCCTTCACTCCGGGTCATTGCCGGTGTCACGTCCGAGGCGGAACGGAGTCGTGACGCCGTTGTAGGCGACGTGGGTCATGAGGCCCTCCGCAGCGTGAGGCAGGTTGTGGCAGTGGTCCATCCAGACGCCGGGGTTGTCGGCGACGAATGCGACCTCGAACGACTCGCCATGCGCGACATCGAGGGAGTCCACCCACCACGGGCTGCCGGACGACGGCACCCCGTCACGGGCGAGGACGAGCAGGTGGTGCCCGTGGAGATGCATCGGATGACCCTCGCCGCTGCTGTTGGAGATCGTCATCACGACGACGTCGCCCTCGTCGACCATGTACATCGGCACCCCGGCACCCATGCCGCCGTTGATCGTCCACCAGTAGCCGGGGCGGCCGTCGAGGAAGCCGGGAAGACGGCCGATGTCGTAGGCGAAGCGGCGATCGGCCGCGGCGGGGTCGAATCCGATCGGGGCCGGCTCGCCGTAGGAGAGCAGATCGAGCTGGTCCCTCGGCGCCGACGTCTGGTCGGCGTGAGCACCGTCCGGACCGATGACGATCGAGGCACCGGGCACCTGCACGCGGACCGCACCGCTCTCGGGGACGCGCACCTCGAGGTCGGCACGACCACCCGCCGTGATCTGCACGCTGTGATCGGCGACGGCGGTGGGGCCCTCGAGATCGTGACCGTCGACGGCGAGCAGACGGAAGGACGAACCGGTCACCCAGGCGCTCGTCGGCGTCGAGTCGGTGTTGATGAGTCGCACACGGACGGTGTCGCCCGGGCCGGCCTCCTGATGCACATCGCCGAGCGCGCCGTCGATCGTCCGCTGCCCTCCTGGATAGGTGTGGATCGCTGCGACGAGGTCGACGGTGCGAGGGTTCGCGCCCACGGCGGCCGCAGCATCCGTCTCCGGTGCGGGATCGAGGATCAGCGCCCCGAAGAGGCCGCCGACGACCTGCGGGTGCGAAGTTTGATGCGCGTGGTACCAGAACGTGCCCACCTGCTCGGCGACGAAGCGGTAGGTGAAGGTCTGCCCGGGCATGACGGCGTCCTGCGTGACGCCGGCCACCCCGTCCATCGCGTTGGGGACGTCGACGCCGTGCCAGTGCGCCGTGACGCCGGCGGGCACGTCCTCGTTGCGCAGCACCACCTCGACGAGCTGCCCCTCGGTCGCCCGGATGGTCGGGCCCGGTGTGCTGCCGTTGAGCGTGAAGCCGTCGAACGGCTCGCCGCCGGGGAGGGTCACGCTCTCCGCCCGTGCGGTGAGCTCGACGCGGACGTCGGCGGGGCGGCCGGGGTCGGCGATGAGGTCGGGAACGCCTGTCTCACCGGCGACCGGAGCGGCCGCGGTGCCGCCGGCGCCGGCGGCGTTCGCATGCGCGTGGGAGTCGGCGTGGGCTTCAGAGCCCGGCCCGCCCCCGAAGTCCGGAACACCCATGTCGAGCGCCGAGTACGCGCCGGGGAGCACGCTGGCCCACCACATCCAGCCGACGAGCCCGACCGCGACCACACCCAGCACAGCGCCGAGCCGGCGGGCGAACCACGCCCACCGGCTCTTCGCGGACGCGGTCCTAGGCGGAAGCACTGGCTGCGGTGGGCGCGGCGACCGCGTCGGCCTGCGTCGCGACGCCGCGCTTGGCGTTCGACCCCGCGAGCAGCGCCGCCGTGAACAGCAGCAGGGCGTTCACGCCGTGGGCGAACCCGAGGAGCGGGATGCCGTGCCCGAACAGCCCCAGAGTCACCTGCAGGATGACGAGCGCGAACACGACAGCGGCGAACGCGACCCCGTGCCGGATCTTCGCGAAGAACGAGATGATCAGCAGGATCAGGGCGAGCGCGGGGATCACGAACATGCCGTTCATCCCGTGGATCATGAAGCCCAGGACCTCCGGGAACGGAGGTGGGCCCTCCTGCGCGGACGCGTCGACGACGCCGCCCTCGGCGATGTACAGACCGAGACCGGCCGAGGCCCACGCGTGTGACGCGGCCTGCAGCGCGACGAGCACGCAGATGGCGAAGGACAGGATGCGGTAGGTGACGCGCATAGTTGCTCCTTGTGTCGGGTTCAACGACACTCCAGAGCGCACGCGAGGTGATCTGATACATCGGCGAAGTGGAGCCGGTGCCCCTCGGTGACCTTCGCGGCCGAGTCAGCGGTGTCGCCAGTGGGGCGGCGGCCCTCCCCAGTACTCGGTCGCGAGGATCTGCAGCCGGCGCGCCAGCGCGGCATCCGTCTCGGCCTCGTCCCCACCGGCCTCCGTCGCCATGGTTCATGGTCCCACCGGGGTCGGAGACGCGGTAGGTCGAACCGGTTGCCGCGCCGGTGCACAGAATCGGAGGTTGTGCGCGACGCGCCGGGTCGCAGCATCCGCTCCCGGCGTGTCGGTGGAAGCCTCCGATTCTGTGCGCGACGCGAAGTCAGGCGGCCGCGTTCTCCGGGTTCTGCGCCCACAGGTCGGGGCCGAAGACCTCATAGTGGATGCGCTCGCTCGGGATGCCTCGGGCCATCAGCGTCGCGCGCGAGATGCGCATGAACGGCAGCGGGCCGCACATGAACACGGTGGCGTCGTCGGGCAGCTCGACGTCGGCGAGGTCCATGAACCCGGCGCGCGCCGGGTGGAGGGTGGGGGCGGTGGCAGCATCCGTCTCGTACCAGTTCTGCGCCTTCGCGTCGTCCATCGCGAGCACCTGGCGGCGCAGCGACGAGTAGAGCGCATGCGTGTCGTGAGCGCGGTCGGCGTGGAACAGACGCACCGTGCGCTGCGGCTGGCGGCGCGAGAGGTCCTCGAGGATCGCGGCGACCGGCGTGATGCCGATGCCGGCCGACACCAGCACCAGCGGCTGCTCGGAGTCGTCGAGCACGACGTCACCGGCGGGCTGCGACACGTCGAGCACCGTTCCGGGCTTCGCGTTCTCGTAGAGCCACGTCGAGACCTGTCCGTCGGGCGTGCCGGCGACACCGCGCACCCGCTTGATCGTCACGCGGAGCGAGTCGCCGCGCGGCCCCGACGAGATCGTGTACTGCCGGGGCTGGCGCGAGCCGTCGGGCAGGTCGACCGCGATCGCGACGTACTGTCCGGTGTGGTGCGACGGAACCTCGCCCGCGACCGGCGCGAGAAGGAGCGAGAAGACGTCGTCGGACTCCTCGAACCGCTCGACGACGCGGTAGCCGCGCCACGGGTGCTCGGGGTCGGTGCCGCCCTGCGCGTAGAGCTTCGCCTCCTCGGCGATGAGCGAGACGCCGAACAGCCAGTAGACCTCGTCCCACGCGGCGCGCACCTCGGGCGTGACCGCGTCGCCGAGCACGGTGCCGACCGCGTCGAGCAGGTGGTGGCCGACGATCGTGTACTGGCGCGCCTGGATGCCGAGCGAGACGTGCTTGTGGGCGATCCGGCGCATCACCGGGGTGAAGTCGGGGGCGTCCGGGTCGATGAGCTGCACCGCGAAGGCGACGACCGATGCGGCGAGCGCCTTCGGCTGCTCCCCGACCGCCTGGTTGGCGCGGTTGAAGACGCGGAGCAGTTCCGGATGGGCGGCGAACATCGCCGGGTAGAAGACCTTCGTGATCTCCTCGGCGTGCTCGGCGACGACTCCCGCGGTGGCGCGGACGATGGCTTCGGACTCCGGTGAGAGCTGCATGTGGTTCCCTTTCTCGCTCCGATCGCGATGCCTTCGAGCCTCCCCGGCCGGCGCCGTGGCCGCTCGGCGTTCCACCGGTTTTAAACGGCCGTCCTCCCCGCGGAGCCGGAGCCGCCCGGGTTAGCGTCGGGGTATGCCCCGCCGCGCGCACGACTTCCGAGGGCTCACCCAGCCCCGCCGCCTGCAGCTGCTGCAGGCCATCCAGCGCGTCCCCGGACGCCGTGCCGGCGAACTCGCGTCGGAGTGCGGCATCCCGCTCAACACCGTCCGCGATCATCTGCGCGTCCTCGAGGACGAAGGGCTCATCCGCAGCGAGACGATCCAGGTCGGGGTTCGCGGGCGTCCGCCGGTCGTGTTCCACCCCGTGCGCGAGTCCGCGTCGAGCGATGCGGCGAGCGCGCGCGTCGACGGCGCGGACAAGCGGGGACGGATGCTGCGTGCCGTGACGCGCACCGAGACCCCGGCGCTCGCCGCCGACGCGGCACGCCAGCTCGACGTGCTGTACGAGCACCTCGACGACGCGGGACTCGAACCCGACGTCGATGAGAAGACGCTGTCGTTCGACCTCGCCCCGTGCCGCTACCACGACATGATCGACGAGGATCGGGCGCTCGTGTGCGGCGTGCACGCGCGGCTGGTGCAGGACGTGCTGCTGCACACGGAGGGCCCGCTGGAGATGCAGCGGCTCGAGCCGTTCGTGACGGCGCACCGGTGCCGGCTGCTGCTCTCGCTCTCGCCGGTATAGCGTCGGAGCGTGGATCACTTCGACACGATCGTCGTCGGTGCGGGGGTCGCGGGCCTGACCGCCGCCCGGCTGCTGACCCGGGCCGGCCGCCGCGTCGTCGTCCTCGAGGCCCGTGACCGCGTGGGCGGCCGCGTCTCGACCGACCGCCACTTCCACGGCCTCGTCACCGACATGGGCGCCTCCTGGATCCATGGCATCACCGGCTCCCCCGTCGCCGCCGCGGCGGAGGCGTTCGGCATGCGCACCGTCGAGTTCACTGTCGGCGGGTACCAGCCCGACAGCCGTCCGATCGCCTACTACGGTCCCGACGGAAGGCGATTGACGGATGCTGCCGCCCGGGCGCACATCGCCGACATCCACGACGTCGACGCCACGCTGCGAGAGGTGGTCGCAGCATCCGCTCCCGACGCGTCGTACCGCGACGTGACCGAGGCCGCGCTCGCCGCCCAGGGCTGGGACGCCGACCGCACGCAGCGCGTTCGCGAGTACCTCGAGCACCGGTCGGAGGAGCAGTACGGCGCGTGGATCGAGGACCTCGCCGCCCACGGGCTGGACGACGACTCCATCGACGGCGACGAGGTCGTCTTCCCCGACGGGTACGACCGCCTGCCGCGGCGGCTCGCGGAGGGACTCGACATCCGTCTCATCCATGTCGTGACCGACGTGCAGTGGTCGCCCGAGGGCGTCCTGATCACGACCGATCACGGCCTGTTCGCGGCCGACACCGCGATCGTCACGGTGCCGGTCGGCGTGCTGCAGTCGGAGGGGTTCGTGATCGAGCCGCCGCTGCCCGAGCCGGTCGCGGGGGCGCTCAGCCGGCTGACGATGAACGCGTTCGAGAAGGTGTTCCTGCGGTTCCCGGCGAAGTTCTGGGACGACGGCGTCTACGCGATCCGCCAGCAGGGGCCCCAGAGCCGCTGGTGGCACTCCTGGTACGACCTCACCGCGCTGGACGGCGCCCCGACTTTGCTGACCTTCGCCGCCGGCCCCGCGGCCGTCGCGACGCGCGACTGGGCCGAGGAGGAGATCGTCGAGTCGGTCCTCGTGCAGCTGCGGCGCCTGTACGGCGACGCCGTCGAACCGCCGACCCATGTGCACGTCACGGACTGGCAGGACGACCCGTGGTCGCACGGCTCCTACGCGTACATGACGGTCGGATCGACGACGGCCGACCACGACGACCTCGCGACACCGATCGGCGGCGTGCTCCACCTCGCGGGCGAGGCGACGTGGACCGACGACCCCGCGACGGTGCCTGCGGCGATGTACTCGGGCCACCGGGCGGCGTCTCGGGTGCTGGGCCGCGACATCCCCATCGAAGAGGCCTGGGCGGACTGAGATGGCCACCGCGACCCGGGAACCGCACCGCGCGCTCGTGGTCGATCTCGCGGAGCTGTCGGCCGACGACATCGCTGCCGTCGGCGGCAAGGCGGCGAACCTCGGCGAGCTGATCCGCGCGGGCTTCGACGTTCCGCCGGGCTTCTGCGTCACGACCGAGGCGTACCGGCGGGCGGTTCGGGGATCTTCGGTCGAATCCGGAGAGATCACGGATGCTGCGGCCGCCCGCGCGGCGGTGCTCGCCGCTGCGCTCCCCGAGGAGGTCGCCGCCGCGGTGCGCGAGGCGTACGGGCGGCTCGAGCCCGGCTCGGGTCCCGTCGCGGTGCGGTCGTCGGCCACCGCGGAGGACCTGCCGGGCGCGAGCTTCGCCGGACAGCAGGACACATACCTCGACGTCGCGGGCATCGACGATGTGCTCGACGCCGTCCACCGGTGCTGGGCGTCGCTCTGGACCGACCGGGCCGTCGCCTACCGCACCGCCCAGGGCATCGACGGCGCCGGGGTCGCGCTGGCGGTGGTCGTGCAGCGGATGGTCGACGCGCGATCCGCAGGTGTGCTGTTCACGGCCGACCCGGTGACGGGCCGTCGCCGGCAGGCGGTGCTGGACGCGGCACGCGGCCTCGGCGAGGCCGTCGTGTCGGGCTCGGTCGACCCGGATCACTTCGTCGTCGACACCGCGACGGGGCGGATCCTCGATCGGCGACGCGGCGGCTCGGCCGAAGAGGCCGCGAGCGTGTCCGACGTCCAGGTGCGCACGCTGGCCGCGCTCGGCGACCGGGTCGAGCGGTCGTTCGGCCGTCCGCAGGACATCGAGTGGGCGATCGGCGCGGACGGGCACGCCTGGCTCACCCAGTCACGGCCGATCACCACGCTGTTCCCCGTGCCGGTGCGCGACGCACCCCTTCCCGCGGCCCACACCCGCGTCTACTTCTGCGTCAGCCTCGCGCAAGGGCTCCATCGGCCGATCACCCCGATGGGTGTCGCCGCCTTCCGGGTGATCGGGTCGGGGTTCCTCGACCTCATCGGCCGCCGACCGGCGCGGATCGTCGACGGGCCCGGGGCGTTCGCGATCGGCGGCGACCGCATCTTCGTCGATGCCACGCCCATCGTGCGATCTGCCGTCGGCCGCGAGATCATGCCGCGGGCGCTCGACGTGATGGAGGCGCGATCGGCCGTCGTGCTGCGGCGGCTGTTCGCTGATCCGCGCTTGTCCGTGCTCCCCCGCTCGCGGCGGCGCTTCGCGCGCGGCTTCCTCCACCTCGCCGTCCGCATCCGGCTGCCGCTCATCGTCGGGCAGGCGATCTTCAGCCCGGCGGCCGCGCAGCGGCGGGTGCGCCGGTTGGCGCGGGAGGTCCGGGCGCGGGACATCCCCGGCGGCGACATCCCGACGCGGGTCGACGGTGTGGTCGATCTGCTGTTCCGCGCGATGCCTCTCGCGCCCCGCAGCCTTCCCGGTGCGGTCGCCGGGTTCGCCATGCTCGGGCTCGCCGGGCGTCTGCTGCGGGGCTCGACACAGCCCGGCGACCTGCAGGCCGTGCTCCGCAGTGTGCCCGACAACGTCACGACCGAGATGGATCTCGAACTCTGGGACGTCGCCGTGAGGGCGCGGCGCGACGCCGAGTCGGCAGTGGCGCTTCGCACCCGCGGTGCCCGGGATCTGGCCGACGCCTACAGCGCCGGCGCCCTGCCCGCCGTGCTGCAGCGCGCGATGGCGAACTTTCTCGCCCGCTACGGGCACCGAGCCGTCGCCGAGATCGACCTCGGCATGCCCCGCTGGGGCGAAGACCCTGCGCATCTGTTCGGCGTGCTGTCGGGGTACCTTCGCCTCGATACGGATGCTGCCACCCCTGCGCAGCACTTCGCAGAGGGTGCGCGCGACGCCGAGGCGATGATCGACACCCTCGTCCGCCGCGCCCGTGAGCGCAGCCGGGTGCGCGCCGCCGCCGTCGGGTTCTGCCTGCGCCGCGCCCGCGCCCTCGTCGGGATGCGCGAGATGCCGAAGTTCCTCATGATCACCGCGATGCGCCGGGCCAGGGCGGAGCTCGTCGACATCGGCGTCGAGCTCGCGGCGGCGGGGCGGATCGCCGATCCCGCAGACGTCTTCTTCCTCGACTTCGAGGAGACGAAGCGGGCCGCTGCGGGAAGCGACCTGCGGGCGACGGTCGGCGAGCGACGCGATCGGTACGACGCCGAACTCCGACGCCGCCACGTGCCGCGCATGCTGCTCTCCGATGGGACGGAACCGGAGGCCGTCGGCACCGGCTCCGCGCCGGATCGGCCCGGCACCCTGCGCGGAACACCCGCATCTGCCGGCAGCGTCACCGCTCCCGCGCGGGTGATCCTCGACCCGGTCGGCGCCCACCTCGAACCGGGTGAGATCCTGATCGCGCCGTCCACGGATCCCGGCTGGACGCCGCTGTTCCTGACGGCGGGCGGCCTCGTGATGGAGATGGGCGGTGCCAACAGCCACGGCGCGGTGGTCGCACGGGAGTACGGCATCCCCGCGGTCGTGGGCGTACCGCGTGCGACGGAGGCGATCACGACGGGGGCCGAGGTCACCGTCGACGGGGCCGCCGGGGTGGTGACGCATCCCTCTCCCGAGGACTGAGGCCGCCTCGACGTATTCTTGGATGCGGTCTATGAATACCTCCGAGACTGTTACGTCCGCACGTTGACACACGCGCCAAGATCGACTTAGTTAGGCTAGGCAACCCTAACTGAAGGAGTCCCCCTCCGTGGTCGACCTGCTCTCGCGCTCCAGCGCCGACACCTACCGCTCCCTCATCGCACAGACCTCGTCTCACGTCGCCGGCCGGTTCCGGACGACGACGCAGCCTTTCTCGGGCGCCTCGCGCACCGAGCTCCAGAAGCTCGTCGACGACGTGCGACTCGACGGCGACGGCGTGGGCTCACCGCAGGCCATCCGCGAGATCGACGAGCTCTTCCTCGAGCACGCGGTGTGGTTCCACCTCCCGGCGTACGCGGCCCACCTCAACTGCCCCGTCGCCCTGCCCGCGGTCGCCGCGGAGACCGTCCTCGCGGCCGTCAACACGTCGGTCGACACCTACGACCAGTCCGCCGTCGGCACGCTCATGGAGCGGCGCCTGATCGCGTGGGCCGCCGAGCGGGTCGGCTTCACCGCCGGCGGCGGCGTCTTCACCTCGGGCGGGACGCAGTCCAACCTCCATGCCCTGCTGCTGGCCCGCGAGGCCGCGCTGGCCACCACTCCCCTGCCGCGTCCGCGCGCGCTCGCCCGGCTCGTGGTCTTCGCGACGGCGTCGAGCCACTTCAGCGTCGGCAAGTCGGCGCTGCTGCTGGGGCTCGCCGATGACGCCGTCATCGAGGTGCCGGGCGACGGCGAGGGACGGATGGATGCCGCGGCCCTGGCCTCCGCGGTGCGCGAGGCCGCAGCATCCGGTCGTGTTCCGATGGCTGTCGTCGCGACCGCCGGCACCACCGACCGTGGTGTGATCGACCCGGTCGCCGCGATCGCGGACGTCTGCGACGAGCACGGCGTGTGGCTGCACGTGGATGCGGCCTACGGATGCGGGCTGCTCGTGTCGCCGCGCCGCCGGCACCTGCTCGCCGGCGTGGAGCGCGCGCGGTCGGTGACCGTCGACTTCCACAAGAGCTTCTTCCAGCCGGTGTCGTCGAGCGCGATCCTCGTGCGCGAGCCGCGCGATCTCGCGGCGGGCGCGTGGCACGCGGACTACCTGAATCCGCTCGAGAACGACGAGCCGAACCAGGTCGACGTGTCGCTGCAGACCACGCGCCGCTTCGACGCGCTCAAACTGTGGGTCACGCTGCGCGCGCTGGGCGCCGACCGGATCGGCGAGATGTTCGACACGGTGATCGACCTCGCCGAGACCGTCGGCGACGAGATCGCCGCCGATCCCGAGCTCGAGCTCGTCGGCCGGACGCAGCTCAGCACCGTGCTGTTCCGCGTGCGACCCGAAGGGGTCGACGACGGCACGCGGGACGGTCTCGTCGCGGGCGTGCGCCGAGTGCTGTTCGAGTCGGGTCGCGCGCTCGTCGCGAAGACGGTCATCGACGGGCGCCCCTGTCTCAAGCTGACCCTGCTCAATCCCGAGACCACGCTCGACGACATCCGTCGGATCCTCGTGATGGTGAAGGATGCCGCCACCACGCTCGCCGGCATCGCGCCGGCGTTCGACGAGGCGCTGGCCGGCGCGGAGGCGTCCGCGTGAGCGCGCGCGTGCATGACATCGTCGGCGTCGGGATCGGCCCGTTCAACCTCGGGCTGGCATGCCTGGCCGAGCCGACCGGACTGGACGCGGTGTTCCTCGACCGCGCCGACGGATTCCGCTGGCACCACGGCATGATGATCGAGGGCGCCACGATCCAGGTGCCGTTCCTCGCCGACCTCGTCACGATGGCCGACCCGACCTCGCCGTTCTCGTTCGTCAACTGGCTGAAGCAGACCGGCCGGCTCTATCCCTTCTACATCCGCGAGAGCTTCTACGCGCTGCGCACCGAATACGACGCGTACTGCCGGTGGGCGGCCGCGCAGCTGCCGAACCTGCGCTGGAACCACGAGGTGATCGCCGTCGAGCACGACCCCGCCGACGACACCTACGTCGTGCGCGCGATGCGCACCGACACCGGCGAGGAGAGCGAGCTGCGCGCACGGCACGTCGTGCTCGGCGTCGGCACCCAGCCGGTGATCCCTCCCGCCCTCCGCGGCCTCGACGGCCCGGTGATCCACAGCTCGGAGTATGTGGACCAGCGTGACGCGCTGCGTGCGTCGGGCTCGATCACGGTGGTGGGCAGCGGGCAGTCGGCTGCCGAGATCTACCGCGACCTGCTCGAGGACGCGCGGGACGGCGGCTACCGCATCGACTGGATCACCCGGTCGCCGCGGTTCTTCCCGATGGAGTACACCAAGCTCACGCTCGAGATGACGTCGCCGGAGTACACCGATCACTTCCACGCGCTGCCGATCGGCATCCGCCAGCACCTCGGGCGCGAGCAGCGGAGCCTGTACAAGGGCATCTCGGCGGACCTCATCGACGACATCTACGACACCCTCTACCGGCTCAGCGCCGACGGCCCCGTGCCGACGACGCTGCTGACCGACACCGAGGTGACCTCCGCCGCGTGGGACGGGGACCGCTACCGGCTGCGGCTCCGCCACGCGCAGCTCGACCGCGAGCACGAGCGCGAGACCGCGTCGCTGGTGCTCGCCACCGGCTACGCGGCCCAGACGCCGCCCTTCCTGGCGCCGATCGCGGACCGCCTCGACCACGACGTGCTCGGCCGGCTCGCGGTGGCCCGCGACTACAGCGTCGACGGCGGGCTCGGCCGCGTGTTCGTCCAGAACGGCGAGGAGCACACGCACGGCCTCACCGCGCCCGACCTGGGCTTCGGCGCATGGCGCAACTCGTCGATCCTCTCCGCGATCACCGGGCGCGAGGTCTACCCGATCGAGCGTCGCATCGCCTTCCAGGACTTCGGCGTGCCCGCAGACGCACCCGCGACGGTCGGGGCGGTGCGATGACGCTCGCGACCTCGATCATCGGGGCCGACCCGGACCGCGACGCCCCGGTGCTGCAGCGCTGGCTCGCCGATCCGCACGCCGCGTTCTGGGGCATGGGCGGGCTCGACGTCGACGACGTGCGCGACTACCTCGCCTCCGTCGTGGCCGACCCGCATCAGGACGGGTGGCTCGGCCTGGTCGACGGCGCACCGACCTTCTTCGCCGAGACGTACGACCCGGCGCAGGTGCTGCTGCGCGGCATCCATGATCCGCTCCCCGGCGATCTCGGCATGCACGTGCTCGTCGCGCCGCCCGGAGACGAGCCGCGCCACGGCCTCACCGACGCCGTCTTCGCCGCCGTCATGGCGTGGTGCTTCGACGAGCTCGGCGCGGAGCGGGTCGTGGTCGAGCCCGATGCCCGCAACGACCGCATCCGCTGCAAGAACCTCCGCGCCGGCTTCACCGAGCTCCGCTACGTCTCGATCGACGAAGGCGACCACACGAAGACCGCGGTGCTCTCCGTCTGCACGCGCGACGACCACGCCCGCTCCGAACTCGCCGCCGTCGCGGCGCCCGAACTCGCACGAACAGGGATCCCCGCATGACCGCCCTCGCCGCCCACCTCTCCCCCTCGCACCTCGCCGATGCCCAGCGCCACCTCGTGGCCAAGGCGATCGCCGAGTTCAGCCATGAGCGGCTGCTCGCCCCCGAGCCGATCACCGGCGGATGGCGCATCGTCGTTCCGGACGCCGACGCCGAGTACCGGTTCGAGGCGGTCCGCACCGAGCTCGAGCACTGGGTCGTCGACGAGGCGAGCCTGCACCGGGTGGTCGAAGGCGCACCCGCCGATCTCGACGCGCAGGCGTTCATCCTCGAATTCCAGCCGGTGCTCGGCTTGTCCGACCAGCTGCTGCCGATCTACCTCGAGGAGATCGCGTCCACCCTCGCGAGTGCGGCGTTCAAGATCTCCCAGGGCGGACCGTCGTCGGGCGAGCTGATCACGGCCGACTTCCAGACCATCGAGTCGGCGATGACCGAGGGGCATCCCGGGTTCGTCGCCAACAACGGACGCATCGGCTTCGGCGTCTCGGCGCACGCCGCCTACTCCCCCGAGGCGGGCCGGCCGTTCCGGCTCGTCTGGCTCGCCGCACGGCGGTCGCGCTCGCATCTGGCGCTCGGCGCGGGCCTGAACGAGGCATCCCTCGTCTCCGGCGAGCTCTCGCCCGCCGAGCATGCGCGCTTCGCGGCGCGACTGGCGGAGCTCGGCGAAGACCCTGCCGACTACCACCTGCTGCCGGTGCACCCGTGGCAGTGGGAGAACCGGATCGCGATCACGTTCGCGCCCGACATCGCCCGCCGCGACCTCGTGCTGATCGGCGAGAGCGACGACGAATACCGCGCGCAGCAGTCGGTGCGCACGATGCTCAACGCGACGCACCCCGACCGCCACTACGTGAAGACCGCGCTGGCGGTGCAGAACATGGGGTTCCTGCGCGGGCTGTCGCCGGCGTACATGCGCGTGACCCCCGCCATCAACGACTGGGTCGCCGACCTCGTCGCCGGCGACGCGACGCTGCGCGAGTCGGGCTTCCGCGTGCTGCGCGAGCGCGCGTCGATCGGGTACACCGGCGACGCCTACCA
Organism: Microbacterium sp. NPDC056569; assembly: GCF_042793475.1. Classification (NCBI taxonomy): domain Bacteria; kingdom Bacillati; phylum Actinomycetota; class Actinomycetes; order Micrococcales; family Microbacteriaceae; genus Microbacterium; species Microbacterium sp. NPDC056569. Next base: position 36,104 of record NZ_JBHTUV010000017.1, on the reverse strand, counting down.
CCGCACGCCGACGCCGTCCGCCCATCGCAAGATGCTCGCCGCGCTCTGGCGCGAGAGCCCGGTGCCGCTGATCGCGCCGGGCGAGCGACTCGCGACGATGGCCTCCCTGCTGCACCGCGATGCGAGCGGACGCTCGTACGCGACGGCTCTCGTGCGGGCATCCGGGATCCCGGCCGACGCCTGGCTGCGCGCGTACCTGCGGGTCTACCTGCGTCCGCTCGTGCACTGCCTGCTCGCGCACGACCTCGCGTTCATGCCTCATGGCGAGAACCTCATCCTCATCCTCGACGAGCACATCCCCACCGGCGTGTTCATGAAGGACATCGGCGAGGAGGTCGCCCTGCTCGCCGATCGGGCGGTGCCCGAGGAGGTGCGCCGCATCGTGTCGCCGGTCGACGACGAAGAGAAGGCGCTCGCGATCTTCACCGACGTGTTCGACGGCGTGCTGCGGCACCTCGCCGGGATCCTGCACACGGACGGCACGCTGCCAGAGAGCGTGTTCTGGCGGATCGCCGCCGAGATCATCGAGGAGCACGAGGCGCAGCATCCGTCTCTCGACTCCCGCGTGGATCTGCGGGCGGACGCGTTCGCGCACTCGTGCCTGAACCGCCTGCAGCTGCGCAACACGCTGCAGATGGTCGACCTGACCGACCAGTCGGCCTCGCTGATGTACGCGGGCACGCTCGGGAACCCCGTCGCGCGTTCGCGCGCCGGGACGGCCCGGACGCGGGAGCCTGTGGGAGTCTGACGGCATGGCGGACGTCTATCGCGACGACCTCGGCATCCCCCATCTCCGCGCGACGGACGTCGGGGACCTGGCCGAGGCCCAGGGAGAGGTGACAGCCCGCGACCGCGGCTGGCAGATCGAGGTCGACCGGCTGCGTGCGGCAGGACGGCTGTCGGAGCTGATCGGCGCGGCCGGCCTGGCGTGGGACGTGTTCGCGCGGCGGGCACGGCTCGACGACACCGCCCGCCGGGCGCTGGAGGGAACGGATGCTGAGACCCGCGCATTCGTCACGCGCTATGCGGAGGGGGTTCGGCGTGGCATGGCGTCGGTCGGCGCGGGTGCGACCGAGTTCCGGGCGCTGGACGACGTCTTCGGCGACACGCGCCCGCTCGAGCCGTGGGCGGACCACGATCCGCTCGGCGTGCTCCATGTCGCGCACGCGCTCTTCTCGACGTTCCCGCTCCTCCTGTGGCGCGAGCACGTCGCGTCGACTCTCGGGGACGAGTGGGTCGACGTGCTCGCCGGGTACGGCGACGGAGGCGACGAGGCGCTGCCGACGTCGGGCAGCAACGCGTGGGCGCTGCACGGATCGCGGACGGCGAGCGGGATGCCGCTGCTCGCGGGTGACCCGCACCGCATGTTCGAGCTGCCGGGCGTGTACCAGCAGGTGCGACTGGCGTGCGACGAGTTCGACGTCGTCGGCCTCGCGTTCCCCGGAGTGCCGGGCGTGCCGCACTTCGGCCACACCGGCGACGCGGCGTGGGGCGTGACGAACGCGATGGCGCACAGCGTCGACGTGTTCCGCGAGCGGCTGCGACGGGTGTCCGGCGGCTACGAGGCGCTCGGGACGGATGGCTGGCGCGGCGTCGACGTCGAGCGCTCGGTGATCGTGGTCCGCGGCGGCGATCCGGTCGAGGTCGAGGCGCTCGAGACCGAACGGGGCACGGTGGTGACCGAGCTCCGCGCCGACGGCGACGAATACGTCGCGTGGAGCGTCCGCATGGCTGCGCGCACGAACGCCGACCTCGGCGCGGGCGCACTCCTCGCCCTGCTGCGGTCCCGCTCCGCCGACGACGTCGTCACCGCGTTCGGGCGCTGGGTCGACCCGGTCAATCGCGTGCTCGCCGCGGATCGCGGCGGCGCCGTGCTCTCGGCGACCGTCGGCGTGACGCCGGATCGCCCCCGCGCCGAGCGCCGGCTGCCGCTGCGCGCCGAGTCGGCGGCGGTCGCGGCGGATCGAGTGAACGCCGCCACGGTCGGGGTGGCGGATACGGCGATCGATGCGAACGAACGGCCGTCGCGGACCGAGATCGGACTCGGGTGGGCGTACTCGTCGTCGCACCGCGCCGAGCGCATCGGCGTGCTTCTCGACGAGCTGCGTCCGCGGTCGGTCGCCGAGTTCGTTCCCGTCTGGGGCGACACCGCGAGCGGGTCCGCCGCCGCGCTGCTCCCGTTCCTGCCGCGCGGGCCGCTGCCCGGTTCCGCCGCCGCGGTACGCGACGCGCTTCTCGAGTGGGACGGACGGATGGAGGCAGCATCCGCCGCCGCCGGCGTTTTCGCCGCATGGCGAGACGCCCTCGTGCGCCGGGTCGCCGCGCACTCCGCGCTGCGGCCGCTGCACACCCCGCACGGGTTCGGCGCGATCTTCGACCCGTGGCTCGGCGTCACCGGCCAGGTCGCCGCGGCGCTGGCGCGGCTGCTCGCACATCCCGCGCTCCGTGACGACGTCGGCGGGCTGGCTGCTGCCGCACTCGACGACGCGGCGGGCGCCGCCGAGTGGGGCGCGACGCACCGCCTGCTCCCCCTGCACGTGCTCGCCGACGTCCCCGGCGCGGCCGATCCCGGCGCGCGCCTCGATGTGCCGCTGTCGGGCGACGGCGACGCGGTGCGCTGCACGGGCTCGACACCCGGTGTCACCGACCGGGCATGGCGCGGATCGGTCGCCCGCTGGGCGTGGGATCTCGCCGACCGTGAGCAGAGCCTCTGGAGCGTGCCGTTCGGCGCCGCAGGCGATCCGGCCTCACCGCATTTCGCCGATCAGCTGACCGGGTGGACCGACGTCGAGCCGCGGCGAGTCGTGACCGACTGGGCCCGCCTCCGCCCCGATGCCCCGACAGGAGTCGCATGACCCCCCTCACCACCTCCCGCCTCGTGAGCGGTCCCGCCGGGGCCGTCGTGCACACGGCCGACGACGCTGCCCTCGGCCGCATCGAGGTCGCGGTGCTCGACCCCGTGGCCGATCTCGACGTGATCCACCGCTGGGTGACCGCGCCCACCGCCCGGTTCTGGGGTCTCGGCGACCTCGCGCCCGCGGAGCTCGGCGAGCTCTACGCGTACGTGGACGGGCTCTCGACCCATCACGCCTTCCTGATCCGGCGCGACGGACTGCCGATCGTGCTGCTGCAGACGTACGAGCCCGAGAACGACCCGCTCGGCGAGGTGTACGACGCGCGGCCCGGCGACGTCGGGATCCACTTCCTCCTCGGCGACCGCGGCGCACCCGCGCCGGGCTTCACCACCCGCGTCGGGCACGCGCTCGCCCGGTTCCTGTTCTCGCAGCCCGCCGTGGATCGCATCGTGATCGAGCCCGACGTCGGCAACGACCGCGCCGTCGCGCGCGCCCGCCTCTTCGGGTTCGCCCTCGGCCCGCAGGTCGAGCTGCCCGGCAAGTCGGGGCAGCTCGCGTACCTCACGCGTGCGGCGTGGGAGTCGAGCGGCGCGGGAGCGTAGGTCTCAGGCCCGGAGTCCGACCTTGGGCTTCGCCCAGGAACGCCCGCGGGTGTCTTTGAGGATGTCGTACTCGACGTCGACGTGCGGCTCGATCGCGCTGTACTTGTCGTTCGGCGCACCGATCACCAGCTGGAAGCCGAGGCCCCGCCACGCCCCGATCGCGCGCTTCGTGAAGTGGGCGTCGGCCTTGATGAGCGCCTCGTCCATGAACACCGGGGCGTAACGCGGGCGCGCAGCGCCCGCGTCGCCGAGCTGGTACCGCAGGGCCGCGCCGACGATGAACGCGATGAGCTCCTGCGACTCGCCGCCGGACTTCTCGCCGATGTGGTCGTAGAGCGCGACGTGCTGCTTCGTCGCCGCGTCGACGCGCTCCGCGCTCACCCGCACGTGGTTGCGCACGTCGATCAGATCGCCGAAATCGGGCGCGGTGCGGCGCATGTGGCCGATCAGCCGCGACATGCGGCGGTAGACCTGCTCGCGCTCCTCGTCGGTCGACGCCGCCTCGATGAGCGCGCGCACGTCGCGAAGCTCACGGCGGAACCGTCGACGGGCTTCGGACTGGTTCTCGCGCGTCGTGATCTGCAGGCGGTGGTCGTCGTCGTAGAACGGCAGGTCCTGCATGATCTCGTTGATCGGCTCGATGCGATCGCGGATCTCGCGGATCGACCGGCTCAGCGTCGAGTCGAGGTTGGTGAGGTCGTTGCCCGACAGCTTCAGGAGGCTGTCGCGCCACTCGGCCTCGAGCTCGTGCAGTCCGCTCGTCTCGAGCGCCGCCAGGATGCGCTCGAAATCGTCGATCGACTCGTCCGGGTCCGGCAGCAGGTTCGGGTTCGGCCAGCGCTCGAGGAAGCCCACCATGATGCGCCGCACGCTGTCGCGCTGCTGCTCCAGCGCGTCGGCCGCCGCGCGCCGGTCCTCGGCGAGGCGCTGCGCGGCGGTCGTGAGCGCGGCGACGAAAGCGGCCAGGGCGTCCGACGCGCTCTCCGGCCGCGCGCTCTTCGCCAGGCTGAAGCGGTCGTCGAGGAACGCGCTCTGGTCGGGGCGCAGCATCCGTCCCGCGTCCTCGGCCGCGTCGACCACCGTCTGATCCGAGTCGACGTCGTCGATGACGTCGCTCCACTGCGACTCGATCTGCTCCCGTTCGACGGTGGTGCGCGCGATCTCTTCGCGGAGGCGCGCCGCCTTGCCCTTGGCAGCGGCGATCTGCCCCTGCACGCGGGCGATCTCGGGATTGGATGCCGTCACGTCGTCCTGAACGGCGAGCCATCGGTCGCGCTCGGCCATGACGGAGGCGACGTCCACCTGCTCCCAGGTGAGATCGCCGACCTTGGCGTACACCGCCATGCGCTCGTCGACGGCATCCAGGGCCGCGTCCGCCCGCTTGCGGGTCTCGGTCGCGCCTGCGAGCCGCGCGCGGGCTTCGTCGAGCTGCCGCGCGAGGTCGGCGAGGCGTCGGTCGTTGGAGAAGCCGAGCACGTTCTCACGCCCGTGGCCGCCGTGCGCGCCGCGGCTGCCCTGCGAGATCTGGCCGGCGAGCGTCAGGGCCATTCGATGGCGCGACAGGCCGGTGGCGGAGTCGACGCACACGAAGCCGAAGCGGTCGTCGAGGCGCTCCTGCAGCCAGCCCGTGAACGGCGTGCTCTGGTAGTCGAGACGCCCCGGCAGAGTGGTCGTGTCGTGCAGGTCGACCTCGTCCAGTCCGGTGTGCACGCCCTCGTAGCGCAGCCGCACGGGAGTGCGCACCGAGTCGATCGCGGTACGGAACCGGCCGAGATGCTCCACATCGATGAGGAGCGTCGTCGCGAAGCCGCCCAGTGCGAGGTTGAACGCCTCCCGCCACGGCTCGAACTCCGTGCGCACCTCGATCAGCTCGCCGACGAACGGCAGGTCCTCGACATCGATCCCGGCCGCGTGTGCCACGAGCTCGCGCGATTCGTGCAGCGCCCGCGGGATGTTGCCCTTCAGGCCGGTCGCGCGTCGTGCCTCCGCCTCCAGTTCCGCGATCTCGCGTGCGACGGACTTCTCCGCCGAGATCGCCTCGGCGTACTCGGCCCGGGCGCCGCCCTTCGCGTCGCGGTCGGCGAGCCTCGCACGAGCACGATCCACGAGCGCGGTGAACTCCGCGTGCGTGGCCGCCTCCTCGCCGATCGCGCGCAGATCCGCCTCGAGCGCCGCGCGCCGGCTCTGCGTCGCGGTCAGGCGTCGCTCCACCTCGCGCAGCTCCCGCTGCGCGGTCTCGAGGCGATCCCCGCCCGACAGCCGCAGCACCTCGACGAGGCCGTCGCGCTCCGCCTCGGCCGCGTCGGCCAGCGCGCGGTTCTCGCGCAAAGAGCTGTCGGCCGCGTTCTTGCGGTCGCGCAGCTCGGTCTCGACCTCGCGCAACAGGCCCAGCCGCCGGTCCGCGCGCCACAGCGTCGCGAGCGACGAAGGGTCGGAGAACTCGCCGACCTCGTCGATGAGCTGCACGCGGTCGGCCGCCGCCGCGATCTTTTCCCGCAGCTCGCGGATCGGCTCGAGGGCGCCTACCTGCTGACGCGCGGTCAGCATCCGCGTGCGCGTGCTCTCGAGCCCGTCGAAGTGGGCGACGACGGCGTCGGCCGTGGTCATCGTCTCGGGCTCCTCGAGCACCAGGCGCTTGTACAGGTCGTCGACCGTGGTGATCTGCTGGCCGGCCTGGATGCGGGCGAGCAGGCTCATCGCCTTGGCCCCCGCACCGGCTGCGCCGATCCCGAGCACCGCGTGCAGCCTCGCCGAGAACTCGCGATCGGTTCCCACCGGGTCGAGGCCGGCGTTCTTGACGGCGAGGTCGGAGAGGCGCAGCGCGGCCGCCTGCTGCAGGGAGCTCAGGTCGAACGCGCGGTCGGTCGTCGCGCGCACCCTCACGGTGTCTTCGAGCACGCGCGCGCCGGCGGGGATGTACCACGCGCGGACCGCGGTGAAGCGGGACCCGTCGTGGTCGATCCAGGTCATCGCCACGGCGGTCCACGTGTCTTCGCCGTCGCCGCGGAGCACGCGCATCTTCGTGCCGTCCTCGGTGCGCGACTCGTCCAGCTTGCCGCGCCCGTACGACAGGATGTTGCGTTGCTCGTCACCGCGCGGACGCCCCGTGACGCCGCCGTTCGACGCACCGTTGAACGGGGTCGTGTGGGGCATCATCAGCGCGATGTACGCGTCCATCAGCGTGGACTTGCCAGACCCCGACCCGCCGCACAGCAGGGTCGCCTCGGGCGAGAAGCGCACGCGGTGCGCGCCGTCGTAGCCGCCCCAGTTGACGAGCTGCAGGTCCTCGGCGAGCCACTGCTGCCCACGGGATGCCGCCGGGATGAGCCCGAACAGCGTGTCGAGCATCGTCACAGCGCGGTCTCCTCGAGTTCTTCTTCGTCTTCTTCGGCATCGTCGAACACATCCACCGAGGCGACGGATGCTGCGCCCTCAGCGCCCGCCGGATCCGACTGCGTGCGCAGCCAATCGCGCAGCTCGCGCAGCTTCTCGGCGCTCAGCACGATCTCGACGAGCGGGCTGATGCGGAACCGGCCCGTGGTCTCTTCATCGACGATGCCGTCGCGCGCCAGCCGGTCCATCGCCTTGCGGATCGACCGCTGGCGGCGAGCCGTGTCGCCGTCGGCGTCGACGAAGTAGCTCATCACCGTCTGCTCGACGTCCTCGATGTCGACGCGCGCCGCCGGCTCCCCCGCCGCCGACTCGCGCTGATAGACGGTGCGCAGGTGCACCAGCACGAGCGTCTCGGAGCGCGTGTACGCGGCATCCCGGAGCAGGATCGGCATCTCGAGCTCGTCGGAGCGCACCTGCTGCTTGTACGCGACGCCGCGATCGTGGTCGACCACGAGCCGCACGAACAGGTCGTTGAGGCGCGACTCGATGAGCTGCTGGTTGTCGAGCAGCACGGTCCACTCGTCGCGGTTGCGGTCGGCGAGCAGGAACCGCCGCTGCAGGACGTGGACGAAGACGCGCCGCACCGCCGGGTCGAGCACCCCGCGGTCGCCGGGGAAGAGCTCGTCGAGGTCGTCCTCCATCGCGGCCGGAGCGATGAACCCCTCGCTCGCGGCGGCGTCGCCGGCGTCGAGATCGCGGGTATCGAGATCGCTCTGCGTGGCGGTCTCAGTCATCGTCGGGCTCCTTCGCGGTGCGGGCGGTGACGGCTCCGAACGCGAACCGTCGCGTCGTGCCGTCGGGGCGGAGGGCTTCGACGACGGAGACCTCGTCGCCCTCGGTCATGCCGTTGCGGTGGGCGATCTCGAGGAGGCCCACGAGGTCCACCGGGCGTCGCGCGGCGTCGTCCGCCCCCTCGAACGCGTCGCCCAGATCGAACTCGTCGCCGAGACCGGCGACGTACGCCTCGAGCTCGGCATACCGGGGTCCACCCCACGCGCGGGTGTCGGCATCCGTGAATTCCGCGTCCTCGTCCGAGGCGGTGAGCGGAGCGGGTGCGCCGGGTGGACGGATGTCGCTCACCGACTGCCGCAGATGACCGATGTCGGCCATCGGCAGGCTGCGCAGCGGGTCGACCGCGGCGTCGAACGACGAGCTGCGGGTCCAGGCCTGGAGCCCCGACATGACGTCGCGCAGCAGATCGTCGACCTGCCTGTCGCGGATCGGGTCGTGGGTGCGGACCTGTCCGGTGATGACGCGCGAGGCGCGACGCTGAGCGGTGAGCACCTCCTCGACGCCGAGCTCGACCCTGCGGCCGATCGCGTCCAGCTCCTTGCGCTGCTCGGCGTCCATGAGGCGTGTGAACGGCTGCGCGAGCAGCGTGTGCAGCTGCTCGGTGAGGCTGTCGATGCGCTCCGGATCGCCGATCAGCCGCAGGGCGCCGGCGAACGCCCGGCCCTCGGCGGTGGATTGCATGACGTGCTGCCCGCGCTGCAGGTACTCGCGCAGCACCTCGCCGGTCGGGCGCACGTCACGACGCAGGTCGGCGACGACATCGCGCTGCATCGCCTTGATGGACTCGGCGACGCGGGTGAAGTCCGCCGGCAGCTCGCGCGCGAGGTGCAGGACGTTCTCGGCCTCTTCGAGGAGCTGCTCGTCGTCGATGGGCTCGGACTGCCCGAGCTCGAGGCGCGCGATCTCGGCGTCGAGGGCGTCGCGCTCCTGGATGAGCCGGGCCATCCGTACGGCGGGATCCGTCTCGGCGTGGTCGGAGAGCCGCTCGACCGCTTCGAGCAGCGTGCGGACGCGCGAGTTCGACACGCGAGTCCGGCCGCCGGCTGTCCGTCCGGTGATCTCGAGCGCGCCGACCGCGTGGGCGGTCAGCCGATACACCTCGGTGTCGCCGTCGATCTGCGGAACGAGCCATCCCACCCGCACCCAGTAGCGGCAGATCTCGCGGGCGGTGCCGACGGGGAGGGTGCGATCGCCCTCGTCGTACCCCGCAGCGCGGAGCTCGTCGAGGATCTCGGCGACCTCGGCGTGCGCGTCGGAGATCTCGACCGACGGGCGGTCGACGGTGAACACGATCGACAGAGCCGCGACCACGAAGGGCGCGTAGCGACCATGCAGGAGATCGAGGGTGGGGGTTCGGAACGCCGCGAGTGAGCGCAGATATGCCGCCTCGGCACGAGTGTTCCCCATCGATCCCAGCCTACCCGGGGCGCAGTCGGCGCCGCGATTCGGGCCGCCGGAGTGGGTCGTATTATTGGACTCGATCCACGAACCCACGGAGTTCCCTTGCGTCGCACCCTGCTCAAGTCGAAGATCCACCGCGCCACCGTCACCGGCAGCGACCTGAACTACGTCGGCTCGATCACGATCGACGCCGACCTGCTGGACCTCGCCGACATCGTCGAGCACGAGCAGGTGCATGTCGTCGACGTCAACAACGGCGCCCGCTTCGAGACCTACACGATCGCCGGCGAGCGCGGCACCGGCGTGATGCAGATCAACGGCGCCGCCGCGCGTCTCGTGCACACCGGCGACGTCGTCATCGTGATGTCGTACGCCCAGTACGAGCGTGAAGAGGTGCTCGAGCACCAGCCCGTCGTGGTCAATATCGACGAGTCGACGACCGGTGCGCGGGCGAACAGCGCGTTGCGCGTGCTCACGGCCGCGGGCTGACCTTACGAGAGCACGTCCTTCGTGGTGAACCGAGCGATCGCGGCGGCGCCGAAGACCAGGATGTAGCCGCCCTGCAGCAACGCGTTCCTCGCGAACGAGTCCCAGACGATCGGCGAACGGAGAAGGTCGCCGAAGTCCAGCCACATGTCCGTGAAGAGCCAGGGGTGCACCGCGTCCAGCTGCGGGATCGCCCCGACGATCTGCGCGGCGACGGCCAGGATCGCAGTTGCCGCCATGGCCCCGACGGGGACCGTGGTGAGCGTGGAGAGGAACAGTCCGATCGCCGCCAGGCCGAAGAGCGACACCGATGCGTAGGCGGCGACGGGAAGCAGCCTCAGCAGCCCCTCGCCGAACGACACCTGGGCGCCCGACAGCAGCGTGACGGGGCCGAGCGGGAAGAGGATCGATCCCACGAGCGCACCCACCACGACCACGGTGAGGGTGGCGGCGACGCAGAACGCCGCCGCTGCCAGGTATTTGACCAGAAGGAGTCGCACTCGGCCCGCGGGAGCGGTCAGCAGGTAGCGGAGGGTGCCGTGACCGGCCTCACCGGCGATCGCATCACCGGCGACGACGCTCACGGTGAGCGGCAGGAAGAGCGGCACCGCGACGGTCAGCGCCGCGAAGGCGACGAAGAGCCCGTTGTCGGTGATCTGGTCGAGAAAGGCGGGGCCGCGCCCGGGACGGGACCCGCCGACGAGTCGGACCGCGACGCCGAGCAGGACGGGAATGAGCGCGAGCGCGGTCAGCATGGCCCACGTGCGCCATCGCCCGAACTGGGTGGCCAGCTCATTGCCGAGCAGCGGGCGGGTGCCGGACCCCGCGCGCGAGATCGGTGCCGCGACCTCAGGCGACGACATCGAAACCCTCCCCGGTCAACGCCACGAACCGCTGCTCGAGGCTGTCGCTGACCACTTCGAACCCGCGTACGCGCACGTCCGCAGCGACCAGCGCCGCAACGATGGTCTCCGGCGCGGCACCGTCCGGCATCGCCCCGGTCACCAGATCGAGATCGGATGCCGCGTCCCTCGCGTCGATCTCGAACCCGAGCGAGGCGAGCACGGCACGCGCGGCCGCGGAGTCGGGAGTGCGGATCTGCACGCGCGCGCGTGCCCCCGCACGGCGGAATTCTTCAAGGGTCCCCTGTGCCACGAGGCGGCCGCCGCTCATGACGCCGATGTGGCTGCAGAGCTGTTCGACCTCGGCGAGCAGATGGCTCGAGACGAAGACCGTCGTGCCGTCGGCTGCGAACGAGCGGATGAGCGCGCGCACCTCACGGGTGCCCTGCGGGTCGAGCCCGTTGGTCGGTTCGTCGAGCACGAGGAGCTCTCGCGGCATCAGCAGCGCGTTGGCGAGACCGAGTCGCTGCTTCATCCCCAGCGAGTAGGCGTGCGCCTTCTTCCTCGCGGCATGCGTGAGGCCGACGCGCTCGAGCGCGGCGCCGACCCGCGACTCCCGCGTGCGACGCGACGAGTGCCGGTCCGCCGCGTCGAACCGGTGCAGGTTCTGCTCTCCGGTGAGGAACGGGAGGAACGCCGGCCCTTCCACGAGTGCTCCCACGCGTGGCAGCACCGTGTCGAGGGCGCGTGGCATCGGCGAACCGAGCACTCGGGCCTGGCCGTCGGTCGCGCGCAGCAGCCCGAGCAGCATCCGGATCGTGGTGGTCTTGCCCGAGCCGTTCGGCCCGACGAATCCATACACCGCACCCCGTGGCACGGCGAGGTCGACCGCGTCGACGGCGGTCTGCGCGCCGAAGCGCTTGGTGAGACCCGAGGTCTCTATCGAGAGCTCCGTCTCCGCGGTCGGTTTCACCGGAGTCGGCGTGGTCACCGGCGTTCCGTCAGCGACCGGTCTGCGCGGCTTCGACCAGGCGCGATGCCGGCACCGCCCCGACGAGCACCCGGCCGTCGTCGGTGAAGAGCACGCTCATCAGCGCCGTCTGCACCGCCCTCCCGCCGTCGACCGCGGTGGTGATGCTCTCGAGCATCGCGAGCTGCTCAGCGTCGAGCCCCGCGAACGCGCCCTGCTCGCCGGTCTCGGCTGCGCCGGGCAGTTCAGCCACAGCCGACCAGCCCTCCCCGATGATCACCGCGGCGGCGGCATCCGTCTTCTTCCCATCGTGATCGTGCTGACCACCGGGCAGCGCGACATCCTTCTCGGTGACCGCCATGTCGGTGCCGGGCTCGAAAGCGAACACGGCGGAGTCGGGCGCCGAGAAGTCGACCTGCGTGAAGGCGACCTCGAAGGCGGGCGCACTCGCGCCACGGGCGGTCACGGATGCCGCCAGCGCGACGCCGTTCTCACCGTCGATGGCGACGCGCACGTCGCCGACCAGCGTATCCGGGGTGCGCGGCTCGAGGATGAGCTCATACACGTCGCGCCCGGCGACGCGCGAATCCGTGCCGACCGTGACATCGGTGGTCTCATCGAGCCGGGCCAGCGCCTGGTCGAGCACCTCGTCAGGGGTGGGAAGCGTGTCGTCCGGGTCGCTTCGATCCTTCGGGGCGCCGGCGGGGAGATTCAGCTTCGTCGCCGTCTGGGTCTCGCTGTCGACGTACCAGATCTCCTCTGCGGCCCCGTCGACATACACGTTGCGTTCCCCGAGCTGGTCGAGCACCTGCAGGCGGGCGCTCTCTCCGTCGAGGTACACCTTGGCCGTATGCGAGCCGGTGGCCAAGGAGATGAGGTCGTCGAGATCGGCCGGCGACGACCCGTCGTCAGGTCCGCCCTCGGACCCATCCCTCGATCCGGTCAGGGTGCCCAGGTCGGGCAGCCCGAGCTCGGAGGTCTGCTCGATCGTGCCGCTGAGCGCATCGACTTCGCTCGCACCCGCGAACTCGATCAGCTCCTTCACGCTCTTGTCGGGCAGGTCGACGGCGCCGCTCGCCGCGATCGGCACCACGATCGCAGCCGCGGCCACGAGCGGCACGACGATCGCCGAGGTCCACCACACAGATCGCCGGTCGAGCACGCGGCGGGGACTGCCCATGCGCCCAGGCTACGCCGCTCGCGGTACTTCGTCGCAGGGGTCACGGTCAACACTCAGGGTGCTCCGCCATGACCATCGCGAGGACCGCGACCACACATCACAACCGAAAAGGTCCCGGAAAACCCTTGAGTTTCCGGGACCTTGCTGTCGGGATGACAGGATTTGAACCTGCGACCCCCTGACCCCCAGTCAGGTGCGCTACCAAGCTGCGCCACATCCCGATGCCCCCGCTTGCGCGCGGACAACTCCCCCATCCTACCCGCTCCACAGAGGGCTCGCGAACCGACGTGCGCCCGGGCGTGGCATCCGTCGATCGCTTGCCGGTGTCGGTGGTGCGCATTAGCGTCGCGACATGGCGAACATCACCATCGAACCGGCCAGGGCAGATCGTTTCGACGACGCACAGCACGCGTTGAGCGGCGGTGGCGACGGGCGCGGCTGCCAGTGTCAGTGGTGGATGATCACGAACGCCGAGTGGCAGAAGACGACCCTCGAGCAGCGCGAGGGCTTGCTGCGCGACGAGCTGGATGCCGGGCCTCCCCCGGCCTTCATCGCCTACGTCGACGGCGAAGCGGCCGGCTGGGTGCGCGTCGGGCCGCGCACGAAGCAGGTGCGCCTTGGGCGCACGCGCAACTTCACCGGTGCCTCCGAAGAACCGTGGGACGACGAATCAGTGTGGTCGGTGAGCTGCTTCGTCGTGCGCAAAGAGCATCGCAACCAGGGTCTCAACGCGAAGCTGCTCGACGCGGCGATCGACTACGCGCGCATGAACGGAGCCCGCGTGATCGAGGCGTACCCCCTCGACCCCGACGCCGGAAAGAAGATCCCCTCGAACGAGCTGTTCCACGGCGTGCTGTCGACGTTCGAGGAGGCCGGGTTCCGCGAGGTGGCTCGGCCGAAGCCGCACCTCGCGATCGTCTCGCTCGATCTCGCGAGCTGACCCGCGTCCCGGGCGACTCCCGGGGGCGCAGCATCCGTTCGCGTCAATGCACCGGTGCCGGCTGCCGTCGCACCCGGTCGACCTCGAGCACCACGACGACCCCCACCAGGAGTGCGGCGGCGACGACGTACTCCCCCGACGGCAGCAGACCGGCCAGCGCAATCACCACGGCGCCCGTGAGCACAGCCGCCGAGGCCCAACGCGACAGCGACGAACGCAGCAGCACGACCCACGACGCAGCCACCACGATCGCGATCGGCAGTGTCAGGGCGAGCCCGGCGATCTCGGGCGAGATCTCGGTGTGCCCGGTGATCTCGTCGATCTCGACCTCGACGCCGGCCGACACGGCGCCGACCGCCGCGAAGATGACGTAGTGCAGGTAGCCGAAGCGGAAGGCGGACTTCCTGCCCTCGAGCCGATGCTGCTGCTCGCGGGCGAAGTACACCCACCAGATCCCCGCGGTCACCACGATCCCCGAGATCGCGAGCGTCACGAGCTCCGAGACGTGCTCTCCTTCGGCGAGCGCGTCGATGATCGCGTTCGCCGAGGCCAGGAGGCTCTCGCCGAGGAGCAGCAGCGTGAACAGTCCGTAGCGCTCGGCGATGTGGTGCGGGTGCCACGCCGTGCGCCCGGACGCCTCGCCCCACACCGGCACCAGCAGCTCGAGCGCGACGAGCACGAAGAACGTCCAGAACTGCGCCGTCTCATCGAGCAGGTAGATGCGCGCCACCCACAGCACCTGCACCACGGTCACGCCGAGGGCCATGCGCAGCGCCGTGCGGCGCGATTCGGGATCGGATGCCGCGGCCCGCAGCCACTGCGCCACCATGGCCAATCGCATGATGACGTAGCCCCACGTGACCACGAGGAAGTCGAAGTCGACCATGGCGTCGTGCACGCCCGCCGCGAGGACCAGCACCCCGCCCATCTGCACGATGGTGAGCACGCGATACAGCCAGTCGTCGGTGTCGTATGCCGAGGCGAACCACGTGAAGTTCATCCACGCCCACCAGATCGCGAAGAACACCATGAGGTACGCGAGCACGCCCTGGCCCACGTGGTCCTCGCTGATGAGGTGGTGGAGGTTCTGCGACGCCTGCGACACGGCCACGACGAACACCAGGTCGAACAGCAGCTCCAGTGGGGTCGCCACGCGGTGCGGCGCGCCCGTATCGCGTGCGGACATCCGGACGAGGCCCATCCGAGCCAGCACATCGGTCATGCGACGATTATGGTTGCCCTGCGTATCGAGGAGGATCATGCGTCGGCTCTGGATCGGGTTCGTGCCGTACATCGCGGTGTCGATCGTGCACATCACGGCGCTCGCCGTCGGCTCGGATGCGGTCGCCGCACCCACGAAGCTCGCCCTCATGCCGCTGCTCGGGCTGGCCGTCGTGTGGGGCGCGTGGGGATCCCGGTGGTCGCCCGCGCACACCCTCCTCGTGGCCGCGATCGTCCTCTCGTGGCTCGGCGACGGCGCCGGCACGTTCGTGCCGTGGCTGCCGACGGTGCCGATGATGCTGCTCTTCTTCGGCCTCGCGCACCTCTGCTACATCTGGCTGTTCTGGCGGATGCTGGCCGTGCGTCGCGTGCCGCTCTGGGCGGCGGTGTACGCCGTGTGGTGGGTGGTGCTCCTCGCGGTGCTGTGGCCGCACCTCGGCGCGCTGTCGATCGCCGTCGCCGTCTACGGTCTGGTGCTCGGCGGCACGGCGGTGGCAGCATCCCGTTGTCATCCGCTCGTCGTGTGGGGCGGGGTGTTCTTCCTCGCCTCGGACTCGGTGCTCGCGTTCCGGCTCTTCACCCCCGACGCGATGCCCGACTGGACGAGCCCGCTCGTCATGCTCACGTACTGCCTCGGCCAGGGTCTCATCGCGGTGGGCGTGCTGGTGAGCGTGCGTGCGCGTCGAGAGATGCAGACCCCGGTGGTGATGGCATGACGGATGCCTCGACCCCGGGAAAGTCCGTCCGCGTCGACGCCTGGCTCTGGGCCGTGCGGATCTACAAGACGCGGTCGGCCGCGACGACGGCCTGCCGCGCCGGGCACGTCCGTGTGGGCGGCGAGCGCGCGAAGGCGGCGCAGGCGGTGAAGCCCGGCGACGAGGTGCGGGTCCGCATCGACGGGTTCGACCGCATGCTCGTCGTTCGTCAGCCGATCTCGAAGCGGGTCGGCGCACCGCTGGTCGCGACCGCCATGGAGGACCGCACTCCCCCGCGCGACCCCACACCGATCATGGCGCAGCGCGATCGGGGCGCAGGCCGCCCGACGAAGCGCGAACGTCGCGAGATCGACCGGCTTCGCGGGCGCGACGAGCACTGATCGCGACGGCTTCCGGGCGCGGGCTGTCGGGCGCCGCACGCCGGATCCCCGCGCGCCGTTGTGCCAGGCACAGCACGAGCATGATGGCGCAGGAGATCAGGTAGAACGTGTGGAGAGCCCAGACCGGGCCGAGGGGAAGCGTGAACACGTAGAGCGAGTAGACGACGTTCGCCGCGTTGATCATCACGATGCTCGGCAGGCTGTAGGACGAGACGTCGCGCGTGCGCAGCGCCTTGCCGAGCATCGGCAGGTTGCTGACCGCGAACACGACGGTCGAGACCGTGCCGGCGATCAGCGGGATGTCCATGGCCACACGGTAGGCGTCGGCGTCTGTGCGCCGCGTCGGGCGAAGCGCGCATCTTCTCCCGCCCGGGCGCATGGGTCATTCTGTGCAGACGGAGCGCCGGTCGACGATCAGACGAGGCCGTTCTCGTAGGCGTAGGCCGTCGCCGCGGCGCGGCTCGTGATGCCGAGCTTCCCGAAGATGTTGGCGAGGTGACGCGCGACCGTCTTCTCGCTCAGGGAGAGCTTGGCGCCGATCCCGCGGTTGGTGAGGCCGGTGGACACGAGCCGAAGCACCTCCACCTCGCGAGGGGTGAGCACGCCGGTGCGGCGATCGCCCGCCAACGCCGCGAGGTCCGCCACGGCAGGCTCCGCGCCGAGGGCGAGGAACACCGTGCGGGCCGCATCGAACTCCTGCTGCGCCCGCTCCGAGTCGCCCGCCGCTCGGAGGGCGCGGCCCGCGAGCACGCGGCTCCGGGCGACTTCGTACGGCGCTCCGACGAGACCCCACGCACCGACGGCGGCGTGGGCCGCCTCGAGCGCGTCCGCCACGCGCCCCTCAGCGAGCAGCACCCGCGCGTCCGCAGCGGTGACGGTGGCTTCGAGCATCGTCGTGGAGGCCCGCCTGCTCGCGTCGCGCAGCTCCTCGACGGCACGACGAGCGGCTTCGTGATCTCCCGCAACGACCTCGATCTCGACGAGCGCAGGGAGCAGGAACCTGCGGGTGATCGGGTCGGCACCCGCGGCGCTCCGGCGGATCTCGTCCTGCGCCCGCCGCGTCCGGCCGAGGGCGAGATGGAGCAGCGACAGGCCCGGCTGCGGTTCCCATCCGGATTCGCCCGCGCGGCGGTAGGACTCCTCGGCGGAGTGGAACGCCCCGCGCAGGCGCGAGAGCTCCGCGAACTGGTAGGGCGCACCCCAGATCGCTCGGTAGTCTCCCGCCCGGAACCGCGAGAGCGCGAGTTCCACGGCCGTGGACGCCTCGGACCACGCCCCGCGGATCAGGAGGAGTCCGGCTTCGATCGCGCGACGCTGTCCGCTGAACGCGATGAGCTGGGGCTGTCCCTCGCACCACTGCCCGAGCACCTCCGTCCACGCGGTCGCGCGCTCGCGGTCGAAGGCGAGGACGGCGTCGGAGATGGCGCCGCAGCTGATGACGCCGGCCGGCACCGGAGCGACGTCGCCGGCCGCGACCGCGTCCATCGCCTGATCGAGACGGCCGAAGCCCTCGGCGACGGCATCCGACTCGATCAAGGACTTGCCCAAGCCCAGTCGCGCGAACGTCGCGAGTTCGCGGTCGCCCTCGCGCTGCGCGATCGCGAGGATCTCCTCGAACGCATGAACCGCCTCGGCGGCGTTTCCGCTGCCGAGCTGGCCGACGGCAGGGGCCATCCGCACGAACCCGGCCAGCGCGCCGGGCTCCGCCATGGCCCCCACGATCCGCATCGCACGGGATGCCCACAGCACGCTGTTGGTGAAGTCCCCCTGTTCGATCAGGTCGAGCGCGAGCCACCCGGCCGAACGCGCGGCGCCCGCATTGTCGTCCGCGGCGAGGTGCGCCGAGTAGGCGCGCGAAAGCGCGTCGACGCATGCCTGCGCTTCGCCGCGGAGGAGGGCTGCAGTCGACAGCAGTTCCAGATCGGACGCCTCCAGACCGTCACGCGCGTCCACGCGGGCGAGCAGCTCCCAGGCGTCCGCCCAGCGCCGGTCGGCCGCTGCGGCGCGACCGGCGTCGAGATCGCTGGAGGAGATCATGCCGCTCCCACCCCGGTCGCGCGCCACCTCGGTCGTCGCGGGCGCCCGTCGAATGCTGCGGGAAAGGTACCGCCGTTCCGGAGGGCTTCGCAAGGCGGTGCGATCGGTGGTCCCGCCGCCGTCAGTCCTCGAGCAGGTCGAGCAGCCAGCGCGCGCCGCGGACGGCGGCTCCGGCATCCGCCACGCGCTCGGAGAGCCCGCGATCGCTCGTGACCACCGTCACCGCACGGCCCGCGGCGACGGCTCGCTCCGTCGCGGCGACGATGGCGTCGTCACCGGATGCCTCGGCACGCACCACCCCGACCCCCGGGGCATCCTCCACCCCGCGCGCCTGCCCCTCGACGACAGCGGTCCACTCCGGGTACCAGGTCTGCTCGGGCAGGTCCAGCGCGGACGCCGGCACGCCGTGCCTGTCGAGCTCGGCGATCCGGGCAATGAGCCGGGAAGCCGCACCGGGGCGGTCGCGCCACCAGCCGTCGGGCACCGAACCCATGACGTTCGCGATGTCGACGACGACCGCGGGCCGGACGCCGAGCAGGCCCCGCAGTCGCTCCCACGAGGCCGCGAAGCCGGGGTGCAGCGGGTATCCGGTGATCTCGTCGACGCGCACCCAGGCGAGCTCGCGGCTCTCGGGATCGCTGATGGTGGGCTCGAACGGCACCACCACGTCGCCCACGACGGTGGTGTAGCTCCAGTAGCCGAGGTCGAAGACGCTCAGCACTCGCGGACGCACCGCGGCGTCCGGCACGCCGGCCTCCTCGGCGGCCTCGCGCAGCGCGCCGTCGCACGCGGACTCGCCCTCGTGACGCGCACCGCCGGGCAGCGCCCAGGTGTCGCCGAAGTGGCTCCACGACACACGGTGCTGGAGCAGCACGCCCCGCTCGGCGTCGACAGCGAGGAGTCCTGCCGCCCCGAACCGGCCCCAGTACCGCTCCCCGGTCGGCGCCACGACCCACGCGTCCCCGGGGTCGCGGGGTCCGTGCGGACGCCGGGGCTCACCGAAGGCGGGAGGCTCGATCGTCACCCTGCCAGCCTGTCACACCCCGCGCCGCGCACGGTCGGCGTGTCTCTGCGTGACCGGGGCGCAGCATCCGTCCCCTCGCGTCAGCGCTGTCGACGCTCGCGCACGCGCATGTTGATGACGATCGGCGAGCCCTCGAAGCCGTAGAGTTCGCGCAGTCGGCGCTGGATGAACCGGCGGTAGCCGGGGTCGAGGAAGCCGGTCGTGAACAGCACGAAGGTCGGCGGGCGCGTGGACGCCTGGGTGCCGAACAGGATGCGCGGCTGCTTGCCCCCGCGCAGCGGGTGCGGGTGCTCGGCGATGAGCTCGGTGAGGAACGCGTTGAACTTGCCCGTCGGGATGCGCTGGTCCCACGACGTGAGAGCCGTCTCGAGCGCCGGCACGAGCTTGTCGAGGTGGCGGCCGGTGCGGGCGGAGATGTTGACGCGGGGCGCCCACGCCACGTGGGCGAGGTCCTGCTCGATCTCGCGCTCGAGGTAGCGGCGGCGATCCTGGCCGTCCATGTCGTCGTCGTTGAGGCGGTCCCACTTGTTGTAGGCGATGACGAGCGCCCGGCCGGACTCGAGCACGAGGTCGATGATGTTGAGGTCCTGCACGCTGATCGGCTGGGTCACGTCGATCACGACGATCGCGACCTCGGCCTTCTCGAGCGCGGCCGACGTGCGCAGCGACGCGTAGAAGTCGGCACCCTGCTGCAGGTGCACGCGCCGGCGGATGCCGGCGGTGTCGACGAACCGCCACAGCTTGCCGCCGAGCTCGACGATCTCGTCGACGGGGTCGCGGGTGGTGCCGGCGAGCTCGTTGACGACCACACGCTCCTCGCCCGCCGCCTTGTTGAGCAGCGACGACTTGCCGACGTTCGGCCGCCCGAGGATCGCGACGCGGCGCGGACCGCCGACCTCGGCCTTGGCGACCGCCGACACGTCGGGCAGCACCTTCACGACCTCGTCGAGGAGGTCGGCGACGCCGCGGCCGTGGATGGCCGACACCGGCCACGGCTGGTCGAGGCCGAGGTTCCACAGGGCGGCGGCCTCGGGCTCCTGGCGGGCATCGTCGATCTTGTTGGCGACGAGGAAGACGGGCTTGTTCGCCTTGCGGAGCAGGCGCACCACGTGCTCGTCGGTGGCGGTCGCGCCGACCATCGCGTCGACGACGAACAGCACGACGTCCGACAGGTCGATCGCGACCTCGGCCTGCGCGGCGACCGAGCGGTCGATGCCGCGGGCGTCGGGCTCCCAGCCGCCGGTGTCGACGAGCGTGAAGCGTCGGTCCATCCACTCGGCCTTGTAGGTGACGCGGTCGCGCGTGACACCCGGGGTGTCCTCGACGACGGCCTCGCGGCGGCCGAGGATGCGGTTCACGAGCGCGGACTTGCCGACGTTCGGGCGGCCCACGATCGCGACGACGGGCAGTGCCGGCAGGAACTCGATGCCGTCCTCGCCGCGGACGATGCCCTCGAGCAGCGCGGCGTCCTCCTCGTCGAGGTCGTAGTCGTCGAGCCCGACGCGCAGGGCGACGGCCCGCTGCTCGGCGAGATCGTCGTCGAGGTCCGCGAGGTTCTCGGCGAGGTTGTCGTCCGCGGCTTCGAACTCGTCGAACTCGTTGTGGTTGTCGGCGGCCATCTCAGGCTCCTGTCTGCAGTGGGTCGACCGCCGGCGCGCTGAGCGCGGCCTGGATCACGCCGAGCACGGCGTCCACGGTCTGGTCGAAATCGAGGTCGGTCGAGTCGACGACCTCGACGCCGGGAGCGGCGGTGAGGAAGTCGACCACGGCCGAGTCGGAGGCGTCACGCTGGTGGAGAGCGGCGGCGACGGCCGCGGCATCCTGCGTCGTCAGTTCGGCGCTGCGACGCGCGGCGCGCACCTCCGGCGCGGCGGTGAGCAGGACGCGCACCGGGGCGTCGGGGGCGACGACGGTCGTGATGTCGCGGCCCTCGACGACGACGCCCGGCCGCCCGGAGTCCGCCACGAGCGACCGGAACAGCGCGTTCACCGACTGCCTGACCGCGGGCACGCGCGCGACGCCGCTCACGGCGTCCGACACGCGCGGCTCCCGGATCGCGTCGGTCACGTCGTCCTGACCGACCCGTACCCAGTACGCGTCGGGGTCCAGCGAGATCGCGTAGTCGAAATCTCCGGACACGTCGAGAACGGATGCTGCGTCCGACGTGTCGATGCCGCGCGCGAGGGCGTGCCACGCCAGGGCGCGATAGGCGGCGCCGGTGTCGAGGTAGCCGTATCCGAGGCGCCGGGCGACCTGCTTCGAGACGCTGGACTTGCCGCTGCCGGCCGGGCCGTCGATCGCGACGACGACGACCGCGGTGTCGGCGGAGGGGTCAGTCATTGGTGGTGCTCGCAATCTTCCAGCCGCGCGACTCGAGGCCGTCGATCGCCCGGCGCACGGCGCTGGGGACGACGCTGATCTCGGCGAGGCCGAACTGGGCGCCGGGCGAATGCTCCAGGCGCAGGTCTTCCACGTTCACGTCGAGGTCGCCGAGCTCGCCGAACAGGCGCCCGAGCTGGCCGGGAGTGTCGTCGACCATGACGACGACCTGCTCGAAGCGGCGGTTCTGGCCGTGCTTGCCGGGCAGGCGCTCGACGCCGTCATTGCCTCGGCGGATCGTGTCGGCGACGGCACGGCGAGCGCCCGGTGCGTCGGGTTCGCGCAGCGCGTCGGCGACCGAGTTGAGGTCGGCGGCGATCTGATCGAGCACGTCGACGACGGGTGCGGCGTTCGCACCGAGGATCTGGACCCACAGCTCAGGGGCGGACGCCGCGATGCGGGTCGTGTCGCGCACGCCCTGGCCGGCCAGCCGCAGCGATCCGTCGGGCGCGTCGACGAAGCGGCCGGCGAGCAGGCTCGCGACCAGCTGGGGAACGTGCGAGACGAGCGCGACACCGCGGTCGTGGTCTTCGGGCGTCATCTCGATCGGCGTCGCGCCGAGGTCGAGCGCGAGGGCTTCGACGAGGGCGAGGTCGGCCGACGGCGTCTCCTCATCGCGGCACACCACCCAGGGACGGCCGACGAAGATGTCGGCGCGGGCGGCGATCGCTCCCCCGCGCTCGCGGCCCGCGAGCGGGTGCGACCCGATGTAGTGCGTGAGGTCGACGCCGCGTTCGCGCAGCGTGCGCAGCGGCTCGAGCTTGACGCTCGCGACATCCGTCACCACGGCGCCCGGGTGGTGCTCGAGTTCGCGCTGGATGACGTCGGCCGTGACGTCCGGCGGGACCGCGACGACGACCAGCGACGGTTCGTCGTCGTCGGCGGCACGGCGACCGGCACCGTAGTCGACGGCGAGACGCAGCTGCGAGGGCGACGTGTCGTCGAGAGCGACATCGATGCCGCGCGCGCTGAGGGCGTGGCCGATGCTCGCGCCGAGGAGGCCGGCACCGACGATGCGCACCGTGCCCTGCACGCGCGGAGCGAGGGAGGTCGCTGTCACTTAGTCCTCCTGTTGACCTGCGGCTTGGCGCGAAAGAGTCAGCAGAGCGCCCCGCTCCACTTTAGTCAACTCGCGGGCGCGCCCGGCTGGCAGCGTTCCCAGGTGCAGCGGCCCGAACTGCCGGCGCACGAGCTCGACGACGGGATGCCCCACCTCGGCCATCATGCGGCGCACGATGCGGTTCCGTCCGGAGTGGAGCGTGAGCTCGACGAGCGAGCCGCCGCCCTCGGCCGACGAGGAGAGGAGCCGCGCCTTGTCGGCGGCGATCGGACCGTCCTCCAGTTCGACTCCGCGCAGGAGTCGCTGGATCGTCTGCGGCGTCACCCGGCCGTCGACCTTGGCGATGTACACCTTGGTGACGCCGAACGACGGGTGGGCGAGCACGTGCGCGAGCTCGCCGTCGTTGGTGAGCACGAGCAGGCCGCTGGTCTCAGCATCCAATCGCCCCACGTTGTACAGGCGCTCCGGCCACTCCTTCGTGAAGCGACGCAGATCAGGGCGGCCGCGGTCGTCCTTCATCGAGCTCACGACGCCGGTCGGCTTGTTGAGCATGACGTAGCGCTTTGACTGGTCGAGCTGCACCGCCGTGCCGTCGACGTCTACGAGGTCGTTCTCGGGATCGATGCGCGAGCCGAGCTCGGTGACGATCTTGCCGTTCACCCGCACGCGTCCTTCGACGATGAGCTGCTCGGCCACACGCCGCGAGGCGACGCCCGCGTTCGCGAGCACCTTCTGCAGGCGAACGCCCTCGGTGGACTCCGCTCCCCCGGTCATCGTCGGATCCCTTCGTCCATGCTGTCTCCGACTTCATCGGCACCGTCCAGCAGCGGCGAGATGTGCGGCAGCTCGTCCAGCGAGTTGATGCCGAGGTGCACCAGCAGTGCGTCGGTGGTGCCGTAGTTGACGGCGCCGGTCTCGGCGTCCGCGAACAGCTCGGTGATGAGCCCGCGCGCGAGCAGCGTGCGCACGACGGAGTCGACGTTCACGGCGCGGATCGACGCGACCTGCCCGCGGGTCACGGGCTGCTTGTACGCGATCACCGCGAGGGTCTCGAGCGCCGCCTGCGAGAGCCGCGACGGCGCCTGGCCGCCGACGTACTCGCTGACGAGGTCGTCGAGCTCCTCGCGGACGTAGAGCCGCCATCCGCCGCCGACCTCGCGCAGCTCGAACCCTCGAACGGGTCCGGCGGACCTTCCGTCGTAGTCGTCCACGAGGGCCTCGATGGCCTGGCGCACCGCAGGCACCGGCGCACCGACCGCGGCCGCGAGGCTCACGAGGCTCTGCGGCTCTTCGACGATCAGGAGGATCGCCTCCAGACGCCGGGCGACATCGCTCACGGTGACGACGGGTGCATCAGGGGTCGCGTCAGTGGTCATAGTCGGCTCCCAAGGTGGCGAGGTTCTCGTCGCTCCAGCGCAGCGCGCTCCAGCGGAGGGTCAGCTCGCCGAGCGGTTCGAGCTGTTCGAAAGACAGGGCGGCGTGGCGGTACAGCTCCAGCACCGAGAGGAATCGGGCGACCACCACGCCGGGCTGGCCGACGCCCGCGATGAGCTCGCGGAACGTCAGGGATCCGGCATCCCGCAGCAGCGTCACCACGATCGCGGCCTGCTCGCGGATGCTCACCAGCGGCGCGTGGAGGTGGTCGAACCCGATGCGCGGGATCTCCTTCGGCGTCATCGCCAGCACCGCGAGCGCGGCGAAATCCTCGGCGCTCAGCGACCACACGAGCTCCGGCACGGCATTGCGGTACTTCTCGTCGAGGCGCACCGAGCGCGTGTGGCGCACGGCTTCGCGGCGCAGGGCCCGTTCGAACCACGCCGACACCTCCTTGAAGGCGCGGTACTGCAGCAGCCGGGCGAACAGCAGATCGCGCGCCTCGAGCAGCGCGACCGACTCGGCGTCGACGAGCTCGCCCTGCGGCAGGAGTCCGGCGACCTTCATGTCGAGCAGGGTCGCGGCGACGACGAGGAACTCGGATGCCTCGTCCAGCTCTTCGCCCGGACCCAGATCCCGCAGGTAGGCGATGAACTCGTTGGTCACGAGCGACAGCGACACCTCGGTGATGTCGAGCTCGTGCTTCGAGATGAGCGTCAGGAGGAGGTCGAACGGCCCGTCGAAGTTCGACAGCGCGACCCGGAAACCCTCCCCGGTCGCCGGGCCCGCCCCGGACGCTGAGCCTGTCGAAGCGTCAGGCGACAGCGCCACGGGCGACCAGCTCCCGCGCCAGCCGCAGGTAGGCCTGCGCAGCGGCGTGCTCCGGCGCGAATTCGGTGATCGGCATGCCCGAGACGGAGGCATCCGGGAACTTGACGGTGCGACCGATCACGGTCTCGAGCACGTCGTCGCCGAAGGCATCGACCACGCGCTCGAGCACCTCGCGCGAGTGGAGGGTGCGCGCGTCGTACATCGTCGCGAGCACGCCGTCGAGCGTGATGGTGGGGTTGAGGCGGTCGCGCACCTTGTCGATGGTCTCGATGAGCATCGCGACGCCGCGCAGCGCGAAGAACTCGCACTCGAGCGGGATGACCACGCCGTGGCTCGCGGTGAGCGCGTTGACCGTCAGAAGGCCCAGCGAGGGCTGGCAGTCGATGAGGATGACGTCGTAATCGCCGGTGAGCTTGCGCAGCGCACGTGAGAGGGTCTGCTCGCGCGCGACCTCGTTGACGAGGTGCACCTCGGCGGCCGACAGGTCGATGTTCGCCGGGATGACGTCCAGATTGTCGACGCGGGAGTGCACGATGACCTCGTGCGGGTCCCGCTTGCCGTCGAGCAGCAGGTCGTAGATCGTCGGGATGTCGTGCGTCTGGATGCCGAGACCCGCCGAGAGCGCGCCCTGCGGGTCGAAGTCGACCGCGAGCACCTTCCGGCCGTAGCCGGCCAGCGCGGCCGCGAGGTTGATGGTGGTCGTCGTCTTGCCGACGCCGCCCTTCTGGTTGCACAGCGCGATGATGCGGGCGGGGCCGTGGCCGTCGAGCTTCGGCGGGGTGGGGAAGCCCTGATAGGGACGACCGGTGGGTCCGATCGGAGTGTCCCCCGTGGCGGCCTTCGTCGCCGCCTCTGCCTTGCCCGCCACCAATGCTCCTGCCTCCGTGCGTCGTGTCCCCCGATTCTAGTCACGCCGCGCGCGGTACCGCCTGCGGCGCGGCCGTCTGCGCCGCGGAACGGCGCGGGTGCGCCGGTCCGTCAGAGCGATCCGAGCACGTCGAGCCGCACCTGCGCGGTGATCGCGATGACGGCGTAGTCCAGCACGGTGATGAGCGGAGCCCACGTCAGGAGGGCGGCGCCGAGTCGCGGCATCCGTCCCCACACTCCATCGCGCAGGGTCCACCCCAGGGTGAACCAGAACAGCGGGATCGTCACGAGCCACACGATCATGCACCACGGACACAGCGAGCCGTACTCGAAGACGCTGCGCCACGCGAGGACGTGCACGAACACCATCGCGCCGAGCACGAACACCGAGTAGACGCGCCAGTACCACCGGCGCAGCCCGTCGGGAGCGGCCAGGGCGCTCACTCCGGCGTAGATCGGCCCGAGGAACAGCACGACCCCGAGGATCGAGTTGCTGAAGCCGAGCAGGTTGCCGCCGGGCGACAGCAGGTTCGGGCCGCACGTGACGATCGGACTCACCTGGCACGAGATGAGCGGCGCGGTGCCCGCGAGCTGCCCGATGTACTCGAGGTACAGCAGGAACGAGACGACCCAGCCGGCGAGCCCGGCGACGATCCAGAAGGCTGCCAGCGCGACGGGCGGACGGGCTGTGGGGCGGGCGGATGCTGCGGCCCCAGGTGACGCGGATGCCACGGGCGCGGGCATGTCGATCATGCGCCCATTGTCCACTGCCCGATGACAGGGCCGCATGCCGTTCCGCCGTGCAAAATCGCCGTTCAGGCGCGGATTCCTTTGAACGGCGAAGCGACGTCAGCGGGCCCTGGGATGCGAGGTGGCGTAGACGTCCCGGAGGTCGTCGACCGACACGTACGTGTAGATCTGCGTCGTCGCCACCGAGGCGTGGCCGAGCAGCTCCTGGACCACGCGCACGTCGGCGCCGCCCTGCAGCAGATGGGTCGCGAACGAGTGCCGCAGGGTGTGAGGCGACACGTGCGCGGTGAGGTGGGCGCGCTCGGCCGCCGACTGGATGATCAGCCAGGCGCTCTGCCGCGACAGTGGTGCTCCGCGCGCGCCGAGGAAGAGCCTCGGCGTCGACCGGCCACGGTGCGAGAGTTCGGGCCGCGCGCGGGTGAGGTAGGCGTCGACGGCGGCGCGCGCGTACGAGCCGACCGGGACGATGCGCTCCTTCGAGCCCTTGCCGTGCACCCGCAGCACGTCGCCGTGCGCGGCGTCGTCGACGTCGAGCTGCACGATCTCCGACACCCGAGCGCCGGTCGCGTACAACAGCTCGAGCAGCGCGCGATCGCGCATGCCGAGCAGATCGCCCGGCGCCGCTCCACCGTTGCCGGACTCGCCGCCGGCCTCGGTCGCGGGCGCCGGGCCCGAGGCATCCAGCAGGCTCTCGACCTGGTCGATCGTGAGCGCCTTCGGGAGCCGCCGCGGCTGCTTCGGCGGGCGCAGGTTCGACGACGGATCGGCCGGCTCGATCCCCTCGCGGGCGAGGAACCGGTGGAGCCCCCGCACCGACGACTGCAGTCGCGCGAGCGACGACGCCGCCATCGGCGGCTGCGCCGCCGCACGATCCGCGATGAAGCTGGCGAGCGTCACCGAGGTGACCGCGGCGGTGTCGTCGATGCCCTGTTCCCGCAGCCACTCGGCGTAGCCGGCGAGGTCGCGCCGGTACGCCGCGACGGTGTTCTCCGACAGGCCGCGCTCGATCGCGACATGGCGCAGGTACGAGTCCACCGCTCGAGCGATCTGCATGTCAGGCACCTCCTGTCACGAGGGTCTCACGTCCGGCGAGGGAGTCGGCGAAGGCCGGGGGGGTCGTCAGGCCCCGGAGGACCCGGCCGCCGCGCGGAGCCGCTCGGCCGCGGCCAGCAGGCCCACCGCGAGGATGCCGTTGCGCAGCCGCCCCGCGAGGATCCCGGCGACCGCGTCGGCGAGCGGCAGCCACTCGAGGCGGATGTCGGCCTCCTCGTCCTCCCGCGCGTGCACCTCGTTCGCGGGCGTGAGTCCCCGCGCGAGGAACAGGTGGACGACCTCGTCGTTGCCGCCCGGCGTGGTGAAGATGCTCACGAGCGGCTCCCACGACGAGGCGACCAGGTCGACCTCTTCGGCGAGCTCGCGCCGGGCGGTCTCGAGCGGCGTCTCGCCGTCGATGTCGAGCAGGCCGGCCGGGATCTCCCAGTCGCGGTGGCGGATCGGGTGCCGGTACTGCTGGATCAGCAGCACCCGGTCCTCGTCGTCGACCGCCACCACCGCGGCCGCGCCCGGATGTTCGACGTACTGGCGCACCATCTGCCCGCCGCCGTACGCGACGGTGTCGCTGCGCACGTCCCAGACCCGGCCTTCGTAGACCAGGTCGCTGTCGAGCACGGTGGCATCGACAGGCTCGTCGGCGAGGAGTTCTTCCGAGGGCGCGCCAGGGTGCAGCATCCGTTCGTCCGTCACGTCAGTCGTTCTCGACCTCGAAGAGCTCGCTCGAGCGGTGCCGCTCGAGCGCCGCACCGACGAGGCCGCGGAACAGCGGATTGGCGTTCGTCGGACGCGAGCGCAGCTCGGGGTGCGCCTGCGTCGCGATGTAGTACGGGTGCACGTCGCGCGGCAGCTCGACGTACTCGACGAGGTTCAGGTCGGGGTTGATGCCCGAGAACAGCAGGCCGGCCTCCGCGATCTGGTCGCGGTAGCGGTTGTTCACCTCGTAGCGATGACGGTGGCGCTCAGACGCGCGATCCGCACCGTACACCTCGGCCGCGATCGAGCCCTCCGCGAGGTCGGCCGGGTACAGGCCGAGACGCATCGTGCCGCCGAGGTCGCCGTGGTCGAGGATGTCGACCTGCTCCTCCATGGTCGCGATGACGGGATGCTGCGTATCGGGGTCGAACTCGCTCGACGAGGCATCCTCGATCCCGGCGACGTGACGCGCGTACTCGATGACGATGCACTGCAGGCCGAGGCAGATGCCGAGCGTCGGGATGCCCTGCTCGCGCGCGAACTTCAGCGCGCCGATCTTGCCCTCGATGCCGCGGATGCCGAAGCCGCCGGGGATCACGATGCCGTCCAGCGGACCGAGCGCCTTGGCTGCGCCCTCCGGGGTCTCGCACTCGTCCGAGGGGATCCAGCGGATGTTGACGTGCGTCTCCTGCGCGAACCCGCCGGCCTTGAGCGCCTCGGTGACCGAGAGGTATGCGTCGGGGAGGTCGATGTACTTGCCGACCAGGCCGATCGTGACCTCGTGCTTCGGGTTGTGCACCGCGTTCAGGACGCGCTGCCAGCGCGACCAGTCGACATCGGCGGCCTTCGACAGGCCGAGGGCGCGCACGATGTACTCGTCGAGCCCCTGCTCGTTGAGCATCGACGGGATGTCGTAGATGCTCGGCACGTCGACTGCGTTCACGACCGCGCCCTCATCGACGTCGCACATGAGCGCGATCTTGCGCTTGTTCGACTCGGTGACGGGGCGGTCGCTGCGCAGCACCAGCGCGTCGGGCTGGATGCCGATGGAGCGGAGCGCAGCGACCGAGTGCTGCGTGGGCTTGGTCTTCTGCTCCCCCGACGCGCCCATGAAGGGCACGAGCGAGACGTGCACGAAGAACACGTTGTTCCGGCCGAGCTCGTGGCGGATCTGGCGGGCCGACTCGATGAACGGCTGCGACTCGATGTCGCCGACCGTGCCGCCGATCTCGGTGATGATCACGTCGGGCTTCGGCGTCTCGTCGGCCTGCAGGCGCATGCGGCGCTTGATCTCGTCGGTGATGTGCGGGATCACCTGCACGGTGTCGCCGAGGTACTCGCCCCGGCGCTCCTTCGCGATGACCTGCGAGTAGATCTGGCCCGTGGTGACGTTGGCCGCCTGGCTCAGCTCGATGTCGAGGAAGCGCTCGTAGTGGCCGATGTCGAGGTCGGTCTCGGCGCCGTCGTCGGTCACGAAGACCTCGCCGTGCTGGAACGGGTTCATCGTGCCCGGGTCGACGTTCAGGTACGGGTCGAGCTTCTGCATCACGACGCGCAGACCACGAGCGGTGAGGAGGTTTCCGAGGCTGGCCGCGGTGAGACCCTTGCCCAACGAGGAAACGACACCACCGGTCACGAAGATGTGCTTGGTGGTGTCGTTCGAAGTGTCGCCGCGGGAAGAATCAGAAGTCTGCATCACGGGCTTTTATCCTATCAGGCAGTGTTCGGATGAGCTTCGCAGAAGCTGGGGACACGCGGAGCCGGCCGGACGTCTCAGTCGACTTCGGTGCGGAGGCTGAGCAACTCGCGTGCGTGCGTGAGCGCGGCGTCCGAGTCGGGCATACCTGACAGCAGGCGCGCCATCTCGGCCTCGCGGTCGGCGCCGTCGAGACGGCGGACATCGGATGCCGTGACCGAGCCGTCGTTCGCCTTCACGACGGTCAGGTGGTTGGCGGCGAACGCCGCGACCTGCGCGAGGTGCGTGACCGCGATCACCTGCGACGACTCCGACAGGCGCGCGAGCCGGCGGCCGACCTCGATGGCCGCGGCGCCGCCGATGCCGGCATCGACCTCGTCGAACACGAAGGTCGGCACGGGGTCGACGGCCGCGATCACGACCTCGATCGCGAGCATGACGCGGCTGAGCTCGCCGCCACTCGCGCCGCGCGACACGGCCCGCGGCTCGGCGCCGGGGTGCGGGGCGAGCAGGATCGCGACGTCGTCGCGCCCCGACGCGGACTCGGTGCCGGCGGTGACGGCGACCTCGAGGCGCGCGTCGGGCATCGCGAGCGCCCGCAGCTCGGTGGTGACCGCGGCGCCCAGCCGCGCGGCTGCTTCGGTGCGCGCCGCGGTGAGCACGGCGGCGGTCTCGTCGAGGACGGATGCCGCCGCATCCCGCTCCGCCGTCAGCCGGTCGATACGATCCGAGTCGTCGTCGAGTTCCGCCAGCCGCGACGATCCGGTGTCGAGCAGCTCGATCGCGGCATCGAGGGTGCCGTGAGCGCGGACCAGAGCGGCGAGCACCGCGCGACGCTCCTCGACCGCAGCGAGCTCGTGGGGCCCGGACTCATCGAGGTCCGCGAGGTAGCCCGCGAGCGCCGCGGCGATGTCGGCGACGCGATAGCCGACGTCGGCCAGTTGCCCGGCGAGTTCGGCGAGCACCGGGTCGTGCACGCGCTCGAGGGCGCGACGGGCCTCGGCGAGCAGCGCTCCGGCGTCGGGCTCGTCGCCCTCGCCCGAGAGTCCGTCGTGGGCGGTCGCGGCGGCGACGCGCAGCTCCTCGGCGTTCGCCAGGCGTTCGGCGCGGGTGGCCAGCTCAGCATCTTCGCCGGACTCGGGGGCCGCCTGCTCGATCTCGGCGAGCTGCGCACGGAGGTCTTCGGCCTCGCGCGCCCGCGCGTCGCGATCGTCGGTCAGCTGCGACAACTCGCGGTCGATCGCACGCCAGTGTTCGAACGCGCGCCGGTAGGCGTCTCGCGCGGTGTGGACGGTCTCGCCGCCGAAGCGGTCGAGTGCGTCTCGCTGAGCCGCCGCGGAGCGCAGCCGCAGCTGGTCGGACTGCCCGTGCACCACGACGAGTTCGTCGGCGAGATCGGCGAGGACCCCGGCCGGTGCTGCCCGGCCGCCGACGGACGCGCGCCCGCGGCCTTCGCTCGAGATCGAGCGCCCGATGTACAGCTCGGCTCGTCCTCCGCCGATCGGCTCGACGTCGCCGCCGGCCTCGCGCACGCGTGCGGCGACGGGTCCGTCTTCGGGGACGATCCAGACGCCGTCCACGGTCGCCTGGGCGGCGCCCGCGCGCACGGCACCGGAGTCGGCGCGCTGACCGAGCAGCAGCCCGAGTCCCGTCACCACCATGGTCTTGCCGGCGCCGGTCTCACCGGTGATCGCCGTGAAGCCCGCTCCGATCGGCAGCGTCGCCTCCGCGATCACGCCGAGATCGCGCAGGCGCATCTCCTCGATCACGGGGCGACCTCGCTGCCGACCACATCGATGTCGACATCGGCGGCGGTCGCAGCATCCGTCGTCCGCGTCGCCTGCGTGGGCATGACGCCGGTGATCGCGGCCGGACCGCGCCAGCCCTCGACGGGGAGGCGGAACTTGCGCACGAGGCGGTCGGTGAACTGGGCGGGGTGCAGGCGCGCGAGGCGGACCGGACGATCTGACCGCCGCACCACCACGCGCGCGCCCGGCGGCAGGTCGTGCGAGCGGCGTCCGTCGCACCACAGGATGCCGGTGCCGTTGGTGCGCTCGAGCACCTCGATGGCGACCGAGTGCTCGGGCCCGACGACGAGGGGCTTGGCGAACAGCGCGTGGGCCGACAGCGGCACCACGGCGATCGCCTCGACGGTCGGCCAGATCACGGGTCCGCCGGCGGAGAAGTTGTAGGCCGTCGATCCCGTGGGCGTCGAGACGACCATGCCGTCGCAGCCGAACGTCGACAGCGGCCGCCCGTCGATCTCGACGACGACCTCGAGCAGGCGCTCGCGGCTCGCCTTCTCGACGGTGGCCTCGTTGAGCGCCCACGTCTCGTAGATCACGGAGTCCCCGGTGTCTTTCACGCGCACCTGCAGCGCCATGCGGTCTTCGACCTCGTACTCACGGGCGATGACGCGGCGGACGGCCTCGTCCATGTCGTCGCGCTCGATCTCGGCGAGGAAGCCGACGTGCCCCATGTTGATGCCGAGGACCGGCGCACTCCCGTCGCGGACCAGCTCCGCCGCGCGCAGAATCGTGCCGTCGCCGCCGAGCACGATCGCGAGCTCGATGTCGGCGACCGGCACGTCGCTGCCGAGCACCGCGACATCGGCGAGCGAGGGCCCCGCCTGCACCAGGTCTTCGCCGTCGTCGAGGGCCAGCACCGGGCGGGCGCCGGCGGCGCGCAGGGCGGCGACGACGCGCTCCGCGGCGGCGACGGTGTCGGCGCGATGGGCGTGCGCCACCACCAGGATGCTGCGCTCGGCCTGTGTGTCGGCGTCGTTCATCGGCTCCCCGCCAGTCGGTTCACGGTGCTCAACCATTCTGTCGGATTGCTCCCCCGCCCCGGCGCGAGGTGCGCGATGAACTCGGAATTGCCGTGCGTGCCCGCGATCGGGGAGGAGACGACGCCGCACGTGCCGAGGCCCGCGTCCCAGGCAGCCCACAGCACGCGCGCGACCGCGTCGGCGCGCAGCACGGGGTTGGTCACGAGGCCCCCCTTGACCGCGGTGCGCCCGACCTCGAACTGCGGCTTGACCAGCAGTACGAGATCGGCATCGGATGCTGCGACAGCACGCGCTGCCGGAAGCACATGCGTGAGAGAGATGAACGACAGGTCGCCCGTGATCACCCCGGGCGCGTCGGCGATGCCGCTCGCCGCGGCGAGGGTCTCGGGGGTCATGTAGCGGACGTTGAATCCCTCGA
Source organism: Microbacterium sp. NPDC056569 (assembly GCF_042793475.1). Taxonomy (NCBI): domain Bacteria; kingdom Bacillati; phylum Actinomycetota; class Actinomycetes; order Micrococcales; family Microbacteriaceae; genus Microbacterium; species Microbacterium sp. NPDC056569. The sequence goes on along the minus strand of NZ_JBHTUV010000017.1, from coordinate 3,356 downwards.
CCGACACGACACCCTGGTCGTCGGAGACGGGTGCTGCGAGCTGCCCGTGACCGACATCCACCGCGATCACCGGCTCGGCGCCGCGCTCGCGCAGCACCTGGGTGAAGCCGCCGGTGGACGCGCCCATGTCGAGCGCGAGGCGTCCGCGGACGTCGACCTCGAAGGCGTCGAGCCCCGCGATGAGCTTGTGCGCGGCCCGGCTGACGTAGTGGTCGGACGCCGCCACCTTGATCACGGAGGCGTCGCCGACGGGAGTCGACGCCTTGACCACCGGACGCCCGTCGACCGTGACCAGTCCGTCGGCGATGAGCGTCGCGGCATGGGTGCGGGAGCGCGCGAGGCCCCGGGCTGCGAGAGCGGCGTCGAGGCGGCTCGTCATGACGGGGTGCCGGGGGTCGCCTCGAGGCGACGGGCGAGCGTGTCGTGCAGGGTGTCGTATGCCTCGGCGCGCGTCGCGAGCGGCTGCGCCTCGATCACCTCGAGGGTCGACAGCAGGTCGCCGTGCTGGTCGTCATGCTCGTCGGCTCGATCCATGCCCCCAGACTACGGGGGCGGCACGACACTCCCGCCTCGCCGCGGCGAGGATCAGGGGCGGTGGAACGGATCCGCGTACAGGCGCTCGGGCACGCGGAAGCCGAAGATGGCCCGCCCCGTGGACCAGATCGCGGCAGCCCCCGCGCGCACGAGGTCGATCGGCTGATCGCCCTCGCTGACGATGCGGACGTCGGGGCCGTCGATCGCCACCCGCGCCCCGCGGACCGTCGCGACGCCGTCCTTCACCTGGACCTCGGGGTACGGCTCGTGGAGCTCGCGCAGGTCGCCGAGGATGTACGTCGGCCGCGAGTTCTCAGGGGCCGCCAGCACGTGCTTCGGCCGGTCCACTCCCGTGAGCACCAGTGCCGAGGGGATGCCGGCACGGTTGGCGCCGAGGATGTCGGTGTCGAGACGGTCGCCCAGGAACAACGGATGCTGCGCCTCGAACCGCGCCACGGCCTCCTCGAAGATCGGCACCTCGGGCTTGCCCGCCACCGTCGCCAGCCTGCCGACGGCCGTGTGGACGGCGGAGACCAGAGTGCCGTTGCCCGGCGCGATGCCGCGGGACTGCGGGATCGTCCAGTCGGTGTTCGTCGCCACCCACGGGATGCCGCCGTCCTCCTCAGGCGTCTTCAGCGCGAAGGCCGCCTCGGCCAGCTGCGTCCATCCCACCTCGGGCGCGAACCCCTGCACGACCGCCGACGGCGCGTCGTCGGCGCTGCGCGTCACGACGAATCCGGCCTTCTCGACCTCGACGACGAGCCCGTCGCCGCCGACGACGAGCACCGTCGAGCCCGGTGCGATCCTGCCGGCGAGCAGCCGCATCGCGGCCTGCGGGCTGGTGACGACGTCACGCGGGGTCGTTGCGAGCCCGAGCTCGGTCAGATGCGCCGCGACCGAGGCATCCGTCCGCGCGGCGTTGTTGGTGATGTACGCGAGCGAACGGCCGTCGCGGGCGCGGTTGAGACTCTCGACCGCGTGCGGCAGCGCGCCGGCACCCGCGTAGACGACCCCGTCGAGGTCGGCCAGCACGACGTCGACGCCGTCGAGCGGGGCGGGCGTGGCAGCCCGCCGCCCGAACAGCGCCATCAGCGGTCGGCCTCGTCGTCGCCCGGAGCGTCGACGCCGGCCTCCACCAGGATCTCGGCGACCTCGTCCTCGACGGAGATGCCCTCCGGCTCGGTGGCGGCGGGTTCGGGCTCGTCGACGCCCTCGGGAGTCTCGGCCTCGTCGAGGGTGTCGTCCGAGCTCTCCTCGTCTTCCTCGTCTTCGTCGTCGAGGTCGATCTCGATGACCTCCTCGACGAAGACCGTCTCGAGATCGTCGAGACCGGATGCCGCGTCGATCGCCTCGCCGGCGATCACGGCGCGTCGCTGCCATTGCGCGGCCTCATCCGTGCGTCCGAGCTCCTCGAGCACCGCGGCACGGGCGGCGAACAGAGCCGGGCTCCACTCGAACGCGCGATCGGGATCCAGCTCGGGGATGTCGAGTTCCTGGAGCGCCCGTTCGGGCTCGCCGAGGTCGAGGCGGGCGCCCGACATCGCGATCGCCAGTTCGACGCGCACGGGCGTCTCGAGGGTCGAGCGATCGACGGAACGACCGACCTCCAGCGCGCGATCGGCGCGCCCGACGCCTCGCTCGCTGTCGACCATCAGCGCGATCTGGTCGTCGCGTCCCGAGATGCGACGGTACGTGCGCAGCTCGCGCAGCGCGAGGGCGAAGTCGCCCGTCGCATAGGCGGTGATGGCCAGAGTCTCGCGGACGACCGCGATGCGGCCGGCGCGACGGGAGGCCGATAGCGCGTGCTGGTGCGCCAGGGCCGGGTCCTCGTCGATCAGCTGCGACGCCATCACGAGGTGGCGCGCGACCTCCTCGGCGTTCTCCTTGCTCAGGGTCTTCAGCTCGTTGCGGGCAGCCGGCGGCAGATCGCGTCCCGTGACGTCCTCGGGAATGACCGGGTCGTCGTGCCGTGCGCGGACGGGACGGATCTCGCCCTCGCGGACAGCACGGTCGGGACGGTTCGCTCCCCCGCGCGTCGGCCGGGCAGAGCGCTCGGACGGCTTGTGGTCACCGCGCTTGTCGTACGGCTTTTGGTCACCGTCACGCTTCGCGTAGGGCTTGTGGTCGCCGTCGCGCTTCGCGTACGGACGATCACCGTCACGCTTCGCATACGGCTTGTGGTCGCCGTCGCGCTTCGCGTAGGGACGGTCGCCGTCGCGCTTCGCATAGGGACGGTCGCCCTCGCGCTTCGCATAGGGACGGTCGCCCTCGCGCTTCGCATAGGGACGGTCGTCGTCACGCTTCGCGTACGGCTTGTGGTCGCCGTCACGCTTCGCGTACGGCTTGTGGTCGCCGTCGCGCTTCGCGTACGGCTTGCGGTCGCCGTCGCGCTTCGCGTAGGGACGGTCGCCGTCGCGCTTCGCGTAGGGACGGTCGCCGTCGCGCTTCGCATAGGGACGGTCGCCGTCGCGCTTCGCGTAGGGGCGGTCGCCGTCGCGCTTCGCGTATGGCTTGTAATCACCGTCGCGCTTCGCGTACGGGCGCTCGCCGTCACGCTTCGCGTACGGCTTGCGGTCGCCGTCACGCTTCGCGTACGGCTTGCGGTCGCCGCCTGCAGACGACGGCTTGCCGCTGGTTCGTTCACGCGGCGCGCGTCGTTCGTCGCGCGGCTCCTGCTCTGCCATTCTTCGATCCTCCAGGATCAGTTCTACGTCGGCAATCCACCCTGTTAACGCGGAATGGCCACCCCGTGTGGGGTGGCCATTCCGTGAATGGGTGTCCGGCGGTGTCCTACTCTCCCACAGGGTCCCCCCTGCAGTACC